>JBDHTJ010000126.1:0-15946 GCA_039808585.1 Hyphomicrobiaceae bacterium | reverse complement strand
GGCTCGGCGACAAGCCGGTGCTGGTGCCTACTGAACTCAAGGCCAACGACCGCATCAGGATCGGCAAGACGGTGCTGCGGTTCGTGCCGTGCTGTGGACCCGATTTCTCCTGGAACGATGCCGAGTGATTCCATAAGCGGGTCATTCATATCAATCGCGCATGCACCTGAAATCTATAGTCATTTACAGCAACAAAACTGCGCGGCTGGCATAACCCCGTGCACGCCCCATCGAATCGGATTTTTGCTCGACTTATTGTCCAGATCCAAATCGTCCTCGATTTCGTGTTGCAATGGTTTCGTGGCCGTTAAGCAACTATCAAGACTTCTAGTCTAATTAATACCACCAAGGCAGATGGAGCGTGTGGACGGGGCTCCAAGGCATAACGCCTTTGCTGCCAACGGGCTAAGACCCGGTTTCAAGTTCGAGCCCGTACTCCTGCTGGAGGTGTATATGAGCAGTATCAATACCAACATTGCAGCCAATTCGGCGCTGCAGGCCTTGACCGCGACTCAGCGGGACATGATCAAGACCCAGAATCACATTGCGAGCGGCTATCGCGTTGCCACGGCTCAGGACAACGCCGCCTACTGGTCGATCGCGACGACCATGCGCTCGGACAACGGCGCGCTCTCGACCGTCAAGGACGCCCTCGGCCTCGGCTCCGCGACGGCAGACGTCGCCTACACCGCCATCAACAACGGCATCAAGCTGCTCGACCAGATCAAGCAGAAGCTCGTCGCTGCCCGCGAGCCCGGCGTTGACCGCACCAAGATCCAGAGCGACATCACTGCCCTCCAGAACCAGCTGCAGAGCACGGCCGACAGCGCCAGCTTCTCCGGCCAGAACTGGCTGAAGATCGACTCCACCGCCGGCACCGACATCACCAAGGCCATCGTGTCGTCGTTCTCGCGTGACAGCGCCAACGCCGTCACCACGGGCACCATCTCGGTTGCGCTCTACACGGCATCGAGCGGTGATACGACGGCGCTCTATGACGCCAACAGCACGGCGAGCGCCAAGGCCGGCCTGCTGGACAAGCAGCAGACCGCCGCTTCGGGCTCCACCTACACGATCGCCACGCTCGACATCAAGGCGCTCACCGACAGCGCCGCCGATCTCGGCGACCTCGACAGCTACATCTCCAAGGTCGACGACACGATCTTGAAGATGACGAGCGCAGCCACCAACTTCGGTTCGGTCAAGTCGCGCATCGACCTGCAGAAGTCCTTCATCTCCGACCTGATGACGGCGGTTGATACGGGCGTTTCGGGTCTCGTAGACGCCGACATGAACGAGGAATCCACGAAGCTGCAGGCTCTGCAGACCAAGCAGTCGCTGGGCATCCAGTCGCTGTCGATCGCCAACCAGTCCAGCCAGGCGATCCTGCGTCTCTTCCAGTAATACAGACGCTCGTCCTCAAAGGCTTTCAGAAGGGGCCGCGCCACAAGCGCGGCCCTTTCTCTTTTTCATGGCGCTGCGGCATCGCGGGCAGCCGGTGCAATTATTCTGGCCGGAGACCTTGCCGGCGCAGACGGTGCGCGACCATGCGCCTATAATCAACTAAGTGATTCGGCTTGCGTATCGGACCCGGCAAATCAATCGCGATCGGGGATGGGCCCGTTCTTTTGCACAGGAACCTTGCCCGGGCCCGTTGAAGGGTACCGGCAGTATGGGTTGCGTTTGGAACAAGCCCAATTGCGTCTCCGACAGCGCAACAAGCCGGAAGATTTTCGGCATTCATCTCAGTCTGTGTCAGTTCTGCACGCGCGTTAAACTTTCAGTAAGAGACCTTGATTAGGGTTGGGGAATGCAGCTGACTCGCCATACGCCGGGAGCAACGTCATGAGCAGTATCAACACAAACATTGCAGCGAATTCAGCGTTGCAGTCGCTGACCATGACCCAGAAGGAAATGGTTCAGACCCAGAGCCGCATCTCGACGGGCTACAGGGTCGCCAGCGCACAAGATAACGCCGCTTACTGGTCGATCGCGACCACGATGCGCTCGGACAACGGAGCGCTCTCTGCGGTCAAGGACGCGCTGGGCCTTGGCTCCGCAACTGCTGACGTGGCTTACACGGCCGTCAACAACGCCATCAAGCTGATGGATCAGGTCAAGCAGAAGCTCGTTGCAGCCCGCGAGCCGGGCGTCGACCGCACCAAGATCCAGAGCGACATCACTGCACTCCAAAACCAGTTGCAGAGCACCGCCGATAGCGCCAGCTTCTCCGGCCAGAACTGGCTGAAGATCGATTCCACAGCCGGCACCGACATCACCAAGGCCATCGTGTCGTCGTTCTCCCGCGACAGCACGAACTCGGTGACGGTTGGCACGATCAGCTTCAATTTGCTGACCGTCGCGACTGGCGACACGACAGCGCTCTATGATGCGAATACTACGGCCTCGGCAAAGGTTGGCCTGCTCGACAAGCAGCAGACCGCAGTTTCCGGCAGCACCTACACAATCGCAACCCTCGACATCAAGGCATTGACCGATAGCGCTGCAGATCTCGCCGATCTCGACGGCTACATTTCTGCGGTGGACACGACGCTCGTGAAGCTCACGTCGTCGGCAACGTCTCTCGGCTCTGTCAAGTCGCGCATCGACCTGCAGAAATCATTCGTCTCCGACCTCATGATGACGGTCGAAACCGGCGTCAGCAACCTGGTCGACGCCGACATGAACGAGGAATCGACGAAGCTGCAGGCCCTGCAGACGAAGCAATCGCTGGGCGTCCAGTCGCTCTCGATCGCCAACCAGTCGAGCCAGGCGATCCTCAAGCTCTTCCAGTAAGGCAATCGCGCCTTCGATCGAAGAGGCCGTGCACTCGAGCGCGGCCTTCTTCATTTCTGGGCGAGCTTTTGCGCTTATCGGCTGGCGTTGTCGCGCAACAGCGATACGAACGCATCACACACCTGCGCCATCGCCACCTGCTTGTAGGGGAAGAGATCCGGCGGATCCATGCGGTGCACGATCATGGCGGTTCCGGCCTCGAACACCAGCAGGCTGCCGTCCCGCATCTCGGCACAGTCGAGGGCGACGTAGTCGAGGCCGAGCGTATCGGCGATGGCCTGCAAGGCGCCTGCATGCCGCCTGCCAAAGGAGGCAGCGAAAGTCGCCATTGCTTCCGCCTCCTCGGCGCGCTTCTCCGCATCTTCCGCCATGCCTGCATTGAGATAGTGCACCATCCAGTGGCTGGAGATGGCCATGTGGCAGAGGAAGAATTGCCCGCCGATGACCGCAACACGGTACTTGCGATAGGCGCCGTCCGGGCTCGCGTAGTCGACAAACGGCGAAATGAAGAACTGCTCTTCCGGGTGCTTGGCGAGATAGGCCAGGAGTTGCTCACGGCTGTCTACGCGCTCCAGCCCCTCGCCCGCATGGGTGCCGCGGGGCCTGATCACGATCGGCAGCTGCCCCTGCGAGAGAAGCGTTTCGGCACCACGTGCAGACCACGCGTAAGCGACGAGCGTCTCGCGGCTGGCGCGCTGTGTCGGCGGAATGGTCACGCCCGGCAGCGCGCGAATGATTTCGTGCAGCCTCTCGCGGCCCGTATCGAGGATGCGGCCCGGCATGTTCAGCACAGGCTTCGGCCAGGTTGCGAGCTTGACGCCGAGTTGCAGCAGGAGAGGGGCCGTTTCCTCTGCCTCTGCGATACCAACCAGTACGACGTCGTGCTCCGGCAAATTGGCAGGGATGGGCTCGTTCGGCATCAGGTAGACGATGTCGAGTTGCACCGGTGCGCCTTCCAGCAGGAACTCGACAGGTGTGTTGGCCATGAAGTTGCCCGGCACCGCGAACATCAGCAGGCGTAGCGGCACCCCTGTGCCCTGCGCCTCGCGCCGGAAGACGCGGGTCAGCTGCAGGGCCTGCTGCTGGATGTGCAGGGCCTTGTGCTCGATGCCGAGCAAGCCGACGAGCGTCGCTATGTCGTGCAGGGCGCCGGCGTCGAAAGGGTTGGCGGCAAGCCGCGCGACCAGCGGGGCCTCGATATCCTGCACCGGGACGCCGCGGTAAAGTGCGGTCGCGATGTTCGCGAGACCAGCCGGCAAGAGAGCCGGCTGCTGTGCAAGGTCAGTATCCGGCACAAAGCGGAGTGCGGTGTGCGTAGCGATGGAAACCTCCACTGCTGATGCCATTGTCGATAGCCGGAACAGTAGGCGGATCGCCTTGCCCGGGTCTGACGCGCGCATGCCGCCACGCCGCCCGACGCTGCATCCTGACAGCACCTGACAAGGCATGGCGCGTTCGCTGGGACGTGGCGCGAACGCCACAGCCTGCCGCTGGATCATCTGATAGTAGGTGCCACCTGTGGTTCGGTTGACCTGCGGGGGGCTTTGCGTATGGAAATATCTCGTCTTTTTGCTGCGAATCCGCCTTTACTCGGTCGTTGAAAAGCTGTGCGCAACCCCAGCATTGGCAGCCTCGCGTGTCGCGCATGGGATCGAAGAAGTGCGTTGGGTCGTGTCGGGACACCTCTGCGGACTTCCGCCCTCGTGAAGAACATCACCAGCATCTGCGCACTTAACATCTGCGCCTTGGCCTGCGTCCTGCTTGCAGGCGGCTGCGCGGTTGGTCCGGACTTCGTCGAGCCGAAGGCGCCTGTCGTTTCCGGCTACCTGCCGGACGGCACCGGTCGCTCGGCTGGCAAATCCGCGAAGTATGGTGCCGAACTCTCGGGGCGCTGGTGGAGCCTGTTCGGTTCCAAGCACCTCAATCAGCTGATCGACGACGGCATCGCCAATAATCCCGACCTCAAGGCTGCCGAGGCCGGCATCCGTGTGGCGCAGGCGAATGCCCTTGCTGTGCGGGGCGGCCTGTTTCCCACGCTTGCGGGAAGCTTCGATGCGGCGCGGCAGCAGACGCCCTCCGCCGCGCTCGCCTCCAATGCCGCATCAGGCGCCGATCTTTACAGCCTGCACACGGCGCAGCTCACTGTGAGCTACGTGCTCGACATCTGGGGCGGCAACAGGCGCGCGCTGGAATCCGCGCAGGCGCTGACCGAGCAGCAGTTGTTCCAGCGCGAGGCGGTGTATCTGACGCTGACGTCCAACATCGCGCTCGCGGCCATCCAGGAAGCGAGCCTTCGGGGCCAGATCGACGCGACGCGACGCGTGATCGCCATCCAGCAGCAGCAGCTCGAGTTGCTGCGTCGGCAGAGCGATGCGGGGCAGATCGCGCTCAGCGACGTCGTCGCGCAGGAGACTGCGCTTGCACAGGCCCGCCTGCTGCTGCCACCGCTCGAGAAGCAGCTTGCCCAGCAACGGCATTTGCTCGCAACGCTTACAGGGCGCTTCCCGGCCGATCACATCGCCGCTTCGTTCCGCCTTTCGGGCTTCAAGCTGCCACGGAAGGTGCCATTGAGCCTGCCGGCCGATTTCGTGCGCCAGCGGCCCGACGTGCGCGCGGCAGAAGCCTTCGTGCATGCGCAGAACGCGCAGATCGGCGTCGCCATTTCGAACCGGCTGCCGCAGATCACACTGTCGGGCAACGTCGGCAGTACGGCCGACGCGATGGAGCGCCTGTTCACCACGGGCACGGGCTTCTGGACCATCGCCGGTAACGTGACGCAGCCGATCTTCAACGGCGGCACGCTGCGGGCACGGCAGATGCAGGCGGAAGCAGCCTGGGTACAGGCGGCAGAGCAATACCGTTCGACGGTTCTGCAGGCCTTCCAGAATGTGGCGGATGCGCTGCGGGCGCTGCAGGCGGACGACAGGCTGGTGCGGGATGCGCGGGCGGCCGAGCGCTCTGCGTCGCACAGCATCGACCTGGTGCGGGCGCAAGTCTCGCAAGGCCAGTCAAGCCTGCCACTGCTGCTCAACGCGCAGAACGCCTACTTGCAGACATCGCTGGCGCGGGTGCAGGCCGAGGCGCTGCGGCTTGCCGATACCGTGGCGCTGTTCCAGGCGCTGGGCGGCGGATGGTGGAACCGTGAAGAGGTGTTCGTGGTGGCAGAACCTGCCGTGCGCACGACGCCGTTCTGACAGCATTCCAGGCAGCCGCTCAGGGTAGCTCGCTGTCGGCAAACTTGTACTGCCGCGAGCAGAACTCGCACGTAACGGTGACGCCGCCATCGGCCTCGCGCAAGTCGGCCAACTCTTCGGCTCCGAACCTGTCGAGGTAGAGCTGTATGCGATCGCGCGAGCAGCGGCACTGGGCCACGAGAGGTGTGGGGTCGAAGACGCGAACACCTTCCTCGTGGAACAGACGATAAAGCAGCCGCTCGGGCGATAGCGACGGATCGATCAACTCGTGGTCCTCCACGGTCGAAGCGAGATGCCGGGCGCGCGTCCAGTTCTCGTCATCCTCACCATCAAGGCTCAGATCGTGGTCCTCGCCCTCCTTCAGCGACCGCTCGCCGCCTTCGCGCGGGAGCTTCTGAAGCAGGATGCCGCCCGCACGCCAGTGAGCGCCGAGACCGCGCTCGTAATGCTGGGCGACAGCGAGGCGGATGAACGTCGGCAGCTGCTCGGACTGGCGGAAATAGTTCTCCGCGACGGTGACGAGCGGTTCGTGATCCACCGCAACGATGCCCTGGTAGGTGTTGGTGTCACCGGTGGGATCGATGGTCATGGCAACGTGTCCGGAGCCGATGAGCGCGCCCTGGTTGCCGCGGCCCTGTGCGGCGGTGAGATTGGGATGGTCCTTCTTGAAAGACACATAGCCGCGCATCTGGCCGGGGGACACGAAATCCGTGACGAGGAAGTTCAAGGCCCCGTCCGTCTTCGTCTGCAAGATGAACTTGCCCTCGCTCTTCAGCGCGCTGCCCAGCATTGCAGTGAGGGCAAGCGCCTCGCCCAGCAGATGGCTTACGGGCTCAGGATAGGCGTGCCGCTTGAGGACGTCGTCGACGAGGGGGCCCAGCCGCACGACGCGGCCGATGAGGTCGGACCTGACAGTGCGGAAGGGAAGAACAAGATCGTCTCCCATGAGCGCGTTAGGGGCACGCTCGCTGGGACCGGAAGGTGATGAGCCGCTCGAATTCGCCATATGCATTGCTCCTGCAAATGCAGGAACAATCCTGCATCAATCCACTCCGAGGCACCAAGCCAGGATTGCTTTCTGGGCGTGCAGCCGGTTCTCGGCCTCGTCCCAAACCACCGACTGTGGACCGTCGATAACGGCCGCAGACACCTCGTGACCGCGATAGGCGGGAAGGCAATGCATGAAGATTGCATCGTCCGCCGCCTGTTTCATCAATGCCTGGTCCACCGCGTAGGGGCCAAGCAACTGCTTTCTGCGGGGCGCATCCTCCTGGCCCATGGAAACCCATGTGTCGGTGACCACGCAGTCGGCCCCGCGCACCGCCTCCACCGGATCGTCGGTGAGCTCGATGTCGGCGCCCTCGCGCTTGGCCCACTCCAGCACCGCATTCTCGGGATTGAGCTGCGGCGGGCAGGCCAGCGTCAGGTTGAACTCGAGACGGGCGGCGGCATGGATCCAGGATGCGGCAACGTTGTTGCCGTCACCGGCCCAGGCGACCTTGCGCCCCTTGATCGAGCCCTTCACCTCCTCGAACGTCATGATGTCGGCGACGATCTGGCAGGGGTGCGTCTTGTCCGTGAGACCGTTGATGACGGGCACGGTGGCGTGGGCGGCAAGTTCGAGCAGTGTCTCGTGCTTGTTGGCGCGCAGCATGATGGCATCGACATAGCGCGAGAGCACCTTCGCAGTGTCAGAGATGGGCTCGCCACGCCCTATTTGCAAGTCGTTGTGGTTCAGGGACAAGGTGCCGCCGCCCAGCTGCCGCATGGCGAGGTCGAAGGACACACGCGTGCGGGTGGAAGGCTTCTCGAAGATCATCATGAGCACGCTGTCGGCGATGCCATCGGGGCGAAGCTTGGCCGGCACGCGCTTGCCGGCCTTCTTCATGGCGTGGCCCATGTCGACGATGCGCCGCAAGGTGAGCGCATCGACGCGGTCGATATCGAGGAAATGCCGCGGCAGCAGCTTCAGGTTTGGTTTGGCAGCCATGGTGAGCGCGCGCCTTCTGCGAGCGATAACGGTGTTCAGGTCTTAGCGGTGAGCTTTCGCAGGGCGCGCGAGAGCCGGGCCGTCGCCTCGGAGATCTCGGCCTCGCTGACGTTGAGCGGCGCAAGAAGACGCAGCGTGTTGTCACCGGCCGAGACGGTGAGGAGATGCTCGGTCGTGCAAGCGGCGACGAGATCGCCAACGGGCATCGAAACCTTGATGCCGGCGAGCAGGCCCTGGCCGCGCACCTCCTCTACGGTGCCGGGGAACTCGTCCTTCACCCGGGCCAGCTCCTGCTTGAGGCGCAGACCCATCGCCTCGACATGCTCGAGGAAGCCCGGCTCGAGGACCGCCTCCAGAACCGCATTGCCGACTGCCATAGCAAGCGGATTGCCGCCGTAGGTGGAGCCGTGGGTGCCCGGCACCATGCCCTTCGCCGCCTCGGCGGTGGCCATGAAGGCGCCGAGCGGGAAACCGCCGCCGATGCCCTTGGCGGAGGCCATGACGTCCGGCTTGATGTCTGCCCACTCGTGGGCGAACAGCTTGCCGGTGCGGCCCATGCCCGACTGCACCTCATCCAAGACGAGCAGGATACCGTGCTTGTCGCACAGCTCGCGCAGGCCCTTGAGAAAGCCCGGCGGCGCCACATGCACCCCGCCTTCACCCTGGATTGGCTCCAGCATGATGCCGGCCGTCTCGGGGCCGATCGCTTTCTCCACCGCCTCCAGGTCTCCGAAGGGGACAAGGTCGAAACCGTCTGCGGGCTTGCCGAAGCCCTCCAGGTGCTTGGGATTGCCGGCCGAGGCGATGGTGGCCAGCGTGCGGCCGTGGAATGCGCCCTTGAATGTGATGAGCCGCCAGCGCTCGGGGTTACCATTTGCAAAATGGTAACGGCGGGCAACCTTGATGGCGCCCTCGCACGCCTCGGCCCCCGAGTTACAGAAAAACACCCGCTCGGCGAAAGTGTTGGCACACAGGCGCTCGGCAAGACGCTCCTGTCCGGCCACGCGATACAGATTGGAGCAGTGCCACAGTTTGTGCGCCTGCTCGGTCAGGGCGGTGATGAGTTTGGGATGCGCGTGGCCAAGGGCATTGACGGCGACACCGCTGGCGAAATCCAGGTAGCGCTCGCCAGTGGTGGAAATGATCCACGAGCCCTCGCCGCGCTCGAACACGACATTCTGCCGGCCATAGGTGGACATGACGGCAGCGGATGGATTGCTTCCCAGTACAAAAGGTGAATTGGACATTTTCAGAGATCCGGATGGTTCGGAAACAAAAAAGCCGCGCAACGGGCGCGGCGCGGATGAACTGGCACGACCCCGTGCGTCATCGCAGCCGCTTCATGGGCGCAATGCGGGCACGTCGCTTGCCGGCCATTCCCTGGATGTCGGTTTTCATGCTCATTCTTCCCTTATGTGGCCATAGCCCCCCTCTGTCAATGGCAACAGAAACTTGCGCCGTCGCCCGGCCGATTAACGGGACGGCAGCCAATCATAGGTAAGATCAAGCTTGTCGGAAATTGCGTGCGAGCGGCCGCCGGTGGCGGATCTGCGCGTACAACCCTGCCTTCGCGTTCGTGGTGCGTATTATGTCGGAGCTTTCCTTGGAGACTTATCTCCTGCTGATCACGCTTGGCAGTATTCTGCTGGGCGGGGCTGCCATTGCATTTCATGTATTCCGGACCGTCCCCGTGACGGGAGAAGCCAAGAAAACGGGTGCGATCCCCAATCAGGTCGTAGCCAGCGGGCTCGACCCGGACACGCTGCATGAGAACAGCCTGCGCCTTTTCAACGAGGCAGCAGCCCTTCTCAAGGTCATACGCCAGCAGATGGACGCCGGCGACCGCTTCTCCAATACCCTTGCCGAGGAGGACAAGAAGCTGCCGAAGCTCAGCGATCCGGAGCAAGTGCGGCTGGTGATCAAGTTCCTGGTGTCCGAGAACGCCAAGATGCAGCAGGAGCAGAGCGAGCTGCGCTCGCGGCTGGAGCAGTCGCAGTGCCAGGTGGAGGCGCTGCGCTTCAAGGTCGCCGAGGCCGAGGAAGTGAGCCTGCGTGATCCGCTGACCTCGGTTGCCAACCGGCGCGGCTTCGATACGGCGCTGGCGCAGGCGGTTGCAGATGTGAAAGCCTTGAGGACGCCCCTCTGCCTCGTGATGTGCGACCTCGATCACTTCAAGAAGCTGAACGACAAGTACGGGCATCCCGTGGGCGATGACGTGCTGAAAGCGTTCGCCGGTATCCTTGGCGAGAATGTGCGGACGGGCGATACGATCGCGCGCTACGGTGGCGAGGAGTTCGCCATCATCCTCACCCGCTCGGACATGAAGACGGCGGCTCGCGTCTGCGAGCGGATGCGGCTGGACCTTGCCTCGCGCAAGATCCCGCTGATCGAGAGCGGCGAGGTGCTGGAGGCTGTCACGGCGTCGTTCGGCATCGCACAATGCCTCTCGAACGACACGCCGGAAAGCCTGGTCAAGCGGGCGGACGAGAAGCTCTACGAAGCCAAGAATGGCGGGCGCAACCGCGTCGTAATCGACCGTTCCGCGCTCGCCGCCTGAGGCTCGCCAGCCAGATAACGCTATACAAGACGGCAGAAGGCCGGACGGCGCCCCCCAGCGCTGCCCGGCCTTCCTCCCCGCATGTGCTGCGCCAGCGCGAAGCGGCGCAGCCCCTCAAGCTGTGATCTTCTCGTTGCCCTCCGGGCCGTCTCCGGAGTCATCGGCCATGGCCTGCTCCGGTGTGCGGGCCGCAGCGGTCAGCGCGGGCACTGAAACCTCGCGCTCGCGGCGGCGAGGCTGCGGAGGCTGGAAAGCACGGCGCGCGTGCAGTTCGCAATAGGGAAGTCCGTTCACCTTCTTCTTTCCACAGAAGTGGAAGTCGGCCTGCTGCGGATCGCCGATGGGCCAGCGGCAGCAGCTCTCGGTGAGCGTCTGGATATACTTGCGCTCCTTGAGCGGGATTTCGATCTCCTCGGCCGGCGGCGTATAAGGCTCGCTATCGCCGAGATAAAGATTGCGCAATGCCGGATTGCCGACGTTGGCGGTGAAGCGCGGCTTCATGAGGCGCTTTGCGGCGACTCCCGGATTTGCCTGCGGCCTTGTGCGCGGGCGATGCGATTTCATCCGAGACGTCGTGGCGCGGCCCGACAGGCCAAGCCTGTGCACCTTGCCGATCACCGCGTTGCGTGTGACGCCGCCGAGGCGTCCGGCAATCTGGCTGGCGCTCAAACCGTCCGACCAAAGCTTCTTCAAAAGGTCAACGCGCTCATCGTTCCAGGTCATACCCTGGGTTCTCCCACTGTTGAACAGCGAGACACCGCGATACGCAGCGAGAATCCGCCCTAACGGCTTGACAACAGCGCAGCGTGACGGAAGCAGGGGTGCTGCCGTACAAACGCGAGCGCCGGACGAGCCGACGACTGACGCAACTTGAGAACTGAAGACTGGACGCAGGACTTGGGATCGGGGCAACGGCCCCAAACGCGAACAGTGACGCGAACCAGGTAAATTCGGGCACGCGACAGCGCGCCTTTTACTCTTGCTTACAAGGGCTTCGGCCCTACGCGTCTACTGAGGAAAGACTGCTCGCGGTACACTGGGACGCCTGCAATACACTGTGACGGACACATGCAGGTTCAGCCGCGGCCACGGGAAGAGATTACCATTTGCTTAAAGGGCACCTCAAGCGCGGCGACTCAATTCGCGGCGGGTGCGAGGTGCGGTGTGCTCACACCGTCACACGTTGCTGTACAACTTGTGAATCTTGGGGATCTCATGTTGCCGTGACATTCGAATCTTTCGAGTGGCTTTTCAGCCAGTGAGGCTCTCGAAGACGTAGCCGGCACCACGTACGGTACGGATGGGATCGCGATCGTTGCCGCGCACCAGCGCCTTGCGCAGGCGGCCGACGTGGACATCCACCGTGCGGCCGTCGATGAAGGCGTCGCGCCCCCAAACGCCGTCGAGCAGCTGCTGGCGCGACAGCACGCGGCCCACGTTCTCCATGAAGAAGGAGAGCAACCGGAACTCTGTGGGGCCCATGCGCACCTCGCGCTCGCGGCGCATGACCCGATGGGCGTTGCGATCGAGACTGATGTCGCCGGCCTTGAGGACATCGGCGATGCGGTCAGGCGAGGCGCGTCGCAGCAGCGCTTTCACGCGCGCCAGCACTTCCGGAACCGAGAACGGCTTCACCACATAGTCGTCGGCGCCGATCGAGAGGCCACGCACGCGGTCACTTTCCTCGCCACGCGCCGTGAGCATGAGCACGGGGACGCCCCGTGTCGTGTCGGCGCGCCTGATGCGGCGGCAAAGCTCGATGCCGGAGAGGCCCGGAAGCATCCAATCGAGCAGGATGAGGTCGTATTGATCCTCATTGAGAAGCAGTTCGGCTTCCTCGCCGCTCGCGGCGACGGTGACGCGGTAGTTGTGGCTCTCGAGATTGTAGCGCAGCAACTCAGAAAGGGGCGCCTCGTCCTCGACAACGAGGATGCGCGGGAGCATCTCGGTACGGGTGGACGACAGCTGCATCGTCATCTGTGGGCTATCTGACCAGGGTGGATGCAGTGTCGTCGCCCTTGGGACGATCATCGCTGATGGCGCGGCCGTGCACCAGGTAGTAGACGTTCTCGGCGATATTGGTGGTGTGATCGCCGATGCGTTCGATGTTCTTGGCGCCAAACAGCAGATGCGTGCAGAGGCCGATGTTACGCGGGTCCTCCATCATGTACGTGAGCAGCTCGCGGAAGAGCGAATTGTACATGGCATCGATCTTCTCGTCGTTCCGCCACACGGCCATGGCCTTGTCGGCGTTGCGCTCGATGTAGCTGTCGAGGACGTCCTTGAGCTGGCCCAGGGCCAGATCCGTCATGTGCTTGAGGCCGGTCATCAGGCTCTTGGGGTGGTTCTCGCCCGAAACCGCGAGAGCGCGCTTGGCGATGTTCTTGGCGAGGTCGCCAATACGCTCCAGATCGCCGGCGATCTTCAGCACCGTCATGATGTGGCGCAGATCAGTGGCCACGGGCTGGCGGCGCGCAATGAGCACGATGCTGCTTTCCTGCAGCTCGCGCTCCAGCGCATCGATCGAACGGTCGCTCGCAACGGCGCCTTCCGCCAGTTGGGGGTCGCGGCGGGAAAGGGCGTCAAAGCTCTGCGCCAGCAGTTTCTCGGCCAGCCCGCCCATCTGGGCCACCTTCTTGTCCAGGAGCTGAAGCTCGCTGTCGAAGGCCTTAACGGTATGGTCTTGCATCGCCTGCTGTCCCTTTGCTTCAGCCGAAGCGGCCGGTGATGTAGTCTTGCGTGCGCTGCTGGGCGGGCGAGGTGAAGATATTCTGGGTGACGTCGAACTCGATAAGCTCACCCAGGTACATAAAGGCCGTGAAATCCGACACCCGCGCCGCCTGCTGCATGTTGTGCGTGACGATGACGATGGTGTAGCTCGACTTGAGTTCGTCGATCAGTTCCTCGATGCGCGCCGTCGAGATGGGATCCAATGCCGAGCAAGGCTCGTCAAAAAGTATCACCTCGGACTTAATCGCAACCGTGCGCGCAATGCACAGGCGCTGCTGCTGGCCACCCGACAGGCTCATACCGCTCGCTTGCAGCTTGTCCTTCACCTCGTCCCACAGTGCTGCGCGGCGCAATGACTGTTCCACGCGTCCGTCGAGCTCGGATTTCGGCAGGCTCTCATAGAGGCGGATGCCAAAAGCGATGTTCTCGTAAATGGACATGGGAAACGGCGTGGGCTTCTGGAAGACCATGCCGATGCGCGCGCGCAGATTATTGGGGTCCATTTTCTTCGACAGGATGTTCTGTCCGTCGAACAACACCTCTCCGTCGGCGCTTTGGCCGGGATAAAGGTCGTACATGCGGTTCAAGACACGCAGCAGAGTGGACTTGCCGCAGCCGGAAGGCCCGATGAAGGCCGTCACCTTGTTCCGGTAAAGGGAAAGCGTTATTTCTTTCAAGGCCTTGGCTTGGCCGTAATAGAAGTTCAACTTGCGGATCGAAACAGCTTCCTGGAGCGTCTGCGCATCCGGCAGAGCCTGAAACTCGGGCAGCGACAGGGTGGCGATGTTCATGCCTACCTACTCGTGGCTTGAGAAGCGTGCCGGCCGGACCCCGGCCCTTGCAAACGAAGAGCGAGGAGGACCGTCGCTCTTGCAAGTCTTTTAGCCACCGCGCAAGACAGCAACATGACACACCAAGATGATGTAATCGAATGTTTTTTAAGCCCGTAGCGTCGGCATCACGACGGTAAAGGTCGAGCCAGCGCCCACCTTGGACTCGATTTCGAGGTCGCCCCGGTGGCGGTTGAGGATGTGCTTGACGATGGCGAGGCCGAGGCCCGTCCCGCCCCGTTCGCGGCTTTGGGCGACGCTCGTGCGGTAGAAGCGCTCGGTGAGGCGCGGAAGGTGCTGAGGCGCAATGCCTGGCCCATCGTCTTTCACAGCTACCTTCACGCGGCCCTGCAGGGCAGAGACCATGACCTCGACATGGCCGCCACGACGGCCGTACTTCAGCGCATTCTGGATCAGGTTCTGGAAGACCTGGACAAGCTCGTCGCGGTCGCCGCGGACAAGCGCCTCGGCCTCGGCACCAGCCAGGCGCAAATCCATTTCGGACCGCTGCGCGAGAGGCTGGAGCGACTGCACCACGTGGGTCAGCACCTCGCCCACGTCCACACGGTCGGACGGCGGCAGGTGTTCGCGCATCTCGACGCGGCTTAGGGAAAGCAGGTCATCGATGAGGCGCGTCATGCGATCTGCCTGCTCGCTCATCACGGCAAGGAAGCGCTCGCGCGCTGCCGGATCGTCTTTGGCCGCTCCCTGCAAGGTCTCGACGAAACCCTTGAGCGAGGCCAGCGGCGTGCGCAGCTCATGACTGGCATTGGCTACGAAATCAGCCCGCATGCGGGCGAGGCGGTCCTGCTCGGTGAGGTCGCGCAAGGTAACAAGAACCGCTGGGACGGTGAGCGCGCTGTTATCGGTGGGCAAGGCCGCTATCGTTGCCGACCGGCGGCGCTCCACGGGAACACGCTCCTGCAATTCCACGGTGGCGCTCTCGCCGTTCGCCAAGGCACGGTCCACGGCTTCGACGAGGCTTGGGTCGCGGCTCAGTGAGGTGAAGTGAAGACCATCACGCCTGCCGCCCAGAAGATCCTGCGCAGCACCGTTGGCGTAGAGGATGTGGCCACTGGGGCCCAGTGCCACTGCAGGCTCGGGAAAGCCTTCCAACAGCTGCTTCCAGAGACGTTCGCTGGCGGCGCGCGGGGCATCGCCCGCTTCACCGGCGAGAGCGGACGCGCCTCTGTCGGCCAGGCCTGCCCACGCGACAACAATTGCGAAGCCCAGCAATGCCGCCAGAGGTGCAGCCCCCGCCAACACGACAAGCACAAGCGTAAGCGCCAGGGAAACGAGAAGGGTTTCACGACGGCGTGCGAGGCGCACCCCAATGCGCTCGATACGCGCACCGAATTGCTTTGCCAGATTTTGGCTTTGCGTGCGCCAATCCACCCACTGCCCTCTGCAACCGGAGCTAATCTTTCGGCGCGAGCTTGACTGCGAACAGCGCCAGCACCGCAGGCAAAGCTTGTATGTAGAGAATAGACGGTTTGGCAGTGACGGCACCGAAAATTCCGGCAACGATGACGCAGCCGAGGAAGAACACCTTGATTGCGGTGGCCTCTTTCCTGGCGGACAGGCCCCAGATCAGGCCCGCAGCAAGAAAGCCGTTATAGAGGCCCTGGTTGGCGGCAAGAATGGCGGACGACTGGGCCTGCGCCTCCGTCATGCCGAAGGCCTTCAGGCCGTAGGGTGATGTCCAGAAAAACATCTCCAGGACCATGATGCCAATGTGCAAAAGGGCAATGACGGCCACGAGGCTGTTGGCGACGATTTTCATGGGATACGGCCCTCGGGTTCCAGAGAGGGAAACGTCTATCAGTCTTTACCTGCCTTCGCGCACTCC
>JBDHTJ010000125.1:0-15992 GCA_039808585.1 Hyphomicrobiaceae bacterium | reverse complement strand
CAGGGCCTGGCCGTCATAGTGCGTGTGGATGTCGACGAAGCCCGGCGTGACGATCCGACCCTTGGCATCGATTTCCTCGCTGCCACTCCCTTCGAAGCGCCCGATTTCGGCGATGCTGCCGTTGTTGATCGCGACGTCGGCTTCGCGCGGCGCGCCGCCTGTGCCATCGACGACGGTGCCGTTGCGCACGACGACATCGTAACGGGCGGGCATGCAATTCTCCTCGTCTCGGGCCGGTGCGAAACCGTAGGCGAGGTATGATCTGGCCGTCAACGCGCGCGGGCTCACATACAGCCCTGGAAAATCACTCTTCTCGAAGTTGCCTTTGGGGGCGCGCGTTTCAGCCGGGCTTCGCGCCTGCGAACTTGACCACCTTGCCCCACTTCTCGGTCTCGTTTGCCAGGAGCTTGCCGAAGTCCTCGGGGCTGCCGGCGATCGTCGTGGCGCCGAGATCCTTCAGCCGTTTCTGGGCGGCACCATCAGCAAGAAACTCATTGATGCTCTGGTTCAGCTTGGCAATCACGTCGCGCGGCGTCGCCTTGGGTGCGCCAATGCCGTACCAGGCGCTCGCCTCGTAGCCGGGGAGGGTCGACGCAACCGTGGGGAGATCCGGGAGCACCTCGGAGGGCTGTTCGCTCGTCACGGCGAGGCCGCGCAGCTGGCCGCCCCTCACCTGTTCGGCAGCGGTGGGGATATTGTCGAACATGACGTGCACATGGCCGGCGATCATATCGGTGATGGCAGGCGCAGCCCCGCGATAGGGCACGTGCACCATGTCGATGCCGGTCAACATCTTGAACAGCTCGCCCGACATGTGAATGGTCGAGCCATTGCCGGACGAGGCCATATTGAGCTTGCCCGGGTTCGCCTTGGCATAGGCGATGAGGTCGGGGATGGTCTTGATCGGCAACTCCTTGTTCACGACCACCACGTTGGGGAAGCGGATGATGCCCGCCACCGGCGCGATATCGCGCAGGAAATCGAAGTTGAGTTTGGCGAACAGCGTCGTGTTGATGGCGTTGGCAGGTGCAACAAGAAGCAGCGTGTAGCCATCGGGTGCCGCGTTCACGACGGCTTCGGTGGCAAGGTTCGTGGCAGCCCCAGGCCGGCTCTCGACGACGACGGGTTGGCCGAGCTTCTCTTGCAGCCATTGCGCGGCAAGGCGCGCGGTGATGTCGGCCGAACCGCCTGGCGCATAGCCGATGATGAGGCGGATTGGCCGAGAGGGGTAGACGTCGGCCTTCGCGCCGATCGCGATGGCCGGCATGGCAGCCGCGGCGGCCACAGACATGAGCGCCGAGCGGCGCGTGGGCTTCAAGATCGATCGTTTCATGGCTCGCCTCCAGGGACGGGGAGAAATCGCACGCATCGTTATACTATTGCGGTTTTGCGCGCCATTGCCCCTGCAACGTGTCGGAGCATAACGCCTGTACGCTGCACCGGCTCACACCGCCTGTGATGCATCATTGCCGACGCATCAGCAACTCGAGTTCGGATGCGTCGCCCCGGATAAGAGCATCGAGAAGCGCCAATTCGCGGGTCTCGACAATCGAAAGGAATTCTTCCGCTCCATTCATGCCGCGAAAGGCAGTGTATCCGCGCTCGAGAAAGCTTTGCATGTCCCCGAGCCCTGCCACCTTGGCCGGCAAACGCATCATCGACAGCGTGGCGCCGATGAGCGGATGATGGGTCAGCGCGTCGAGGGAGCGGCCGAGGGCGCCAATGAGCCGGATCTGCCTTTCCCGCTCGCCCCGCTGACCGACCCTTGCATAGGCCTTCGCGTAGGCGGTTGCGTCGATGGTGTTCACCGCCGCGGACGCCAGTGCCCCGATCACGGCAGCATCCAGCGTCTCGGACAATGCGCTGAGCTCGATCGCGTCTGCCACCGTCTCGAGCCCGGCTTCCGGCAGAAGCTTCTCCATCGTCGGCAACAGGCGCCGCACAGCCTCTTCATGCTGGGTGAGGTCACGGGGGCCATAGAGGTCGCTTAGGAAGAAGGTCGCGGTGGCCTTGTAGCGGGGATGGGCGAGCAGATCGGCATAGGTACGCGCGAGCCTCTCGGCCTGCCAGCTCCGCAGAGCCAGGCGGCGGGCAGCCGACTTCTTGTCACTGGCAAGGCCGCTGCGGACGGTGGCGGCACGGTCCAGCTCTGATCTAAGCCGTTCGCGGATAGCGTCTTTAGTAGTCAAATCTTTGTTTCCTTGATTTATTCTGGCTTGGGACGCAGCCGGACGTGGAATGAGCCGGCGCTCCCGGGGAGGCGCGAATGCCATTTTCGGAACGCATGTCGCCGGTCGATACCACGTGGCTGCGGATGGACCGTCCGGCCAATCCGATGGTCATTACCGGCATTCTCATCCTCGACCCGCCGGTCGATCTCGACCGCCTGGAAACCACGCTTCTCGACCGCCTCATCGCCATTCCCCGCTTCCGCATGCGCATCGAGAGCAGTGGCCTCGAGCATGCCTGGTGCGAGGTGCCGGATCTCGACCCCAACTGGCATATGCGGCGCACACGTTTGCCCGGCAAGGGCGGCCGCGCGGAACTGGAGCGCTACGTCGGTCATCTGGCATCGGAGGGGCTCGATAAGCGCAGGCCACCCTGGCAGTTCCACATCGTGGAGCATTACGAGGGCGAGAAGGCGGTCGTCGTCGCACGCCTGCACCATGCGATCGCGGATGGCATAGCGCTGATCGGGGTGATGTTGTCGCTGACGGACGAGATGCCCGGCCAACCGCGGCGGCTTTTCTCGCAAGGCCACGATTCCGAGCAGAGCGAGAGCCCGTGGCTGTTTCGCGCCTTTCCGGAGGCGGTGCGCGGCGGGCTTCGCATGTCCGGCAGTCTTTGGAAGGAAGCACTGGCTGTCGCCTCGAACCCGGTTGGCAGCCTGAAGACAGGTGTCGGTGTCGCTGCCGAGCTCGCCTACTTGCTGCTGATGCCGACCGACACGCCGACGCGTTTCAAGGGCGTCCCCGGCGGCACCAAGCGGGTTGCCTGGACCGATCCCATCCCTCTGCCGGAGGTGAAAGCCGTGAGCCGCGTGCTCGGCTGCTCGGTCAACGACATGCTGCTTGCATCCGTGGCAGGCGCCATGCACGACTATCTTGCCGCAAAGGGTGACCGCACGGACGGTGTGGAGGTGCGCGCGCTCGTGCCCATCAATCTGCGCAGCGAGGCCCAGCAAGGGGAACTGGGCAATGCCTTCGGCATCATCGCCGTCGAGCTGCCGGTGGGGATTGCCAATCCACTCGCCAGGCTGGCCGAGGTCACCAAGCGGATGTTGGCCTTGAAGAGTTCGCTGGAACCGCCCGTCACACTGGGACTGCTCGCGGCACTCGGATACGCGCCGCAGATCGTGCAGGATCAGCTTTTCGACCTGCTGCTCAGCCGCGCCTCGGCCGTCATGACGAACGTACCCGGGCCGCAACACCCACTCTACATGGCAGGCTCCAATGTCAGCCAGATCATGTTCTGGGTGCCGCAGTCGGGGAACATCGGCCTCGGAGTGTCGATCCTGTCGTTCAATGGCCATGTTCAGTTCGGGCTCATGACAGACGCGGCGCTGGTGCCCGATCCACAGGCCGTGATCGATCGGTTCAGGCCGGAGTTCGATCAACTTCTCTATTTCGTGCTGATGGCTGGCGCCGAGCATGGCGAAGTTGCCGAGGAAGCGGCTGCGGCCAAGAATGCCTTCCTGGCGGGCGATGCCAATGGTTCGCACTCCTCTTCATCTTCATCGCGCAAGGCAGCGCCGCGTGGGCGCACGCGAAAGACGGCCAACGGCGACGCATCGAACGCTGCGGCAGCCGGGCGAAAGCGCAAGGACAACCGGCTGCCTTCGAAACCACCCGCCTGAACCCTCAGGCCGCGATCTCTGCCTTCGCGAGTTCCACGTCCAGCCGTTCCATGGCATCGGCAGGCTCGCATGCGGCAGCTTCCTCGTAGAGACGCGTCGCATCGGCAATGCGGGCCTTGCCGAACAGCATCGCGAGCCCATTCGCGTATTCGATGCGCGCGATGGCCGAGGTGGGGCACAGCTTCATGGCCAGCTCGAAGTGGCGCAACGCCTCGTCCTTGCTGGCGCCGTAGGTGAGGCTGCCAACCAGTGCGCCCAACTGCTTAACGACGACGGCGTTATAGGCCCCCAGTGCGATGTGCGCTTCGCCGTGTTCGGGGGCAAGCTTCACGGTGCGGTCGAGGCTCGCCTTGATTTTTCCACCCAGCCCTTCGGCAAGAGCTTTGGCAACCGACAGCGCCTGCCCATAGCGACCAAGCGCCTGGGCGTGGAAGTAGTATGCGTTGGCGAGCGAGCCACCGGTCTTCTGCAGGGCCTCCGCGCGCTTGGCGGACTCCATCAGCAGGGCAAGTTTGCGGTCCGCGTCCGTCTCCAGGTAGGTGGCGTAGATGTTGGCCGCCTTGTTTGCGGCATTCGTACCGATGTGCCCGAGCGCGATGCCGCCTTCGATGGCCTCCGCGAAATCCCCGCGGTGATAGGCGCGCCATGCGTCCTGCAACGACGTTGCAGCTTTCTCCAGGCTTCCAGAGGGCTCGATCTCCGGATTCTCTTTAATGAGTTTCTTGAGGCCAGCGACATCCGGAAACGGCTCGCAATCGCCGCGATGCAACCGGTGCCAGTGCTTCTTGAGACCGGCGGCGGAATAGTCGTAGGCCTTATCGGCATGCGGGAAGGCGATCCACTTAGTCTGCTTCTTGGCCATGATCGGCAGCTCCAAGCTTGATGTAGGGACGCGCAAGGTGATCGAACAGCTTGCGGCCGGCGGGACTGAGATGGGGTGCGGCGAGTGACATCACCTGAAATACGCCGTGGGCGAGGGTGGTGCCGTTCTGGGGTGTGCGCGGATCGCGCGCGAAGGCGTAGGAAAGCCAATAGGTGGCCACCACTGTCATGTTCTCGGCGAGCGCTGCGATCTCGACCGGGTTCGCCGCAAGCTCGCCGGAAGCCACGAGCCCCGTAAGCAGCTCCTCCGCTGTTCGCATCTGGTGCGCCAGGATGCGCTTGAAGCGGCTCTCGATGAGGCGGTGGCGCGATAGCAGTTCGTTGAGATCGCGATAGAGAAAGCGGTACTTGAAGATCGTCTCGAACACGAGGTGGAGGAAAAGCCAAACGTCTTCCACGTGGGGAGGTCGCTTCTCCGGCGCGGCGAGCGTGCGCTCGAATTCGCTGGCATAGGCCGTGAAGAGATCCTCCACGATCTTGTCCTTGGAGCGGTAGTGGTAATAGAGGTTGCCGTGACTGATGCCCATCTCTGCCGCAATGGCGGCAGTGGTGATGCTGGGCTCGCCGTAACGATTGAAAAGGGCGAGGGCCGTCTCCTGGATGCGCTCGCGCGTGCGGCGCTTGGGCTTCAACAGCGGTCGGTGTGTATCTTCCCCGCCGGTGACGTCATGACTGGCTACCAAGTCCTGCATCCCTTCCTCACCGGCTCGCTACTTGCGGTTCCAACAGGGCCTCGAGGCGATCAAGCGTTTCGCCCAGCGCATGCATGCTGTTGGCCAACGAATTGGCGCATGCCTTCGGCGAGGGAAGGAGCGTGCGGTTCTTGTCGCCGAGGACGGCCGCATCGAGGATGATGCCGTGGCGCGCGAGGATCGGTTCTAGCTGGCGGCGCCTGCGGCGCAGGTCTTCCCGGGTCCGCTGATAGGCATGCTCGCACAGCCGCCGGCGATCCGCGTAGCTGAAAGGATTGGCGAAGAACATCTCCCTGTCGTCGCGCGCAGGCTCGAAAAGCAAGACGTCAGCGTCCGGGTAATCGCGGCGATAACGCTCCATGCCGATTTGCATGCGCGAATAGATGATCGAGCGGAAGGTTTGTGACAGGACAACCGGCAGGCCACCCTCGACGAGCGATGCGGGGCGGCCGGCGAGGTCGGCATCAAATGGCACGAGCGGATTGATGCACAACAGAAGCCGCGCGCCTGCATCGAGGGCGACCGATGCGTGCAACGTCTTGCGTAGCGCCCCGTCGACATAATGACGGCCGTTGATTTCGACGGGTGGATAGAGCCCGGGAAGAGCGGCGCTCGCCTGCACGGCACGCGATATCGGCACGTCATCATAGCCCTGGGCGCCGAAGGGCACGGCTTGGCAGCTGTCGAGGTCCGTTGCAACGATGAAGAGCTTTGCCCGCAGTTTTCTGAAGTCGTTGCTGCGGCCGAGGTCGGAAAAAAGGCGGGTCAGGTAGTCGCCGATGCCGGCATTGTCGAAGAGGCCCGTCGGCAATGCGGCTGTCAGGGTCTGCAAGGCTTCGGGGAAGGTCTTGGCGTCCGACCGTGAGCGCAGCGTCGCAGCCAGCAGTCGCGGCAATGCGGCGATCCGGCTGCCATATTCTGCGAGTGCTGGCCGCATGAGCACGGACGGCTCGAACGGATCGTCGGCGAGATCACTCTCGATGAACAAGCGAAACATGCTTCGCGGCGGCACGCCGTTGGCCAGACCGGCCGCGAAGAAGGCACCCGAACTCACGCCGACATAGACATCGCAGGCCTTGAGACTGACGCCGCGCAAGGCCTCATCTAGCGCCATCAGGGCGCCGATTTCATAGATCGCGCCCAATGGCCCGCCGCCCGCGAGGGCAACTCCGATGCTCCTGCGCTTCATGGACGCCCTCCCATGGCCGTCCTCAGAGGCTAATCCTCTGCATTATCCGCTCGTCCTGGAGCGGCATTGCAGCCGATCACATCGAGCGCTTCAAACGGCTGCAACCGGCGCGGGAGGCAAGGCCGTGGCAGCCATTTTCAGGGCCACGGCTCTTCACCTTATTTGTCCGTCCGGGACGGCTTGCGGCCTTTGTGTTCCGCAAGTCGTTCTGCGACCGCAGTCAATTCCGCGACACGCTTTGAAAGCGCGTCCAGATCCTTCTTTGTCGGCACATTCAAGCTGTGCAGGGCGCGAGCCACCCGATCTTCGAAAACTTGCTCCAATTTATCCCACGTGCCCGAGGCCCGCTCTTTGATCTCGGTCATAGTCTGATCGGCAGACTTGGACGCACGCTTTTGTACCTGCTCGCCTTCCTTCACAAGGGCGTCGAACAGTTTGCCACCTTCTTCCTGCGCCTTGGCGAATGCGCCGAGACCGGCAAGCCAGATCATGTTTGCGGAATCCCGAATGGCACCGACGAGATCACTGCTATCGCCACCCTCGCCCGCCAATGCGTTCAGCTTCTTTACCATGGTTGTTCTCCCATTTCGTCGTTTAACACTCATATATAATAGGTCGCAAAATTAGGCATTGCTGCCTAAACATCTAGAGGCGAGCCTCCAAAAAGGGGGCCGGAGACGTGAGATGGAGTATTTCGTCACTGGAGCGAGCGGCTTCATCGGCAAGCGCCTGGTGCGCAAGCTTCTCGAAAGGCCCGGCAGTGTCGTCCACGTGCTGATGCGGGACGCCTCAGCCGAGCGCATGGCGGCCTTGCTGGCATTCTGGGGCGAGGCTGCGAAGGAACGCGTTCGCCCGGTCGAGGGCGATATCACGAAGCCGCACCTGGGATTGGGGAAGGCCGAGGTCAAGCGCCTCAAGGGCAAGGTCACCCACTTCTTCCACCTGGCGGCGGTTTACGATCTGGCGGCCGATCCTGCGCTCGAGATCTCGACGAACGTGGGTGGCACGCGTGCGGCAGTGGATCTCGCCAAGACAATCAATGTTCGGCACTTTCACCATATGAGTTCCATCGCTGCGGCGGGGCTCTACGAGGGCGTTTTCCGGGAGGACATGTTCGAGGAGGCGCGCAACCTCGAGCATCCCTATTTCGCGAGCAAGCACGCCTCGGAGAAGGTGGTGCGCGAAGAAGCCCGCGTTCCCTGGCGCATCTATCGGCCGGGCATCGTGGTCGGTGATAGCCGAACAGGGGAAATGGATAAGATCGACGGGCCTTACTATTTCTTCAAGCTGATACAGAAGCTGCGGCGTACGCTGCCGCCCTGGCTGCCGGCCATCGGGATAGAGGGCGGCCGCATCAACCTGGTCCCGGTGGATTACGTCGTCGCCGCGCTCGATCATATCGCGCATTGCAGCGGACAGGACGGGCGCTGCTTTCATTTGACCGATCCGCATGCGCGGCGCATCGGCGACGTGCTTTCGATTTTTGGCAAGGCTGCCCACGCGCCGGAATTCAACGCGCGGATCAACGTGGCGATGTTCAACCTCATCCCCGCTGCCTTGACGCATAGCCTGTCCGCGCTGGCGCCCGTGCAACGCGTGCGCGAAGCCTTGATGAAGGACCTAGGTCTGCCCGACGGCATCTTCGACTTCGTGAACTACCCCACCCGTTTCGACAGCCGCGAGGCGGAGCGCCTGCTGCTGCCAGCAGGGATTACGGTGCCGCCACTGGAAGACTATGCATGGAAGCTTTGGGATTATTGGGAGCGGCACCTTGATCCAGACCTGCACGTCTCACGCTCTCTCCAGGGGCGTGTGAAAGGGCGGGTGGTGGTGATCACCGGGGGATCCTCCGGCATCGGCAAGGCAACGGCATTCCGCGTGGCTGAAGCCGGTGCAATTACCATTGTCGTCGCGCGCGATCAGGCAAAGCTCGATGAAGCCCGTAAGGAAGCATCGGAGCGGGGCCTCGTGCTGCAAACCTACGCCGCTGATCTCATCAACCCAGAGCAATGCGCGGAATTCGCCAAGACTGTCCTGGCCGACCATGGGCGGGTGGATATTCTCGTGAACAACGCAGGCCGCTCCATTCGACGGTCCATCGAGGCGTCTTACGACCGCGTTCACGACTTCGAGCGGACGATGGCCGTCAACTATTTCGCCGCCCTGCGCCTGACGCTGGCGCTGCTGCCGCATATGACGGAGCGCGGCGAGGGCCACATCATCAACATATCCTCCATCGGCGTTCTCACCAGCGCGCCGCGGTTTTCGGCTTACGTCGCCTCCAAGGCGGCACTCGAGGCCTGGACACGGTGCGCAGCAGCCGAGTTTCTCGATCGCGGTATCAATTTCAGTATCGTCAACCTGCCGCTCGTGAAGACCCCCATGATCGCACCGAGCAAACTGTACGAAAATGTGCCGACACTTACGCCGGAGGAAGCCGCGGAACTGATCGTGGAAGCCATCACGAACCGGCCAACCCGTGTGGCGACGCGTCTTGGCATCTTCGGGCAGGTCGTCAACAGCGCAAGCCCGCGGGTGGCCCAGGTGATCAACAACACGCTGTTCCGGATGTTTCCAGATTCAGCGGCTGCGCGGCATGCGGAGACGGAAGATGATCCATCTCCCGACGACATGGCGCTCACTCAACTGTTCCGGGGCATCCGCATCTGATCTTCGGGGGCCGGGAGAGCCCTGGCGCTGACTGCCTCCAATTCGTCGATGAGCAGTTGTTGCACCTCGATGGAGAGTGCCAGGCTCAAGTGGCCGAGCCCGCGCAGCGCAACGGTGCGGCTGCCGGGCAGCAAGGGCGTGTCCGCGGGAGCCATGAAGTTGTCATGCTGGCTCCAGAGGCTGACGAACGGCACGTCCAAGGAAGGCACGTCGGTGAGTGCCTTGAGCCACGGCCCGTCCGGCTGCATCTGGCGCGCGCACTGCCCCACCCCCCAGTGGGCGAGCTTCGTGCCTCGATGCGGGGTTCCCAATGTCACCACCTTCGCGACATTCATCGCCCCGCTGCCCGTGAGCGCTGCGCGCGCCACGAGGCCGCCCATGCTGTGCGCAACCAACACGATCGATGCTTCAGGCGCCTTGCTCCGCATCGCATCGAGCTGTTGGGCAACTTGCTGTGCGAAGCGGTCTATGCTCCCCCAGGGGGGCTCGAGATCGATGCTAGTGCACTGGAAGCCCCTGGCTTCGAGCGCCAGCCGGTGGAACAACCAAAGCCCACTGTTGCAGAAATAGCCATGGATGAAGAGAACGCGCGGACGTGGTCCATTCCGTTGACGTGGGACATTGGTCGGCAATAGCCAGCGCGTGAAGGCCTGGAGAACGACAAAGAGCAAGATGCTTGCGAGGACCTCGCCCAACAGCACGCGCGCTGGAGGCCAGGAAATGGCACGCGAGCGCGGCACGCTGTAGCGGGCGATCGCATAGGTTGCCAACGTCAGCGTGAGGCTGCATCCGATCCAGAAGAGCACAAGCAGACCCAGTAGAAGACACGCAGCCACGAGCATCTGGCCCGACGCCCAGTCCCATGCGAGCAGACCGAAACCCAGGACCTCCGCCACGAGGGCAATCAACAAAGCTCTTGCCAGCATAGTTGGCACCTCGAGACAGGGCGTGGCGGTCGCCATGCACGCGAGCGCCTTGGGCAGTGTCTGCAGCTATTGATTTATGACAAGGCACTCCGTGCAAAGATAGTGCTTATGAAAAGGCATATCACGCTTCTCTCGCATCGGCGGCGGGTTGAGAAGCACAACGGCGCCCCCATCGCGATAGAAGACACGGCTGCCCTGAAGGCTGCCCAAAAACGCGTTCGTTGTCGTGGGAGGAAACGATGGAAAAAGTCTGGCTTGCCCGGTATCCGGCGGGTGTTCCCCACCAAATCGATCTGCACGAGTTCAGGTCCATTCCTGATCTCCTGGATAAGTCGGTGCAACGCTTCGACCGGAAGACAGCGTTCACGAACATGGGCCACAGTCTCAGTTACGGGCAACTCGATGCTGAGAGCCGCGCCTTTGCGGCCTATTTGCAAAGCGGGTTGAATCTTCGTCCCGGCGCACGTGTTGCTATCATGCTGCCGAATACGCTGCAGTATCCCGTTGCGCTATTCGGCGCGTTGCGCGCAGGCATGACCATCGTCAACTGCAACCCCCTGTACACGCCACGCGAACTCGAGCACCAACTCAAGGATTCTGGAGCCGAGGTCTGCATCGTGCTCGAGAATTTTGCCGCAACGCTCGCGGCGGTCCTCCCCAAGACTCCCGTCAAGCACGTGGTCGTGTCGAGCCTCGGCGAGATGCTGGGCGTCAAGGGCTCGCTGGTGAACTTCGTCGTCCGCTACGTGAAGAAGATGGTGCCGGCCTGGGATATTCCTGGCGCCGTCACTTTCAACGCCGCGCTGCGTTCCGGACGGAAGCTGCCGTTCACGACGCCGGATCTCGCGCACGACGACCTTGCCTTCCTGCAATACACCGGGGGCACGACCGGCGTTCCCAAGGGCGCAATGCTGTCGCACGGCAACATCATCGCCAATCTGCAGCAGGCTCACGCTTGGCTCAGACCGCATGTCGATGAGGGGAGTGAGACGATCATCACGGCGCTGCCGCTCTATCACATCTTCGCCTTGACAGCGAATTGCCTGACGTTCGTGAAGGTGGGCGCGACGAACGTGCTGATCACGAACCCGCGCGACATCAAGGCATTCGTTGCCGAGCTTGGCCGTTATCCATTCTCATTGATCACGGGCGTCAACACGCTCTTCAATGCGCTCCTCAACAATCCGGAGTTCGCGCGCCTCGATTTTCGTCCGCTCAAGATCTGCCTCGGTGGTGGCATGGCGGTACAACGGGCCGTGGCCGAGCGATGGAAGGAAGTGACGGGGCGGCCGTTGATCGAAGCCTACGGGCTAACGGAGACGTCGCCGGCGGTCACGATCAATCCGCTCGATATTGCCGCCTACAACGGCTCAATCGGTTTGCCGCTCCCGAGCACGGAGATTTCCATCCGCGACGATGCGGGTAACGAGGTGCCATTGGGAGGTACGGGAGAGCTCTGTGTGGCAGGGCCCCAGGTGATGAAGGGCTACTGGCAGAGACCGGATGAAACCGCGAAAGTCATGATGCCCGATGGCTATTTGCGAACAGGTGATATGGCAACAGTCGACCAAGACGGCTTCGTGCATATCGTCGATCGCAAGAAGGATATGATCATCGTCTCGGGCTTCAACGTCTATCCCAACGAGATCGACGACGTGATGGCGGCATGCCCCGGCGTTCTCGAAGCGGCTGCGGTGGGCATTCCCGATGCTGCGAGCGGCGAGGCCGTGAAGGTGGTCGTGGTGCGCAAGGACCAGACGCTTACGATGGACGATGTCGTCGCCTATTGCCGGTCGAAGCTCACGGGCTACAAGGTGCCGAAGGTCATCGAGTTCAGAGACGAACTTCCCAAGACCAACGTCGGCAAGATCCTGCGGCGGGCATTGCGTGATCCTGCCGGACCGGCCACTGCCGTACAAAAGTCGGAAGCCGTAAAACGCGAACCTGCTTCCGCCGGATAAGCGCGTCCGTACGATAACGAACAGACGGCCTCGCGCATTGCAGCCGCGTGCTTTACGTCGCTGATTTAGCTCAATGTCCGGCCCGGCGGGGCATGCAACGTGTTTGTCATGCCAATGCTGGGATAGGGGCGTCGAAGCATGCAGGAGAAGGTGCTGCCCATACGGACGGCCGAGGACGACGCCAAGGCAGCGTCGCTGGCGCGGCTGCTCGGATCGTCTGCCGACATGCGTACGCACGGCGCAAGGATATCGTTCGCCAACGTTGATCGTATCTCCAGGGCCACCCTGGGCCGTTTCACGCAGGGCGTTTCACCCAACGCAACGATGACGGCTTGGCTCGATTGGGCCTCGCACTTGACCCGCTCTCCGGGTCGGCAGCTCGAACTTGCGATCGAGGCCAGCACGGCGATTGCACGCCTGGGCGTCTACGCGCAGAGGTCGGCCTTCGATAGCACGACCGCCCCGCCGTTCGAGGAGAGCGGCGAGAAGCGCTTCACGGCGGCGGAATGGCAAGCCTTCCCCTTCAACCTGCTCTCCCAATCATTCCTCGCGCTCCGCGACTATTGGCAAACCGCGACTGAACCCGTGCGCGGTATGTCCGAGGGGCATGCAGAGCAGGTTGCCTTCATGGTGCGCGAGTGCCTGGAGTTCGTGTCTCCTGCGAATATTCCCTTCCTCAATCCTGTCGTGCTGCAAGAAACCCAGCGCCAGGGCGGCTTGAACCTCCTGCGAGGCTGGCAGAATGCCTACGAGGATGCGTTGAGGAAGATCGCTGGCGAGGGCGATGCGATGCCTTCGCAGTACAAGGTGGGGAAGAACATCGCCGCCACTCCCGGGCATGTGGTCTTCCGCAACGAGCTGATGGAACTCATCCAGTACGCACCTGCGACCGAGACCGTCCACAAGGAGCCTCTGCTCGTCGTTCCGGCGTGGATCATGAAATACTACATCCTCGATCTCAGCGCGCAGAACTCGCTGGTGCGCCACCTCGTCTCGCAAGGCTTCACGGTCTTCATGATCTCCTGGCGCAACCCCGACGCGTCGTGCCGTGATGTCACCTTCGACGACTATCGTGCGCACGGGGTGAATTCGGCCCTCAATGTCATCTCGAGCATCGTTCCGGACGCGAAGGTTCATGTCACGGGCTACTGCCTGGGCGGGACGATGGCGGCGATTGCTGCAGCAACCCTTGCGAGGGACAACGACGATCGCATCGCTTCGCTGACACTGCTCGCGGCGCAAACCGATTTCAGCGAGGCGGGCGAGCTGATGCTGTTTGTCGACGAGAGCCAGATCGCCTTCCTCGAAGACGTGATGTGGGACCAGGGTTACCTCGACACGGACCAGATGGCGGATGCCTTCCGGGCCTTGCGCTCGGAAGACTTGATCTGGGGTCGGCTGATGCAGGAATACGTGCTCGGCCAGCGCCTCCCGCAAAGTGACATGATGGCCTGGAACAGTGATCGCACGCGCCTGCCCTACCGCATGCATTCGCAGTATCTGCGCGGGCTGTTTCTGGAGAACAGGCTCACCGCGGGGCGTTATGCCGTGGAGGGGCGCGTCATCGCACTGAAGGACATCGAGGTGCCGATGTTCGTGGTGGCCACCGAGACCGACCACATCGCGCCCTGGCGCTCGGTGTACAAGATCCACCTCTTCACCGACAACGAGCTGACATTCGTGCTCACCAACGGTGGGCACAATGCAGGCATCGTCTCAGAGCCTAAGCACAAGAATCGCCACTTCCGCACCGCCATGCGCTCACACGGGGACCGCTACCAATCTGCAGAGGGCTGGCTCAATCGCGCCCGCTTCGAGGAAGGGAGCTGGTGGGTCACATGGTCGGCTTGGCTTGCGGCGAAAAGTTCACCCGAGACCTGCGCACCGCCAGCAGCCGGTGCGCCGGCGCGGGGTTTGCACGTCATCGAAGCCGCGCCCGGCAGCTATGTGCTGCAACAGTGATGGACTGAGTTGGGCCGCGCGCTAAAGGCGCTGGTCAGGAGTTTTTGCCGGGGGGCTCTTCGCCATCCCGCGTCAAGGCTCGTCTCAATCGGCGCATGAGGATTGCCCGTGAGCGGTCATCTGCCTGCTTTTCGAAAGCCTCCCTCAGATCGAGGCTGAACTGGGCAAGCTCGTTGTGCCAATCGGACCGGGACACGACTTCGGGCTGCAGCCGACGTGGCGCTGGCCGCTGCGACGGCATCACACCGTCGGGCAGGAGTTCCAGCTCGTCATCAAGGACAGGTGCGATGATGCTGCCTTCCGGGATGCCGCGCTTCGCCAGTGCAGCCTTGAGCGCTTCGATCTCCTGATCCTCCCCATGCACCAGGAAGACCGAGCGCCTGATCGGCAGCCGCTGGCTTACCCACTCCACGAGTTCGGCGCCATCGGCATGTCCGCTGTAGAGGTCGGTCTGCTTGATGGTGGCGCGTACTTTGATTTCGTCGCCCTGGATTTTCACGGCCTCGACACCATCGGCAAGAAGCCGCCCGAGGGTGCCTCGCGCCTGATAGCCGGCCAGAAGCACGGTCGCTTTCTCCGACCACAGCCAGCGCTTGAGGTGATGCCGGATGCGGCCGGCGTCACACATGCCGCTGGCCGCAAGAATGATGGCGCCTCCACTGATGCGATCGATCGCCTTGCTCTCGTCTGTGGACTCGGCGAAGCGCAGGTTGGGGTTCTTGAGCAGCGAAGGACGTTTGTCGAGTTCTTCCAGCTCATCGGCATGGTTCTGGAAAATCCGGGTGATGCGGATGGCAAGGGGCGAATCCAGGAAAATCGGCACAGGCGGGATGGCACCCGACTGCTGCAGATAGGTGAGATCCGCGATCAGCTCCTGCGTGCGCTCCACGGCAAACAGAGGCAGCAGGAGGATGCCATCGTCACGCAGTGCGTCCTTGACGATATCGCTCAGCAGCAGGCGCCTTTCCTGCGGAGTTGCGCGCAGCCTCGGCCGGCCTCCGTACGTGGCCTCGCAGATCAGGTAGTCGAGGTCCTGGGGGGCTTCCGGATCGGCGTGGAACAGCTTGTGCTCGGGGCCGAGATCGCCGGAAACGAGCAGGCGCAGCAGCCGCTTTCCTTTCGCTTCCGTGGCGATCTCTATTTCGATCGAGGCGGAGCCGAGGATATGGCCCGCGTTCCAGAAACGAGCGCGAACGCCTTCACCCACCTCTTCCCATGACTTGTATTCGACTGAGCGGAAGTTGGCCTGGCAGGCTTCGGCATCGGCCTGGGTGTAGATGGGTTCGACCAGTTCCCTGTTGCGACGGGCGTTGCGGCGATTGAGGTTCTCGACGTCCATCTCCTGGATATGGCCGCTATCGGGAAGCATGAACGACAGCAGGTCGCGCGTTCCGCGCGTCATGAAGACGGGACCGCCGAAACCGAGCTTCCACAGGCGGGGCAGAAGCCCAGCATGATCGATGTGGGCGTGCGTGAGAAGAACGAAATCGATCTGCCTGGGGTCGAACGGGAATGCCCTGTAGTTCAGCTCCTTCAGTGTCTTGTGGCCCTGGAACAGACCGCAATCGACCAGGAAATTGCAGTTGCGGGTGGCGATGTGGAGGCACGAGCCCGTGACAGTCCGGGTGGCACCGCAGAATTGGATCGTGATGGCCAAGGGCTCTTCTCCAAGATTGCGCGAGGGGTTAGGGCCGTTCCGGCGCTGCAGCGGGAGGTGGACAGCATTCCCCCCGCAAAGCTTCTGCCAGAATGCACGTGGACGGCCGCTGCACCAGGCAGGGCCGCGGGCAACGACTGGATCACGCTTGCGCTCATCGGATGGCCTTTGCAGCCGGCGCCTGGCCGTTGAGCGCA
>JBDHTJ010000124.1:0-16043 GCA_039808585.1 Hyphomicrobiaceae bacterium | reverse complement strand
GATGACCGCCGTCGCCTCGATCTCCACGAGCGCCGCATCTTCCACGAGGCCCGCTACAACTACCATCGCCATCGCGGGGAAGTGCCGGCCCAGGACACGCCGATAGGCCTCGCCCATTTCGCGCTGCCGCGCCACATACTCGCGCTTGTCCACCACGTACCAGGTGAGGCGCACGATGTGCTCCGGCCTGCCGCCGGCAGCCTCCAGGATGGCGACGATGTTGCGCAGAGCCTGCTCGGCCTGGCCGACGAAATCCTTCGCCACGAACACGTGCTCGGCCGTCCATCCGACCTGGCCACCGATGAAGAGGTGTCCATCCTCCGTGAGCACGCCGTCGGCGTACCCTTTGCCTTGCGGCCAGCCCTCAGGTCTGACGATGCGATGCATGGTTTTCGTTCCTTGTTGTTCTCGTCGTCGCGATGGCGGGATTCAGGCGTTGCGCTGCTGACGCAGCTGAAAGCGCTGGATCTTTCCCGTTTGCGTCTTGGGCAATGCCTCGGTGAAGATGATGCGGCGCGGGTACTTGTAGGGGGCGATGATGCTCTTGACGTGGCTCTGAAGCTGCAGCGTCGTGGCTTCTCCCGGCTCGAAGCCGGGCGCAAGAACAACGTGGGCTTCCACGATCTGGCCCCGCTCCTCGTCTGCAGCACCAATGACGGCACATTCCGCCACCGCCTCGTGGCGCAGCAGCGCCGCTTCGACTTCCGGACCGGCGATGTTGTAGCCGGCCGAGATGATCATGTCGTCATTGCGCGCAGCAAAATGGAAGAAGCCATCCTCGTCCTGCCAGAAGCTGTCGCCCGTGATGTTCCAGCCGTCCTGCACGTACTTCGCCTGGCGATCATCGGCCAGATACCGGCATCCGGTGGGCCCACGCACCGCAAGGCGGCCGATCTCGCCGCGCTTGACCTCGCGCATGCTCTCGTCGACGATCTTGGCCTCGTAGCCAGCGACGGGGCGGCCCGTGCAGCCGGGTCGCGCGTCCGTGAAGCGGTTGGTGATGAAGATGTGCAGCATCTCCGTGGCACCGATGCCATCAAGCATGGGCTTACCCGTCTTCTCCATCCAGGCCTGATAGATGGGCGCGGGCAGCGTCTCTCCGGCGGAAACGGCAGCCCGGAGGCTGGAGAGGTCCGCGCCCTCCTGCATGGCATTCAACATCACGCGGTAGGCCGTCGGCGCCGTGAAGCACACTGTGGCCTTATACTGCTCGATGATCCGAATCATCTCCGGCGGAGAGGCATTCTCAAGCAGCGTGGCGGCGGCACCGAAGCGCAGCGGGAAAACGGCAAGCCCTCCCAGACCGAACGTGAAGGCGAGAGGCGGCGAGCCGACGAACACGTCCTGCGGCGTCACGCCCAGCACCTCATTCGCATAGCCATCGGCGATGATGAGGATATCGCGGTGGAAATGCATGGTCGCCTTGGGTTCACCGGTCGTGCCGGAGGTGAAACCCAGGAGCGCGACATCGTCACGGCCGGTTTTCACGGCATCGAAGCGCACCGGCTTGCCCAGCGCCACGCGATCGAGCTCGGCATCGTGGTTGGCGGTGCCATCGAAGCCCACGACCTTCTTAAGGAACCGGCTCTCCTTGGCGCAGGCGACGAGTTCGTCCATCAGCCGCGTGTCGCAAAGCGCGAACTCGATCTGCGCCTTGTCCACGATCTTCGTCAGCTCGCCCGCCCGCAGCATCGGCATGGTGTTGACCACCACCGCACCGGCCTTGGTCGCGCCCAACCAGCACGCCACCATTGCCGGATTGTTCGCCGAACGGATGAGGACGCGGTTTCCCGGCTTTACCCCGTAATCGGCCACCAGCGCGTTGGCGATGCGGTTCGACCAGTCCGACAACTCCTTGTAGGTGCGCCTGCGGCCATTGCCGATGAGAGCGGTGTTGTCGCCGAAACCCTTTTCGACCATGCGATCGGTGAGTTCAACGGCACAGTTGAGGTATTCGGGATACTGGAACTCCGGCCGGTCGAGATAAATGTCGGGCCAAGCAGCGAACGGCGGAAGATTGTCGCGCGCGAAGGTATCGACATGTCCTGTGGGGCCAAGCGTCCGCGAGGCCTTGCGCGGAAGCTGCGCGACCCGTGCCCCCGACGGCACGGCCGCGTCAGTTTCCGGCGATGGCTTGCCGCGCGATAACCACCTTTTGAACATCGGAGGCTCCTTCGTAAATCCTGAGCGCCCTGATCTCGCGGTAGAGACGCTCCACAATATGCCCCTTGCGCACGCCGTCGCCGCCATGAATCTGCACGGCAGCATCGATCACCTTCTGCGCCTCTTCCGTGGCGAACAGCTTGGCCATAGCGGCCTCGCGGCTGACACGCGCCGCACCGCTGTCCTTGGTCCAGGCAGCGCGATAGACGAGAAGCGCTGCGGCATCGACGGAGAGCGCCATGTCCGCAATGTGCCCTTGCACCATCTGCAGATCGGACAATGGCGCACCGAAAAGGTGGCGCTTGCCGACACGTGCAAGACTCTCATCGAGCGCACGCCGCGCCATGCCGAGTGCGGCCGCCGCAACTGTGGAGCGGAACACGTCCAGCACGCTCATGGCGATGCGGAAGCCCTCGCCCGGCTTGCCGATCATCGCCCCAGCCGGAACGCGCAGGTCGGTGAACCTCAGGCGCGCGAGTGGATGCGGCGCCCCCGTTTCCAGCCGCTCCGCGATGTGGAGGCCGTGCGTCGATGCCGGCACGATGAAGGCCGAAAGGCCCTTCGCACCCGGCGCCTCCCCGGTGCGCGCGAAGACGCAGTAAACGTCGGCGATGCCGCCGTTGGAGATCCAGGTCTTCTCGCCATTGAGCACGTAGTCGCCGCCATCCTGGCGTGCAGCAAGCGTGATGTTGGCGACGTCGGAGCCAGACTGCGGCTCGGTAAGCGCGAAGGCGGAGATGGCGCGCCCTGTGCGCACCTTCGGCAGCCACTCTTCCTGCTGAGCGCGTGTGCCAAAGAGCGAGATGGCGCCGGTGCCGAGCCCCTGCATGGCGAACGCGAAATCGGCCAATGCATCGTGCCGTGCCAGCGTCTCACGGATCAGACAGAGCGTGCGCACATCGAGCGGTGTCTGCGGATGTGCAGGATCGATCGTGGCATGGGAAAGAAAGCCCCCGGCGCCGAGCTTCGCAACCAGGCCACGGCATGCCGCATCGGTGTCCGAGTGGTCGACGTGGGCAAGCTCCGTGCCGGCCCAGGCATCGAGTTCGTCCGCCAGCGCCCGGTGACGCGGCTCGAAGAACGGCCAGTCGAGGTAGCTCCGGTCGGCCATCAATTGCCCTCGAACACGGGTTTCTGCTTGGCCACGAAGGCCTCATAGGCACGCGTGAAGTCCTGCGTCTGCATGCAGATCGCCTGCGCCTGGGCCTCCGCCTCGATCGCCTGCTCGAGCCCCATGCTCCATTCCTGGTTGAGCATCGTCTTCGTCATCATGTGCGCGAACGCAGGGCCGGACGTGATCCGCTTTGCATAGTCCAGCGCCTCTGCGTCCAGCTTGTCGGCGGGAACCAGGCGATTGAAGAAGCCCCAGGCAAGGCCTTCCTCTGCACTCATGGCGCGGCCCGTATAGAGAAGGTCCGCCGCGCGGCCCTGGCCGATGATGCGCGGAAGGATGGCGCAGGCCCCCATGTCGCAACCGGCAAGGCCAACGCGCGTGAAAAGGAACGCCGTCTTGGCTTCAGGCGTGCCGATGCGCAAATCCGACGCCATGGCGATGATGGCGCCGGCGCCCGCACAAACTCCGTCGACGGCTGCGATGATGGGCTTGCCGCAGGCGATCATCGCCTTGACGAGATCGCCCGTCATGCGCGTGAAGACGAGCAGGCTCTTCATGTCCATCTTCACCAGCGGACCGATGATCTCGTGCACATCTCCGCCGGAGCAAAAGTTGCCGCCGTTGGAACCGAACACCACCGCGCCCACATCATCGGCATAGGCAAGTGCCCGGAACCAGTCGCGCAGTTCCGCGTAACTTTCGAAGGTAAGCGGGTTCTTGCGCTCGGGCCTGTCGAGCGTGATGAACGCGATGCGATCTTCGATGCGCAGCTTGAAGCTTTTCGCACTCGTAATGGCAGACGTCGTTGTCATGTTTCCTCAGGCCTCCCCGCCTGAAACCGCGATCGCCTGTCCGTTGATCGAACGGGCGTCATCGCTGCACAGCCACAGTGTTGTCGCGGCAATCTCGTCGGGAGTGATGAAGCGGCCCTGCGGATTGCCCGATGAAAGCGCCCTGGCCGCGTCCTGTGCCGAACGGCCTGTCTTGGCGACGATGTTCTGCACCGAGGCTTCGAGCAGCGGCGTCTCGGTGAAGCCTGGACAGATGGCGTTGACGGTGATGTTCGTGGCCGCAAGCTCGAGCGCGAGCGCACGCGTGAGGCCGACGACGGCGTGTTTTGCTGCCACATAACCTGACACGTACGAATAGCCCTTCAGGCCCGCCATGGAGGCAACCGCGATCATGCGGCCAGTGCCAAGCTTCTGCATACCAGCGAGACCTTGGCGCCACAAATTGAACGTGCCCGCGAGATTGACGGCCAGCATGCCGTTGAGATCATCGAGGCTCATGGCCTTGAACGGCTTGCTGAGCGCGGCACCCGCGTTCGCGACCAGGATGCCGGCTGGCCCATTGACCTCCTCGGCGCTTTCCAGCATCGCCCGCACCGCATCTGCATCGGTGACGTCGCAGATGAAGGGCGAGATACCGGAGGCACGCGCCGCCACGTCCTCCAGCGGCCCCTTGCGACGCCCGACGATACTCACCCTGGCACCGGCAGCGGCAAGGCGCAGCGCGATGGCCGCACCGATGCCGGTGCCTCCACCCGTGACGACCGCGTGCTTGCCCGAAAGCGAGGTCATCACACCGCATCCTGCGTTGCCTCTGCGCGTGCGCTCAGGCGACGCAACTGATCGCGGCCTGCGTGATAAGGAAGCGGCCAGGTTGCATCCTCGTCACCCAGTTGCGCCGCCGCATGCAGCGTCCAGTAGGGATTGGCAAGATGCGGGCGGGCGAGGCAGACGAGATCGGCGCGCCCGGCCATCAGGATCGAATTGACGTGGTCGGGCTCGTAGATGTTGCCGACCGCCATTGTCGCGATACGTGCTTCGTTGCGGATGCGATCGGAGAACGGTGTTTGGAACATGCGGCCATAAACGGGGCGGGCCCGTGTGGATGTCTGCCCTGCAGAAACGTCGATGATGTCTGCGCCGGCTGAAGAAAACATCTCCGCGATCAGCACCGCCTCTTCCGGCGTCACGCCCTCTGCCCCCACCCAGTCGTTGGCCGAGATGCGCACCGACATGGGCTTCTCTGCAGGCAACGCGGCACGCACCGCGCGGAACACTTCGAGAGGATAGCGCATGCGGTTCTCGAGGCTGCCACCGTATTCATCCGTGCGCACGTTCGACACCGGCGAGATGAATGAAGACAGCAGATAGCCGTGCGCCGCATGCAGCTCGATCATGTCGAAGCCGGCGCGATCCGCCATGCGGACTGCCGACACGAACGCCTCGCGCACCTTGTCCATATCGGTGCGATCCATGGCCTTGGGCACGGCGTTGCGCTCCGACCAGGGAAGCGGGGACGCCGACAGCAGCGGCCAGTTGCCGGCCTTCAAGGGCGCGTCCATCTCCTCCCAACCGAGCTGCGTGGAGCCCTTGCGGCCCGAATGGCCGATCTGGCAGCACACCTTGGCCTCGGTCTCGCGATGGATGAAATCGACGATGCGCTTCCAGGCCGCCTCGTGCTCTGGCGCGTAGAGGCCAGGGCAGCCAGGGGTGATGCGGCCTTCCGGCGACACGCATGTCATCTCCACGGTGACGAGGCCTGCACCACCCTTGGCCCGCTCCGCGTAGTGGATGAAATGCCAATCGGTCGGGCAGCCGTCCAACGCCTTGTATTGCGCCATGGGCGATACGACCACGCGATTGGCGAGAGTGAGCCCGCGCAGCTTGTAGGGCGCAAACATCGGCGCGCGCACCGCCGCGTTGGGTGAGACCCCGGCCTTCGTCTGGAACCAGCGCTCGGCGGACTTCAGCCAGTCCGGATCGCGCAGGCGCAGGTTCTCGTGGCTGACGCGCTGCGAGCGGGTAAGCAGCGCGTAGTTGAACTGCACCATGTCGAGATCGAGGTACTGTTCCACGTCCTCGAACCAGGCAAGCGAGTTGCGCGCAGCGGACTGGAGGCGCAGCACTTCAACGCGGCGCTGATCCTGATACTTGGCGAACGCAGCTTGCATGCTGGGCTCGCTATGGAGGTAGTCGGCGAGCGCAATGGCGCTTTCCATCGCCAGTTTCGAGCCCGAGCCGATGGAGAAATGCGCAGTGGCCGCCGCATCGCCCATCAGCACGATGTTCTCGTGGTACCACTTCTCGCAAAGCACGCGCGGGAAGCTTAGCCATGCCGAGCCGCGCAGGTGCCGCGCATTGGACATCAGCGCATGGCCGCCGAGATGTTTGGCAAAGATCTGCTCGCAGGTTGCGATCGACTGCTCCTGGTTCATCGAGCCGAAGCCCCAGGCATCCCATGTCTCTTGCGAGCACTCGACGATGAAAGTGGCCGTATCGGCGTCGAACTGGTAGGCGTGCGCCCACACCCAGCCCTTGTCGGTGTGCTCGAAGATGAACGTGAAGGCGTCGTTGAATTTCTGGTGCGTGCCCAACCACACGAACTTGCAGCGGCGCACATCGATGTTGGGCTTGAAAGCCTCTGCATGTTCGTTGCGCGTCTTGGAATTGAGGCCGTCCGAAGCGACGACGAGGTCGTACTCCTTCGCCAGGGTAGAGGCGCTTTCAACCTCGGTCTGGAACCGCAGCTCCACGCCAAGCTCGCGCGCCCGCTCCTGCAACAGCAGCAACAACTGCTTACGACCGATGCCGCAGAAGCCGTGGCCGCTGGAGACGATCTTCTCGTCACCGCGAATGACGGCAATGTCATCCCAGTAGGCGAAATGCGAGCGGATGGCCTCCGCGCTTTTCCGGTCGTTGGCGGCGAGATTGGACAGCGCTTCGTCCGAAAGCACCACGCCCCAGCCGAAGGTGTCGTCCGGCCGGTTGCGCTCGAAAACCACCACCTCGTGCGCCGGCTCGCGCAGCTTCATCGAGATGGCGAAATAGAGCCCTGCAGGGCCGCCGCCCAGACACGCGATCTTCATCCCGGCCTCCTCGAGCATCCGACAAGGGGGGGAGATTAGGCGCGGCCGGAATTTATTTCAAGCTTGAAGTTTCTCCGCCGGCCGCAAGCCGCAGCGGGCCTCGTGCCGGTCACAAGGTGGGCTCACAGCGCGACTGGGGCACCTTTGGCATCGAGCCGCGCGATACGGATGAGATTGGTGGTGCCTGGCGAGCCTAGCGGTACCCCCGCCGTGATGACGATGCCCTCCCCCGGCTTGCAGAACTCTTCCTTGACGACAATCTGGCAGGCCTTGCGCACCATGTCGGCCTGATCCTCCGGATCCTTCGTCAGCACGCAGTGCAGCCCCCAGGCTACGCACAGGCGGCGCGCCGTCGAAAGGATCGGGGTCAGAACCACCACCGGCAGATTGGGGCGCTCCCGCGCGACCCGCAGCGCCGTGGACCCCGTGGCCGTGTAGCAGGCAATCGCTGAGAGTTGCAGCGTGCTGGCCACCGCATGAGTGGCCGCCGCGATCGCGTCTGCGCCGGTCGCGAGCGGCGTCGTCTGCGTAGCGTGCACCAAGGGGGTATACATCGGGTCGGCTTCCGCCTCGATCGCGATGCGGTTCATCATCGACACGGCCTCGATGGGGAACTGACCGACAGCGCTTTCGGCCGAGAGCATGACGGCATCGGCACCGTCGAAAACCGCCGTTGCAACGTCGGAGACCTCGGCACGGGTCGGCACCGGCGAGGAGATCATGCTCTCAAGCATCTGCGTGGCAACGACCACCGGCTTGCCCGCAGCCCGCGAGCGACGCGTGATCTCCTTCTGCAGCAATGGCACCCGCTCGATCGGCATCTCGACGCCGAGATCCCCGCGCGCCACCATCAGTGCGTCGGACGCCGCGATGACGTCGTCGAGATCGGCGATCGCCGAAGGCTTCTCGATCTTGGACATGATGGCGGCGCGATCACCGATGATCTTGCGGGCCGATCGAACATCCTCGCCGCGCTGGACGAAGCTCAAGGCAACCCAGTCGGCGCCCAGACGCAGCGCAAAGTCGAGATCCACCTTGTCCTTCTCGGTAAGGGGATCGATGGGCAGGATGGTATCCGGCATCGACACGCCCTTGCGGCTGGAGATGACGCCCGGAACGATCACCTTCGCATCGATGATGCCCGGCTTGCGATCAATCACCTGCATGCGGATCTTGCCGTCATCGATGAGCAGCGTGTGTCCCGGCTCGATGGCGGCGAAAATCTGCGGATGTGGCAGGAAGGCGCGCTGGCCGGACCCCTCGCTCTCGGTCTCGTCGAAGCGGAACGTCTGGTCCTTCACGAGTTCGGACTTGCCCCCGCCGATGTCGCCAATGCGAAATTTCGGACCTTGCAAATCGCACAACACGCCGATGGGCCGCTCGAACTTCGCCTCGGCCATGCGAATGGCCTGATAGGCCGCCTTCGGCCCGTCATGCGGCGGCCGCGAGTGGCTCATGTTGATGCGGAACACATCGACGCCTGCGGAGAAAAGCTTCTCGATCATCTCCGGATGATTGGAGGCTGGCCCGAGCGTGGCCACGATCTTCACCCGGCGGTTGCGGCGCATGCCTTTGTCCTTCTCGTAGCGCCCGGCTGGATCGGGCGCCGATCTTTATGTTTGCGAAGGGTGCCTAGCACAACCGCACCCATCTCCCCAACGCAGAGAGTGGCTCAACCGTCAATGAATGCCATTCACCGGCCTCAGACATCCCGCAGCTTGTAGCGCTGGATCTTGCCGGTGGCAGTTTTGGGCAGGCCATCGACGAACTCGATCCAGCGTGGATACTTCCAAGGCCCCGCCTTGGCTTTGACGTGTTCTTTCAGAACTTCCTGCAGCGCGGGAGAAGCCGGGGCTTCACCGGGCTTCAAGACCACGAACGCGCGTGGTTTCAGGAGGCCATCCGCATCTTCCCTGGGCACCACCGCGGCCTCGAGCACGGCAGCGTGGCTCGCGAGCACATTCTCCACCTCGAAAGGCGAGACCCAGATGCCCGAAACCTTGAACATGTCGTCGGTGCGGCCCTGGTAGACGTAGTAGCCATCACCGTTGCGCACATACTTGTCGCCCGAGCGCGTCCAGGCGCCTTCGAATGTGGACCGGCTTTTCTCACGCTGGTTCCAGTATCCGTCAGCCGAGGTTGCCCCCCGAACGATCATTTCCCCCACTTCGCCATCGGCTACATCACGGCCGGCCTCGTCGACGAGGCGTACCTCGTAGCCGGGAACGGGCTTGCCGGAAGTCCCGTACTTCACCTTGCCGGGCTGGTTTATGACATACTGATGCAGCATCTCCGTGGAGCCCACGCCGTCGAGGATCTCGACACCGAACCTGGCCGTGAAGGCCTTGCCCACCTCCTCCGGCAACGCCTCCCCGGCAGAAACGCAGATGCGCAGGCGCTTGGATGAGTTCTCCTTCGTCCCCTGCGGGTAGGCCAGCATTGCCGCGTAAAGCGTCGGCACACCGAAGAAGACGCTGGCCTGGTGCTGCTTCAAGGTGGCGAAGACGAGTTCTGGTGTCGGTCGCTCTGGCCGCAGGATGGTGGTTGCACCAACCGACATCGGAAACGACATCGCGTTGCCGAGCCCATACGCGAAGAACAGCTTCGCTGCGGAATAGACCACGTCGGTCTCACTCACGCCGATCGACCGTTGCCCCACCAGCCGCGCCGTCTCCATCAGGCTCGAGTGCACATGTCGCGCCCCCTTCGGCATGCCCGTCGAGCCGGAGGAATAGAGCCAGAAGGCAACCTCGTCGCAGCACGTGTCGGCCGCAGCGAAACCGGTGGACTGCAACCCAAGCTCATGCCGGAACGAGAGCGCGTAGGGGGGCGCCTCTCCGCCGGCGACGAAGATGTGCTTAAGGCTCGGCAGGCGGGAAAGGATCGGCTGCAGAACTGGAAGCAGCGGCGCTGAAATCACCAGGGCTTTGGCGCGCGCATCGGCAAGGATATAGGCATATTGCTCCGATGTGAGCAGCGTGTTGAGCGGCACGGGGATCACCCCGGCCTTGATTGCGCCCCAGAACGCAACCGGAAAGTCCACCGTATCGAGCAGCATCAGCGCCACGCGCGCCTCGCGCTCGATGCCGTAGGTGGCAAGCAGGTTGCCCATCTGGTTGGCGCGTGCCAGCAGCCCGCCGTACGTGAGGGTCTCGATGGGGTCGATGAAGGCGGGTTTTTCCGACCGTCCCGCGCCTGTGTTGACATCGAGAAAATCGCTCGCTGCGTTGTAGGCGCGCGGATAGGCCATCGTCCTCGTTCCTCCCCTGATGGCCGTCTTAGATCGCGGCCTTGGTTGCAGCGACGCTCGGTGCCGCACGTTGCATCATACTGCAAGCGCCGCGACATAAAAGTCCCCGCTGCCCCATCCCGACGCGCCCGCTCCTGTACTATACTGCATTACAAAGCGCCTTTGGCAGCCGCAGGGGCAAAATGGCCAGCAATCATGACCACGCTCTCGAAGGGCGACGCCGGTCCTCGCCGGGGCTTGAAACCTACCTGCGCGCCATTGGCGAGCGTGTGCGTCTGCTGCGCGCCCGACGGGGCATGTCCCGCAAGGCCCTGTCTACTGCGTCCGGCGTTTCAGAGCGCTACCTCGCGGAGTTGGAGCGCGGCGCCGGCAACGCTTCCCTCCTGGTGCTACATCAAGTTGCCGATGCGCTCGGCATCAGCATGGCGGAACTGGTCAGCGAGGCACCCGAGCGGCCCATCGAACTGACGTTGCTCCTGCACCAACTCGAGCGTCTCGATGCCGAGCAACTGACCAGGGCACGCGAGTTGCTGGCCCGCACATTCCAGAGCGCACGCGAAGCCACATCGAAGCGCATCGCCCTCGTAGGCCTGCGCGGTGCCGGCAAGACAACGCTGGGGGAGCTTGCGGCGAAGGCGCTCGCCATCCCCTTCGTGGAACTCGACCAGGAGATCGAGCGCGCAAGTGGCATGGAGCTTTCGGAGATCTTCTCCATGCAGGGCCAGGCGGTGTTCCGCCAACTCGAGCGCCAATGCCTAGATGCCGTGATCGAGCGTTTCCCAGAAGCTGTCATCGCCACGGGCGGAAGCCTGGTCACCGAGCCAGCCACCTACGACAGGCTCCTCTCGGCCTGCAGGGTGATCTGGCTCAGCGCACTGCCCGACGAGCACATGAGCCGCGTGCTTGCCCAAGGCGACCTTCGGCCCATGGCCGATAGCCCGCAGGCCATGGACGATTTGCGCAGCATCCTGGAAAGCCGCAAGGCGCTCTATGCCAAGGCAGATGCCGTAGTGGATACCAGCCGGAAGAGCGAGGCAGAAGCTCTGAAAGAGCTGCTTGCGACCATTGCGCAGCAGCGGCGGTGAGATCCTTCGAGCACCGACACTGGAATTCGAAAGCGCGCATGGTAGTGGCGTTGGCGGACGTGACTGCGGACGCGAACAAGCTCGCCAGGCTCGCGAAGGAGAACGCCTCGATATCGCCCTGCCGCGGGCTGTTGCCGAGCGCCAGAGCGTCACGTGGTTCCAGGCGCAGGTCGACATGCAAAAAAGAGCATGCCGTCGCCCCTGCCGACGCCGCTGCTTGAGGGGGGCGATGAAGTCCGGCCGCTCTCAGGCCGCTTGCGGCATGCGATCCACGAGCCCCACGATCTCGCGCATGATGGTGTTCAGCTCGAAGTTCTTCGGCGTGTAGACCGCCGCCACGCCAAGCGCCTTCAGCACGCTCTCGTCCTCGGCAGGAATGATGCCGCCCACAACCACAGGCACATCTTCGAGCCCTTCGCTGCGCATCTTCTCCATCACGTCCTTCACGAGCGGCACATGGCTGCCCGACAGGATGGAGAGACCGACGACATGCACAGCCTCGTCGAGTGCCGCCCGCACGATCTGCGCCGGCGTGAGGCGGATGCCTTCGTAAACCACTTCCATTCCGCAATCGCGGGCACGCACGGCTATTTGCTCTGCGCCGTTCGAATGCCCATCGAGCCCCGGCTTGCCGACGAGAAGCTTGATGCGGCGGCCGAGCCGCCCGGAAACACGCTCCACCTCTCCGCGCACGGCCGCGACGTTGCTGTCGCCCGTTGCCGCCATCGCCCGGCCCACCCCGGTGGGTGCCCGATACTCGCCGAAGATGGCGCGCAACGCCGCGCCCCATTCGCCGGTGGTCACGCCGGCCTTCGCACACGCGATGGAAGGCTCCATGACGTTGCGCCCTTCCTTTGCTGCACGCTCCAACTCGGCAAGCGCCGAAGCAACGGCCTTGCCGTTGCGCGCGCTGCGCCAGGCCTTCAGCCGTTCAATCTGCTCGGCCTCGATGGCCGGATCCACCGCCTCGATGGCGGCGCTGCCCGTGGAGAGCGGTGACGGCTCTGTCTCGGTCCAGCGGTTGACGCCAACGACGATCTGCTCGCCGCTCTCGATGCGACCAAGTCGCTCGGTGTTGCTCTCGACCAGGGCGCGCTTCATGTAGTCGATGGCAGATACGGCTCCCCCCATCTCTTCGATGCGCGCCAGCTCGGCTTTCGCCGCCGCCTTCAATTCCGCCACTTTGCTGTCGATCACCCGCGAGCCGTCGAAGATATCGCCGTACTCGAGAAGGTCGGTCTCGTAGGCAAGGATCTGCTGCATGCGAATGGACCACTGCTGGTCCCAGGGACGCGGCAGTCCCAGAGCCTCGTTCCAGGCCGGCAGCTGCACCGCGCGTGCACGCGCGTTCTTCGACAGCGTGACGGCCAGCATTTCAAGCAGGATGCGATAGACATTGTTTTCGGGCTGCGGCTCGGTGAGACCCAGCGAGTTCACCTGCACGCCGTAGCGGAAGATGCGGTGCTTGGGATCCGTCACCCCGTAACGGGTGGCCGTGATCTCGTCCCACAGCTCGTTGAAGGCGCGCATTTTGCAGATCTCGGTGATGAAGCGCAGCCCCGCGTTCACGAAGAACGATACGCGCCCGACCACCGCACCGAACTTCTCCGGCTCTACCTCACCCGACGTCTTCACCACATCGAGCACGGCCTGCGCGGTGGCCAGCGCAAAGGCGAGTTCCTGAACCGGCGTCGCGCCTGCTTCCTGCAGGTGGTAGGAGCACACGTTGGTCGGGTTCCACTTCGGCATGTCCCCGGTCGTGAACAGGATCGTGTCCTTGATCAGCCTGAGCGACGGGGCGGGCGGGAAGACATAAGTCCCGCGCGAGAGATATTCCTTGATGATGTCGTTCTGGATCGTGCCGGTGAGCTTGCCGCGGGGCGTCCCCTGCTCGTCTGCAACCGCAACGTAAAGCGCCAGCAGCCAGGCTGCGGTGGCGTTGATGGTCATCGAGGTGTTCATCTCCCCGAGCGGAATTCCCTCGAGAAGCGTGCGCATATCGCCGATGTGGGAGACAGGAACGCCGACCTTGCCCACTTCGCCGCGCGCCAGTTCATGGTCGCTGTCGTACCCGGTCTGCGTCGGCAGATCGAAGGCGATGGACAGGCCCGTCTGCCCTTTCGACAGGTTCTTGCGATAGAGCGCGTTGGATTTCGCTGCCGTCGAATGGCCGGAATAGGTGCGGATCAGCCAGGGCTTGTCGCGCTGGGGCGCGTCTGGGCGCTTCTTTTCGTCCTGCCGGGTCATGACGTGGCGGCTCCTTCTCGCAGTAGCGAACGCAGTCTAGTGTAGGTGCGCTAGAGAAGGAAAACCGTTTCCAATTGCAACCGGCCCGTTGACTCAGGCCCGGCTCAACCGTTCTCGGCCGGGTTGCCCAGACGGACATGACGCACCCGCAGGCGGGGGGCGAGAGCATTGTGCCGTCGCGCAGTCATCCGGCCTGAGAGCCGTCCCACGAGCACCGCGACGATGAGCCCCACAGCCATCCCGACCGCCGAGGAAAGGATGCTGAGGAGGAGCCAGGCGTCGAAAGCGCGGCTGGCAAACAGCTCGAGCCTGATCATGAGTTGCATGAACGACATCGACGTCAGAATGGTGACGGGCAGCATCGCAAAGCCCAGCATCGGGTTCGGGAGCATGTCCATCAGGACAAGCACGCCGATGCCGCAACCGATTGAAATCAAAATGACAGTTCCGGGCGACAACTGCATGACCTCGCTCAGGAACTGCATACTTTGGTCCTTCCCTAGGAGAGCACACCCGGAACTGGTGCCTACCACTGCAGGCGCGAGAAGGTCCTACCACAGAGCTCCTTAAGACCCTGTCAACACCTGAGGTCCCTGCGAAATACTGCTTGTGTGGTTACGAAATCTATCCGACCTTCTGCAGTGCAACATAAGGGCGGGCTGCACGTTGGCGGTGCAGTAACTGCCCTTGAATTCACCTTAGGGAGACGAATATGGCGTCGCGCGCGAAGGCCACCGCCACTGCGGAAACGGCCCAACAAAAACCCGTCAAGCTTGTGGAGCCGGTTGCGGCTGCGGGCAAGGTCGCCGCACCTGCCGTAGCACCTGGGGTTGCCAAGAAGGATCTCTACGAGGTCGGTGAGATCCCGCCGCTCGGACATGTGCCCAAGACCATGTACGCCTGGGCCATCCGCGCCGAGCGCCACGGGGAGCCCGACACCGCCATGCAGGTGGAGGTGGTGCCTACCTGGGAGCTCGACAGCCACGACGTGCTCGTCCTCGTGATGGCCGCCGGCGTCAACTACAATGGCGTGTGGGCGTCGCTCGGCATCCCGATATCGCCCATCAAGCACGTCCACAAGCACCCCTTCCATATCGCGGGTTCCGACGCCTCCGGGATCGTCTGGGCCGTAGGCTCCAAGGTCAAGCGCTGGAAGGTGGGCGACGAGGTTGTCATTCACTGCAACCAGGATGATGGCGACGACGAGGAGTGCAACGGCGGCGACCCCATGTTCTCGCCCTCGCAGCGGATCTGGGGCTACGAGACGCCGGACGGCTCGTTCGCGCAGTTCGCCCGCGTGCAGGACCGGCAGCTGCTCGAGCGGCCCAAGCACCTCACCTGGGAGGAAAGCGCCTCCTACACCCTCGTGCTCGCCACCGCCTACCGCATGCTGTTCGGCCACCGCCCGCACGTGCTGCGGCCTGGCCATAACGTGCTGGTGTGGGGGGCTTCCGGGGGCCTCGGCTCCATGGCCGTCCAGCTCATCGCAACCTCCGGAGCCAACGCCATCGGCGTCGTATCGGAAGACGACAAGCGCGATTTCGTGATGCAGCTCGGTGCGCGCGGTGTCATCAACCGCAAGAAGTTCAACTGCTGGGGAGAGATGCCTCAGGTCGGCACGCCCGAGTACGACACCTGGCTCAAGGAAGCCCGCAAGTTCGGCGCGGCCATCTGGGAAATCTCCGGCAAGGGCAACAACGTCGACTTTGTGTTCGAGCATCCCGGCGCCTCCACCTTCCCGGTATCGGTGCTGATGGTGAAACGCGGCGGCATGGTGGTGATCTGCGCCGGTACGACCGGCTACAATCTCACCATGGATGCCCGCTATCTCTGGATGCATCAGAAGCGCGTGCAGGGCTCACACTTTGCTAACCTGCTGCAGGCGGCCCAAGCCAACAAGCTGGTGGTCGAGCGCCGCATCGATCCATGCATGTCGGAAGTGTTCCCCTGGGCGCAGATCCCCAAGGCGCACATGCGCATGCGCCGCAACGAGCACAAGCCCGGCAACATGGCCGTGCTCGTCAGTGCACCGACGACAGGCCTGCGCACCGTCGAGGACGCGCGCGAAATAAGCGCCCAGCGCTTCAAGTAAGCCGCATCGCCGCCTCGCAAAGTCCCGGGAGCCGCCTCACCGCGGCTCCCTTTTTTTTGGGGCCTGCAACGAGTGCAGGAACCGGTCCGTTTACGCGAAGCGGCGCTCCAAGGCGCGGCGATAGGAGATGGCATCGTCGTCGGCGGGCACCGCGACGTCGGACCAGCAAACCACCGCCCCCCGCGCCACCGGCCTTGAAAGCTTGAGATGATGCGCAA
>JBDHTJ010000123.1:0-16192 GCA_039808585.1 Hyphomicrobiaceae bacterium | reverse complement strand
ATGCCCGACGTCTTCAAATGGCTCGGCATCCGCCGCATCGACCGCTGGATCTCCATGAGCAACATGAAGTTCGATGCCATGGCCGCGCATGGCATCGAGATCGTGACGCGCGTGCCCATCCCCGACGACATGATCCCGAAGGACGCCGCAGTCGAGATGGACGCCAAGAAAGCTGCGGGCTACTTCACCGATCAGGTGACATCGGCGCCCGCGGGCAAGCTCGAGGATACCAAGGGGCGGGGCCTTGACCGCTATTGATGCTGCCACTCCCGCCGGTTCGCTGCTGACCGCCGCCGCCGTTCGCGCCCGCACGCGCATGATCTACGACGCCGGCCTTCGGGACGAACTTGCACATTTCACGCTGCACCCCGAACGCATCGATCACTGCGCGCGCTACGTCGCTGAAACAATCCGGCGCAACTATCCCACGCTCCGCGTGCCGCCGCACTCCAGATGGCGCCATCTCAATGCCAACGGCCATGGCTGGACAGAGCGCCTCGGCAAGCATCTGGCCGTGGATCCCGTGGAGCGGGCACGCCAGCGCATCGACCTCGCGGTGACAAGCGTTCTCCTCGATGCCGGTGCCGGTGCGCGTTGGTCCTGGTGCGATCCGGTGACCGGTCGCCTTTTTGCGCGCTCGGAAGGTTTGGCACTAGCCTCTCTTGAAGCCTTTCGCGAGGGGCTCTTCTCATCTGATCCGGCGCTCCCTTGTCGTGCCGACGGGGCAGGACTCGCGCGGCTTTCCTCAAATGAGCTCGCCCGCATCTTCCAGGTCGGCCCGGATAATCCGCTGGTCGGCCTCGAGGGGCGTGTCGACCTGCTGCGCCGTCTCGGCGTGCAACTCGAGCGCCACCCAGAGGTCTACGGCACGCCCGCGCGCCCAGGTGCCCTCGTCGACCATCTCCAGCGAAAGGCGCCCTGCCTCAAGATCCAGGCGCCGGCCGTGTTGGAGGTTCTTCTGGCCACCCTCGACGACATGTGGCCTGGCCGTCTCGAACTCGACGGCCGCAATCTCGGTGATACGTGGAGGCACCCGGCCGTCGTCGTTCCGGGCCCGACGCAGGGCCTCGTTCCCTTTCACAAGCTGTCGCAATGGCTGACCTACTCGCTTGTGGAGCCGCTGCAGGAGGCGGGTTTCGAGGTGAGTGACCTCGATGGGCTCACGGGCCTCGCCGAGTACAGGAACGGCGGCCTCTTCGTCGATCTCGGCGTCATCAGCCCGCGGAATGCGGTTCTCGCTGGGCGCCCCCTTGCGCCGGGCGATGAGCCGGTGGTGGAATGGCGCGCCCTCACCGTCGCCCTCCTCGACGTCCTCGCGCCGCTCGTCCGCCACGATCTCGGCGTCAGCGCCGAGGAGATGCCGTTGTGCTCCATACTCGAAGGCGGTACTTGGGCCGCCGGACGCCGGATTGCCGGAGAACTCCGTCCAGGAGGCCCACCACCGCTCACCATCGTCAGCGACGGCACTGTGTTCTGAGCGCGCGAACCATTTCGTTCCCGAAAAGGAAGTTCAATGACCAAAAACCATTCGGACGAGCCGGCACGCCTTTGGGGCGCCCGCTTCCGCGCGCCACCAGATCCCAGCCTGATGGCGCTTTCTCGTTCACCACAGAACCATCATCGGCTCCTTCCCTATGACATCACATCGTCGATGGCGCATGCGCGGGAATTGGAACGCGTGGGGCTGCTCTCAGCCGACGAAGCCAAAGCAATAGTTTCGTCACTGGGCGAAATCCTGCAAGACGTGTCTGCCGGCCGGATCATGCCCAGTGATGCCGACGAGGATATCCATACGTTTGTGGAACGCGTGATGGGGGAGCGGCTGGGATCGCTGGCAGGAAAGCTCAGGGCCGGGCGCTCCCGCAATGACCAGGCGGCAAACGATCTGCGACTATACCTGCGCGCGCAGGCGCGTCGTATCGCGGATATGATCCTCGACCTTCAATCGGCAATGATGCTGCAGGCACAAGCCCACATCACCACCATCGCACCGGGTTTCACGCATCTGCAGCCGGCACAGCCTGTCCTGTTTGCCCACCAACTGCTCGCGCACGCCCAGGCTTTTGCGCGCGATGTCGCGCGGCTTCAGGATTGGGACAAGAGATCGGCACGCTCCCCGCTGGGCGCAGCTGCGCTTGCCGGATCGGCGATCGCGGTGCATCCGGAGATCGCGGCGAAGGAACTCGGCTACGACCTGCCGACAGAAAACTCCATCGATGCCGTCGGCAACCGCGACCACGTCGCCGAGTTCCTGTTCGCGCTCGCCATGCATGGCGTGCATCTCTCGCGCTTGTGCGAGGAAATCGTCATCTGGTCGTCCTACCAGTACAAGTGGATCGAACTGGACGACAGCTTCGCGACCGGCTCCTCTATCATGCCGCAAAAGAAGAACCCGGATATCGCCGAACTCACGCGGGGCAGATCAGCGCGTCTTATCGGGGCGCTGAATACGATGTTGGTGACGCTGAAGGGCCTGCCGCTCGCCTATAACCGCGACCTCATGGAGGACAAGGCCGCGGCATTCGAGGCCATCGACGGATTGACAATTGCGCTTCCGGCGGTGGCCGGCATGGTTCGCACCATGAGGGTGAATACCGCAATCCTGCTCGCGCAGTCGACGCAAGGCTTCACGTTGGCGACGGAAGTGGCCGACTGGCTGTCGCGCAAAGGCGTTCCCTTCGCCAACGCGCACGAGATCACCGGTGCGCTCGTACAAATGTGCGAACAGAAGGGGATCGGTCTCGAGGATCTCGAAGAAGCCGATCTCAGGCTCGTCGATCCGCGGCTGGACATATCCATCAAAGCAGCACTCACGCCGCAGGCAGCGGTGGCTGCGCGTATCGGTTACGGAGGCACGGCGCCAGACCGGGTGCGGGAGCAGCTCGACAGACTGGCCCGCCTCTGCGACCAGCAAAGGACATGGTGTTTGGACTATCGAGGGCCGAGGTTCTCTCCCTAGCATAGTTATTGCATACGCCGCTTGGCCCCAAAGGCATGGAGACGATTGCATGCAATCCCAGTCGGGCCAGCACGATTACGACATCAGGCGCCTGACAATCGTCAGACCTAGGCACTATTTCCGCTGGTTGGGCGCATTATCAATCGTCGTCGTGCTGTTGCTCATTGGAAAGGCATTTGCCGAAGGGCAGATTGCCTGGACCATCGTGGCCAAGTTTTTCACGGCTCCTGCGATCCTTGCGGGTCTCGTCAACACCATCGTCATGACCATCTGCGCCATGCTGCTCGGCATTGCGCTTGGCGCGCTCTTCGCTGTCATGGCCATGTCGCCCAATCCGGTGCTGAAAGGCGTCGCCCATCTCTACATCTGGTTCTTTCGCGGCACGCCTCTGATCCTGCAATTGCTGTTGTGGTTCAACCTGGCGCTGGTATTTCCCTTCATCGGCATCCCTGGCTTCTTCAGCGTCCGCACCGTCGATGTGATGACGCCCTTCGTCGCCACCCTCCTGGGACTGGGCATCAACCAGGGCGCATACACGGCCGAGGTCGTTCGTTCGGGAATTCTCTCGGTCGACCGCGGACAGACAGAGGCGGCCTCCGCCATCGGCATGACCCGGCTTACCGCCCTCCGCCGCATCGTGATGCCACAGGCCATGCGCGTGATCATTCCGCCGGTCGGCAACGAAGTGATCAGCATGGTCAAGCTCACCTCGATCGCAAGCGTGATCCAGTTCTCCGAGATCCTGCGCAATGCGCAGACCATCTATTATGCCAACAGCTACGTGATCGAGTTGCTGATCGTCGCTGCAATCTGGTACCTGGCGACCGTCACCGTGCTCAGCATCGGCCAGTACTTCCTCGAACTCTATTTTGCCAAGGGCGTCACCAAGTCGTCCACGGCGCGCGCATAGGTGCCCCCCATGAGCGCGCCCATGGTCGTCGTCCGCAACTTGAACAAGACCTTCGGCAATCTCAAAGCCCTGGATGACGTCTCGCTCGACATTCCTTCCGGCGAGGTTGTGTGCATCATCGGGCCCAGCGGCTCGGGCAAGAGCACCTTGCTGCGCTGCCTGAACCAACTCGAACATCCCGACGCCGGCGGCATCTGGATCGATGGCCAACTGATCGGCTATCGGCAACAGGGCGCAAATTTGTATCCCCTGAACGATCGCGGGGTGGCACGTCAGCGGCTCTCGACCGGCATGGTGTTCCAGCGCTTCAATCTCTTCCAGCATATGACCGCGTTGCAGAACATCATCGAAGCGCCCGTTACGGTGCAGCGGCGTCCGAAATCCGAAGTTGTGGCCGAAGGCCTGGCCCTGCTCGAGCGGATAGGACTTTCCGACAAGCGAGACGCCTATCCCTCACACCTGTCGGGCGGCCAGCAGCAACGCGTGGCGATTGCGCGCGCCCTCGCCATGAAACCCAAGCTGATGCTGTTCGACGAGCCGACATCGGCGCTCGATCCGGAGCTGGTGGGGGAAGTGCTGAATGTCATGCGCGATCTTGCCAGCAGCGGAATGACCATGGTGGTCGTAACGCATGAACTCGGCTTTGCGCGCGAGGTCGGGCATCGCGTCGTGTTCATGGACAAGGGTGCCATCGTCGAGGCTGGAGCGCCGTCGCAAGTGCTTGTTCACCCTCGGCATGCGCGCACGCGCGAGTTCATAACCGCAGTTTTGAGTTGAAACAGGGAGAAGATATTGATGTCTGCAAGAAGATACTCCGCAAGGATGTGGGGCCTCGCCCTGTTCGCCGCTCTCATGTTCGAGCCGGCGGCTGCCGCCGAATTGCCTGCCCGCATCAAGGCCGCTGGCAAGGTGGTGATCGCCACCATGCCGAACTATCCGCCGGTCACCTTCAAAGATCCCTCCACCAACACATTGAAGGGTTTCGACATCGAACTCGGTACGGCAATTGCCAAGGAGATGGGCGTGGTGGTCGAATGGCAGGAGATCGCCTTCGCGCAGATGTTGCCCTCGCTCCAAACCGGGCGCGTCGATCTGGTGATGGCCGGCATGAGCGACCTTTCGACCCGCCGGGACAAACAGGATTTCGTCAATTATCTGAAAACGGGTGCGCAGTTCTATACCTCCAGCGCCATGGCAAGAGAAATCAAGTCCACCGCCGACCTCTGCGGCAAGAAGGTGGGCGCCAGCCGCGCCACCAATTGGCCGAAGCAGATCGAGGATTGGAGCAAGGCCCAATGTGAGATGAAGGGAAAGCCGGCCATCACAGTGATCGGGACAGAAGGTTCCATCGATGCCCGGACGCAATTGAAGACCCTGCGCATCGATGCCGCCGTCCAGGGCAACGAGACGTTGCCGTACTTGATCGCCCAGGAGCCTAACACCTACGTCATTCTCGGCGAGCCCTTCACGGTGACGCTTGCTGGAATTCCCGTATTGAAGTCAGAGCCGGAGCTTCGTGACGCGGTTCTGGCCGCGCTCCAGAACTTGCAACGCAAGGGCGATTATGACGCCTTGCTCGCGAAGTATGAAATGAAGGCCCTGGCATGGCCTGCCAGTCTCAATAGGGGGCAGTAGACGGGTTGCCCTACCCGACGCGACTTGCCCATCAAGGAGTTTGTAGATGCCCACAACCGAGCATCCGATGTTGACCATCGTCGATCACCCACTCGTGGCGCACAAGCTGTCGCTGATGCGTATGAAGACCACGACGTCGAAGGATTTCCGTGAGCTTCTGCGCGAGGTGTCGCTGCTCCTGGGCTACGAGGTGCTGCGCGATCTTCCCACCGAGCTGCGCGCCATCGAAACCCCCGTTGGGCCGACGAAAGCACCCTTCCTTGTCGGCAAGAAGCTCGTCTTCGTCCCGATCCTGCGGGCGGGCCTCGGGCTTCTCGACGGCCTGCTAGAGCTTGTGCCCGGCGCGCGCGTAGGGCACGTCGGCCTTTACCGCGACCCGGAGACACTGGGCGCCATCGAATACTACCTGAAAACGCCAGAGGATCTGGCAGAGCGCCTTGCCATCTTGTGTGATCCGATGCTGGCCACAGGAAACTCTGCCATCGCGGCGGTCTCGCGCCTCAAGGAACACGGGGCGCGCGAGATCAAGCTCGTGTGCCTCCTCGCAGCGCCGGAAGGTGTCCAGGCGCTTCAGCGCGCGCACCCGGACGTCGCGGTGTTCGCCGCCAGCCTCGACAGCCATCTCGACGAGCACGGCTATATCGTGCCGGGCCTGGGCGACGCCGGCGACCGCATGTTTGGCACCAAGTAAGGTAGGGCTTCGCCTTCCCCCAATTTGCCCAAGCCATTGATTTTCAGCCGCTCTATGCGCTGATCCGCGCAGGAACGGCAGATCTGCTCCCGACGTTGCCAAGACAACAGCAACGGCGCAATGCCGAAGGAGCAGATCATGAAGCGTTTCATCATTCCGACTGCGGGTGCACTACTCTTGGTCTCTGCCGGCTTGTCGGTGGGCGTGGCCCAAGAGCATCGGGGTCGTCCTGAAGGCGCAGGTCCCGCTGCAAATGCCGGGCCTGGGCATGGCCCTGGGCCTGGTCCGATGAATGGGCCCGGTCCAGGCAAAGCCGGTCATGCGGAGCGAGGTCCATCGCATGTCGGTCCACCTCCCGGCGAAGGCCCGCGGATCAACCGACCTGAGCACGTCGGTCCATCTCCGCGTGCCGAGCGCCCGACGCCCCCCGCAGAGCAAAAGCGTGCGGAGCCGCGACACGAACAGCCCAACCGCAATGCGGAACGGCATGGCCTGCCGCAGCATCCGCGCGCGCAGGGGCCTGAGCACAAGAAGGCCGTCCGAGGACCGGAAGCCCAGCCGAAAACCAATTTGACTGAAGAGCATCGTCGCAGCGGGGATCGTGACCATACCGCCAAGGAACGGGATCGTGGCCTGTCCGAGCGCAATCGAACCGCCAACGAGCGCAGCGGCAAGGACGCGGATCGCGACCACGCAGACAAGAACAAATCTGCGGGTCGGGGAGAGTTGCAGGAGCGCCGCGAGCGCCTGAGCGAGAACGAGCGGGTGCGGCTGCGCGATGCCTTCGACGTCAAGCGCGCACGCGTGAACCACGTCACATTCGACGTCCACATCGGGCGGCGCATTCCCCGCCACGTTAGGCTGTTCCCGGTGCCCTACCAGGTGATCTCATTCTTCCCCTACTATCGCAGCTACAGCTACTTCGTCGTGGGCGAAGATATCTGCATCGTCAATCCGCGCACCTACGAGATCGTCGACGTGATCGACTATGGCTATCGCGGCCGTGCGCACCGTCCGCAAGTGGCGGGCCTGCATCTGTCCACGGCGCAGATTGCCCTCGTCCGTGATGCGATTCCGCCCGATTTCCCGGTGGCCGGCATTCGCTTGCGCCTCGCCCTCGGCGCGGAAATCCCCGACGACGTGCAGCTTAACGAATTCCCGAACGTCGTCATCGACCGCGTGCGGGAGCTCGAACGCTATCGCTTCGTCGTCGTCGAAGACCAGATCGTGATCGTTGATCCCCGCGACCGATCGATCGCACTGGTCATCGACCGGGCATAAAGCAGACCGCCCTGCCACCTGGAATGGCCGCGTGCCCAGCGCGGCCGTTTCCTATTGCGGTAGCCCGTGATGGTGACCCAGTGCGGCGCCCCCGGCGCTAATTCGCGGCCGAAAGTGGCGGGGCAATCTCTTCCAGCGCGCGCCGCTCTGCGCTCACACCCCATCGGGCCACGACGAACGCGGCCACGAGCATGAGCACAGCGCCGAAGAGATAGCCGTGGAACACGGTCTCCCGCGCGCCGGTGTCGATCAGCGAAGCGAAGAGCAATGGCCCGATCACACCGCCGATACCCGTTCCGGCCGCATAGAAGATCGCAATGGCCAGCGCGCGCATCTCGAGCGGAAACGTCTCGCTGACGGTAAGATAAGCGCTGCTTGCGGCAGACGAGGCGAAGAAGAAAATTACCGACCACGCCAAGGTCAACATCGCCGCTGATACGCCGGCATAGGCAAAGGCCCAGCCCGTTGCAGCCAGGAGTATTCCGGACGCCGCATAGGTGAAGGAGATCATCGGCCGCCGGCCGAGCGTATCGAAAAGGCGCCCCAGCAGAACCGGCCCCAGGAAATTTCCCACCGCAAAGGGCAGGATGTACCACCCCACCTTGTCGGCAGGCACATTGTAGAAGTTGGTGAGCACCAGCGGGTAGGTGAAGAAGATCGCATTGTAGAAGAATGCTTGCGCCACCATCAGCGCCAGGCCCACCAGGGCCCGCTGGCGGTGGCGTACGAACAGCGCGCGCGCGACATCCAGCAAGGGTGTGTGCGTGCGCGGCTTGAGTGCGACGGTGCCGTGGGGAGGTGGCAGCAGAATGCCTCGCCCGGCATAGCGCGCCTCGATGTCCGCTACGATGGCGTCGGCCTCCTGGCTATGACCATGTGTCACCAGCCAGCGCGGGCTTTCCGGCAACCAGCCGCGCAGTACCAGTATGATTGCGCTGAGCACACCGCCGATGGCAAACGCCGCACGCCATCCGAGGTCGGGAGGCAGAAGCGCTGGATCGAGCAGGAAAACCGATCCGGCAGCACCAGCAGCAGCCCCAAGCCAGAAACTGCCGTTGATCATCAGGTCAGTCCAGCCTCGCACGCGGGCCGGAACCAGTTCCTGGATGGTGGAATTGATCGCGGAGTATTCCCCGCCGATCCCCGCCCCCGTCAGGAAGCGAAACAGCACGAAGCTCCAGGCATTCCAGGCCAGCGCTGTGCCGAAGGTGGCGAGGAGATAAAGGGCAAGAGTGACGAAGAAGAGTTTCTTTCGACCCAGGCGGTCGGTCAGCCAACCGAAGAAGAGGGAGCCCGTGACGGCGCCTGCCAGGTAGGCACTGGAAGCAAGCCCCACCTCGACGTTCGAAAGCCTGAGGACCGGGCTTTCCCGCAAGGCGCCGGCCACGGCAGCGACAAGCGTCACCTCCAGCCCATCGAGGATCCAGGTGATGCCGAGCCCCGCTACGACAAGCGTATGAAACCGCCCCCAAGGCAAGCGATCGAGGCGGGCCGGGATGTCCGTGTGGATTATGCCGTCACCGGGGCCATCCATGCCCCTCGAAGCCATTGCTTCTCGCGTTCCCACTGCCACCGTTGCCAGCCCGAGCTTATCCCGAGCCTTGGCAACCCTGTGGCGCCTGTTCCGTTCCGCAAACAGCCGGGTGGATCATCCGGCGCGGATCGCGATCTTGCGGGCGGGCCCTTCACCGACGCGCGCCTTGGGCAGCCTGATGGTGAGGATGCCATTGCGAAACTCTGCATCAACCGCTTCGACGTCCGCATCGGGCGGAATGCGGAATGCCCGCTGGAAGGCGCCATATTCACGCTCGGAGAAGAGATAGCTGCGCCCCTCCTCCGTCTTCTCGAAGCGCTTCTCTCCCGTGACGACCAGCATGCCGTCCTGCACGCTGAGATCGATGTCGGCAGGCTGCACGCCCGGCAACTCCATCTCGATCTCGTAGGCCATCGGCGTCACGGCCGCATCGGAGCGCGGTGCAAACCATTCCGCTATCTTCTGGCTTGCTTTCTTGATCGGTTCGTAGAGCGAGGGCATCCACCCGCCCGTCTGGCTTCTCTCGACCATCGGCCCCTCCTGCAATTTCGTCTGCGTAGAGCCAATCATTCGCCCCGCGGAGGCATCCGCAATTGATGCGGGTCAACGAAAGCAGGCCGGCAAACAAAAAAGCCGCGTGCCTTGCAGCACGCGGCCCGGATCTGAGCTGAAGCGCAGCTTACTTCTTTTGGCCGTCCGGCCCGAACTGGGAGATGTAGGCGAACAGGTCGGCCGCATCGGCCTCGTCCTTCACGCCCGCAAAGGCCATCTTGTTGCCCGGCATGAACGCCTTCGGGTCCTTGATGTACTTGAGGAACGTCTCCTTGTCCCAGGTGACGCCCGAGTTCTTGTTAGATTCCGAATAGGGGAAGCCCTCGACGGTGCCAGCCTTACGACCGACGAGACCGTTCAGCATTGGGCCCACCAGGTTCTTCGCACCCGCGCCAATAGCATGGCATGCGCGGCATTTCTTGAAGACATCCTCGCCGTTGGCAACGTCCTGGGCGGACGCAGCAGTCGTGGCGAGCAACGAGACGGCGGCTGCGGCGAAAATCGTGCGCATGTAGATCTCCATAGATTGCGCTTTTTGAATACGTGATGGGTGCGCCCCCCGCAAGGCGGCCTACCCGCGCGTTTTGCCTCAGCCTTGCCGTTGCGGTTATTCACCGGGTCGGACCGCACGGGCTCTCGACCAAAGTCGAAAGCCCCATTTGGCGCATCCCGCAGTCATTCCGCGCATGTTCGCTCCTCTCGGCGCTGCAGGAGCACCTCATTGGAGAAGGCCTTATGCTTGGTTTAGGGGGCGGATGATTCGCTCCCATCTCTCATTGCGGGGCGCGCCGGAGACCTATGAAGCGGACGAAGCCACAGATTACGACGAGCAGGGAAATCATCCTGTTGGCGATCGCGCTGTCCCTCGTTGCCCTCGTTGCCATATCCATTGCCCACAGCCCCAACACGTTGTTCTCGGCAATCGTTCTCACGGCCGCTCTGGCGACGGGTTTCAGTCGGTGGCTGTTTCCCACGGGCTCTTTCTTCTCGCTCACCTTCGCCAATCTCATTGCCGTCTACGCGACGATCTTCGCCTTCTTCATGGAGGAGTTGTTCCCCGACGTGAGGGAGGAGGTTGCGGGCCTCGGCTTCTCGCTGCCGATCGCGGGATTCCTGATCGGCAGCTGGTTGCGCAGGCGCGACATCCGCGTCGTCGTGGACCACCCGATGATGGCTTCCAGCCTTTCGCTTTACCGCGCGCTGATTTGGCTGATCCCCGTGTTCCTCGTCGGGGCGACGATGTTCGTCCTTTCTTCTGTGGCAGAACCGTTGGTCAATTCGAGCCTCGCGTTCCTGTCTTCGATGCTCGCCATTGCGCTCATCGTGCTGGCCGTGGCGCACAACGTGGCGCGCTTCCTCGTCGATGCGGGCCTGTTGTTCGATGAATTCATGCAGCGCATGTCACGTCTTATCGTGCCTGCGTTTGCCTTCCTCACCTTCTACTCGATGATCGTGATCGTATTCGGGTCGATCTTTGCCATCCTATCGCAGTTCGCTCACCTGTCGCATTTCCGCATCGGCGGCGTATCGCGAAGCCTGAGCTTTTCTGAGGCGATCCACTTCTCCATCGTCACCATCAGCACGGTTGGCTACGGAGACATCGTCCCTGTCAGCAATGCGGCGCGTGTGCTGGCCTCTGTGGAGGTGGTCTGCGGCGTGATCCTGCTGCTGTTCGGTGTTTCCGAGCTTCTCGAGTACACGCGCGAGCACCACCGCACGCGCATCGACAGGAGCAATCGGCCCTAGCGGCGGTCTTGCGCGATATCAACGCGAACTCCGCGCCAATACCTCCATCAGTTCAGCCACCTTGCGCCGCTGCTCGTCCGCGTCCCCGCTGACGATGGCGTGCTCGACGCAATGGGCGATGTGCTCCTTGAGGATCTCCTCCTCGAAGCGGCGCAGGGCGGCCCTTACAGCGGCAACCTGGGTCACGATATCGATGCAGTATCGATCCTCTTCGACCATGCGCGAGAGGCCGCGCACCTGCCCCTCGATCCGGGACAGACGTTTCAAATGCGACGGTTTGGCGTGTTTCTGCATGCCTTGACGGATACCCTGCCAGGGTATATGTCGTCAAGCCATACCCCCCAGGGGTACTTTGGGACCTTCCCATTCCTGCGTCCCCAACAAGAGTGCGAGGACACCATGGGCAACGCCACATGTTGTAATGGCCACCACCATCCCACTCACGCCCACGGCACGCCGACCCCGGATGGGACCGCACGCGACCCCGTCTGCGGCATGCAGGTCAGCCCCGCCACTGCCAAGCACCGCTTCCTGCACGACGGCAAGGAGGTGCTGTTTTGCTCCGCCAAGTGCCGCGAGAAGTTCATCGCGGACCCCGCCACATTCATCCGGAAGGAGAAAGCGCGTGTCGCGGCGGAGCAGGGCCGCGTGCTCGACCCCGTCTGCGGTATGAGTGTCGATCCCAAGACAGCCAAGCACGTCCACACCCACGAGGGGCAAACCTTCTACTTCTGCAATCCGAAATGCCGCGAGAAGTTCATTGCCGATCCCGCGCACTACCTTGTTCCGAAGCCGGCGCAGCCTGTGCAGCACGTGCCCGACGACGCCATCTACACCTGTCCGATGCATCCGGAGATCCGCCAGGTCGGGCCAGGCGCGTGCCCCATATGCGGCATGGCGCTCGAGCCTGAACTCGTCACAGCGGATGCGCAGCCCAACCCTGAACTTGCAGACATGACGCGCCGCCTCTGGATCGGCGCTGCGCTCGCGGCGCCGGTTTTCCTGCTCGAGATGGGAGGCCACGTGATCGATCTGCACGGGCTCATCCACCCGCAGACATCGAACTGGATCCAGCTCCTGCTCGCGACGCCTGTGGTGTTCTGGGCGGGCTGGCCCTTTTTCGAGCGCGGCTGGGCCTCGATCAAGACGCGTAATCTCAACATGTTCACGCTGATCGCGATGGGCACGGGCGTGGCCTGGGCCTACAGCATCATCGCCACGCTCGCACCCGGGCTCTTTCCCGCGACGCTGCGCGGGCATGGCGGCGCAGTCGGCGTCTACTTCGAAGCGGCAGCCGTCATCACGGTGCTGGTCCTCGTGGGCCAGGTCCTCGAACTGCGTGCGCGCGAGGCCACGGGTGGTGCAATCCGGGCCCTGCTCGACCTGTCGCCCAAGACGGCCCGACGCATCGGCGCAAACGGTGCCGAGGAGGATGTCGCGCTGGACGCCGTGGCGGTCGCAGACATGCTGCGCGTGCGGCCGGGCGAGCGGGTGCCGCTGGACGGCGAGATCGTCGAGGGCCGCAGCGCCATCGACGAATCCATGGTCACCGGCGAATCCATGCCTGTCACGAAAGAGGCCGGCGCGAAGGTCATCGGCGGCACCATGAACGGCTCGGGTGCCTTCCTGATGCGCGCTGACAAGGTGGGCCGCGACACGGTGCTGTCGCAGATCGTGCAGATGGTGGCGCAGGCCCAGCGCAGCCGTGCACCAATCCAGCGCCTTGCCGATCAGGTGTCAGGCTGGTTCGTGCCAGGTGTGATCGCGGCGGCCGCCCTTGCCTTCCTCGCGTGGTCCATGTTCGGGCCCGAGCCGCGCTTCACCTTCGGGCTGATCGCCGCAGTCTCCGTGCTGATCATCGCCTGTCCCTGCGCGCTGGGGCTCGCCACGCCGATGTCGATCATGGTCGGCGTGGGCCGCGGTGCGCGTGCCGGCGTGCTGATCAAGAATGCGGAAGCGCTGGAGCGCATGGAGAAGGTCGATACCCTCGTCATCGACAAGACGGGCACGCTCACAGAAGGCAAGCCGAGCGTCGTCGCCGTGAAGGCTGCCGAGGGAATAAGCGAGGGCGAGCTGTTGCGGCTGGCCGCCAGCCTCGAACGCGCAAGCGAGCACCCGCTGGCCGCCGCGATTGTGCGGGAAGCCGGCAAGCGCAGCCTGACCCTGACGGAAGCCAAGGATTTCTCGGCGCCGACAGGCAAGGGCGTAACTGGAACCGTGGAAGGTCGCTCTGTCGTCATCGGCAACGCCGTCATTCTGCGCGATTGCGGCATCGAGCCCGGCGAGATGGCGTCCGCCGACGACGTCTTCCGCAAGGATGGAGCCACTGCCGTGATGGTAGCGGTCGACGGCAGGATCGCAGGCGTCATCGCGGTTGCAGACCCCGTGAAGGCCACGACGCCAGCAGCCATCGCGGTTTTGAAAGCTGCCGGCCTGCGCGTCGTCATGCTCACCGGCGACAATCGCACTACCGCGCAAGCGGTCGCGAACCGGCTGGGCATCGACGAGGTCGAGGCGGAGGTGCTGCCGCAGGACAAGAGCAAGGTGGTGGCGCGCCTGCGTACAGGGGGCAGGGTTGTCGCGATGGCCGGGGACGGCGTCAATGACGCACCGGCGCTTGCGGCAGCCGATGTCGGCATCGCCATGGGCACCGGCACCGATGTCGCGATGGAAAGCGCGGGTGTGACGCTGCTGAAGGGCGACTTGACGGGCATCGTGCGTGCGCGCCGTCTGTCCCAGGCGACGATGGGCAACATCCGACAGAACCTGTTCTTCGCCTTCGTCTATAACTCGGCGGGCGTGCCGATTGCGGCGGGCGTGCTCTATCCCCTGTTCGGCCTGCTGCTATCGCCCGTTATTGCGGCCGCCGCCATGGCGCTATCGAGCGTCAGTGTCATCGGCAATGCCTTGCGGCTGTCGCGCGCAGAAATCTGAAGGCGTCTGACAGAGGGCGCGGCACCCGCCATCACGGCGGGTGACGCCTTCTGTGTCGCTGCCGCGATGCGCTCCGGAGAGTCGAGCGCGTCGCGGAGAAGCTTGGTCATTCCGCACCGTGTCGCTAAGCTTCCGTATAAAGCACATCGCCGAGGCGCCCCTCGCATGATCAACACTTCCGACCTGCGCACCCAGCTCAAGATCCGGCGCATAAGTCTCGATACCGGTCGGGAGAATGTCGCCGTGATCTCGCGCCGGTCGAAAGCCCTGCGGGCTGAAGTCTTCCGCGGCTTCAATCGTGTAGAAGTCCGGCGAGGCGAAAAGGTCCTGCTCGCCACCCTGCTCATCACCGACGACGACAGCCTCATTGGGCCTGAGGAGCTTGGCCTGGCGGACCCGGCTTTCCGGAGGTTTGCCCAGCCCGTCGGCACCGGCGTGACCGTCGCCCCCGCGATACCGCCCGCCAGCCTCGACTCCGTGCGCGCCAAGATCCAAGGCCACGCCCTTGCAGCCAGCGAGATCAAGGCCATCATCGACGACGTCAGCCATTACCGCTATTCGGACATGGAGATCGCGGCCTTTCTCATCGGCTCCGCAAGCTTCATGACCAGCGACGAGTTGCTGTCGCTGTCCACGGCGATGGCCGAGGCCGGCACGCGGCTGACGTGGGACAGCCCCATCGTCGTCGACAAGCACTGCATCGGCGGCATCCCGGGCAACAGGACGTCGATGATCGTCGTGCCCATCGTCGCTGCGCATGGGTTGACGATCCCCAAGACATCCTCGCGCGCCATCACCTCGCCGGCCGGGACTGCCGACACGATGGAGGTCCTTGCCCGCGTCGACCTGAGCGTAGAGGACATGAAGGAGGTCGTCACCGCCTGCCGCGGCTGCCTGGTGTGGGGCGGCCACGTCAACCTGTCGCCGGCCGATGACATCCTGATCTCGGTGGAGCGCCCGCTCAGCCTCGACACCCGGGAGCAGATGGTCGCGTCGATCATGTCCAAGAAGCTGGCCGTGGGCTCGACGCACCTTCTCATCGATCTGCCCGTCGGGCCAACGGCGAAGGTGACGACGGCGACGGACGCCATGCGGTTGCGCAAGCTGTTCGAATTCGTCGGTGATCGTCTTGGGCTGGCGGTGGAAGTGATCACCACCGATGGACGCCAGCCGATCGGCCGTGGCATCGGCCCCGTGCTCGAGGCCCAGGACGTCATGTCCGTTCTGATGAACGAGCCCGATGCGCCGGCCGACCTGCGCGAGAAGTCCCTGCGCCTTGCCGCGCACCTGCTCGAGTTCGATCCGGCGTTGCGCGGCGGCGCTGGCTACGCCCGCGCAAAGCACCTTCTCGAGACGGGAGCGGCTTTGCGGCAGATGCAGAAGATCATCGATGCACAGGGCCCCTCCACCTGCAGCAATGATCTCGGAAAGCTCACGATGGACATTGCTGCGCCCTCCGACGGCGTTGTGGCCGGCATCGATTGCCTCTTCCTCAACCGCCTGGCCCGTACGGCGGGTGCCCCCATCGACAAGGGCGCTGGCATCCGCATTCTCAAGAAGGTCGGCGAACCCGTGCTGCAAGGAGAGCCGCTTTACCGCATCCATGCCGTCGACCGCCCCGAATTCGATCTCGCGGTCGCCGCCGTGAAAGAGCGCACCGGCTATGCGCTCAACGGCCAGGCGCCGGATGCAAAGGCCATCCGATGAGCGCAAGCGTAATCCAGTCGTTGCCCGCGGCCCTGCCTGATGCAGCGGCCGTCCACGTGCATTCTGGCAGAAGCTTTGCGGGGGGAATGCTGTCCACCTCCCGCTGCAGCGCCGGAACGGCAATAACCCCTCGCGCAATCTTGGAGAAGAGCCCTTGGCCATCACGATCCAATTCTGCGGTGCCACCCGGACTGTCACGGGCTCGTGCCTCCACATCGCCACCCGCAACTGCAATTTCCTGGT
>JBDHTJ010000122.1:0-16446 GCA_039808585.1 Hyphomicrobiaceae bacterium | reverse complement strand
CGGCAACCACTTTCCTCGACACATCAGGCTTCTGCATTGCACCCCCCTGCTCATGGCGACGGAAGCGGGAAGCAGAGGCCAGCGCACTGAGCTTGATCAATTGTCCTCGGACGATCCAAGCTCTCACAATGTAGAGCATGTCCGATCTAGTTGGAATCGGAGAGACAACTTCACGCTTGGATGGACGCTGAGACGCGTCCATCTCAACCGATCAGGCTCTCGACGCCGCCAGCCCGCGGTCAATGTCGGCAAGGAGGTCTGAAGCCGCCTCCAGCCCAACGGACAGCCGCAGCATGCCGTCGGTGATGCCGAGTTCCGCGCGGGCCTCGGGCTTCAGGCGCTGGTGAGTGGTGGTGGCGGGATGGGTGATGAGGCTCTTGGCATCGCCAAGATTATTGGAAATCTTGATAAGTTTCAAGGCGTTGAGGAAGCGGAAGGCCGCCGCCTTGCCCCCCTCCAGCACGAACGTCACCATCTGCCCCGAGCCCAGCATCTGACGCGCCGCAAGTTCGCGCTGGGGGAAATCTGGGAGTGACGCGTAGAGCACCTGGGCCACCGCCTTCTTGCCGCTCAGATGACGAGCCACATGGCCGGCGTTGTCGCATTGGGCGCGGATGCGAAGGGGAAGGGTTTCGAGGCCCTTCAGCATCACCCAGGCGTTGAAGGGACTCATGGCCGGGCCCGTCTGGCGCAGGAAATTGTGCAGATGGTCCTTGAGGAATTTCTCCGAGCACAGCACAACGCCGCCGAGGCACCGGCCTTGGCCGTCGATGTGCTTAGTCGCGGAGTACATGACGACGTCGGCGCCATGCTGCAGCGGCTTCTGCAGGATGGGCGTGGCGAAGACATTGTCGACGAACACGAGTGCGCCGGCCGCATGTGCAATTTTAGAGACGGCGGCGATGTCGACGAGGTCGAGCGTCGGATTGGCCGGCGTCTCGAAGAAGAAGGCCTTGGTGTTCGTCTTTACGGCATTGGCCCAGGCCTGCGTGTCGCGGCCGTCGACCAGCGTGTAGGAGATGCCAAAGCGCGGGCAAAGATCCTGCACGACGTAGAGACAGGAGCCGAACATGGCGCGGGCGGCAACAATATGGTCGCCTGCCTTGAGGTAGCACAGCAGGGCAGCCGTGATGGCAGCCATGCCGGTGGTGGTGGCGCGAGCGGCATCGGCGCCCTCCAGAAGGCGCATGCGCTCCTCGAACATGGCGACGGTCGGGTTCGAGAAGCGGGAGTAGATGAAGCCGGGGTCCTCGTCCTTGAAGCGCGCCTCTGCCTGCTCCGCCGTCTGGTAGACGAACGATTGCGTCAGGAACATCGCTTCGGAGACCTCGCCGAACTGCGAGCGAAGCGTGCCACCGTGGACCAGCAAGGTTTCGGGGGCCCAGCTTGCGTCCGCGACGGATTTGGTGATGTCGGGCTTCGTGGTGTCGGTCATGTCGTGCGCTCCCGCCCCGGCCTTTCCCACGGCGCGAGGCAACAAAAAAAACCGGCCGGTCGGAACCCGGGACAAGAGCCGGGCGCGACGGTCGGTTGCGAGCGCACGGCCTTTTTAGCGACTTATTTAACGTGGCTGCAAGCCGGCCGGCCAAATCACCACGGAGTAGGGGTGGATTACATCGCTGTCGGGCTTGGCGTCAATGGCTTATTGCACTAGTGGGAGATGATGCATCAGCTTGTGCCAAGACCAGGAGAGGGTGTGAGCGCGAAGGCCGGCATCCTGCCCGTTCAGACGATCCGCGAACTCATCGCCTCCGGCGCCGTGAAGCTCGCGGAGCCGCCGCTTGCCAATCAGCTGCAGCCGGCGAGCCTGGACCTGCGGTTGAAGGATGTGGCCTATCGCGTGCGGGCAAGCTTCCTGCCCGGGCCCAGCGTGAAAATCGCCGAGAAGCTCGAGGACAAGGACATCACGCTGCATCGCTTCGCGTTGAAGCCCGGTGCAGTGCTGGAAACAGGCTGCGTCTACATCGTGCCGCTGCAGGAGGCGCTGGCCCTGCCGCCGGAGATTTCCGCGGCCTGCAATCCGAAAAGCTCGACGGGACGGCTCGACATCTTCACGCGCGTCATCGCAGATGGCATCTCGTCTTTCGACCAGATACCGGCGGGCTATCAGGGGCCGCTTTACGCCGAGATATGCCCGCAGACGTTCCCCGTGCTGGTGCGGCCGGGGAGCCGGCTGTCGCAAATCCGCTTCCGACAGGGCGCCGTCGGCGACACGGATGCGGAGCTGGCGGAACTGCAGAAGCGGGAACGGCTCGTATCGTCGGAGCACGCGGACATCAGCGCGGGCATCGCTCTCTCTGTCGATTTGACCGGCGATGCCGATGGCCTCGTGGGCTATCGGGCCAAGCGGCATACGGGGTTGATCGACGTCGACGTGCCGGGCGCGTGCGCTGTCGCCGACTACTGGGAGCCGATCCACGTCGGCAGTTCCAGGCGCCTCGTGCTCGATCCGGACCAGTTCTATATCCTCGCCTCGAAGGAAGCGGTGCATGTGCCGCCTTCGCACGCCGCCGAGATGGTGCCCTTCAATCCGCTGGTGGGCGAGTTTCGGGTGCACTACGCCGGCTTCTTCGATCCAGGCTTCGGGCATGCGGCGGCGGGGGGAAGCGGCTCGCGTGCCGTGCTGGAGGTTCGCAGCCACAAGGTGCCCTTCATCCTGGAGGACGGGCAGATCGTGGGGCGACTTATCTACGAGCGGATGACGGAGGTCCCGGAGATCCTTTACGGGCGGGATCTGGGCTCGAACTACCAGGCCCAGGGCCTTAAACTTTCCAAGCATTTCAAGTAGCTGGCTCGGGGGGTCGGATGCCGAGGCCTTGCGCGGTGAGGCCCGACTGCCATAATGGGGGCCGAGTTTTGCCTGAGTTTGCAGGCGCTGGCGCATCCAAGGCTGGCGTGCGCATGTTGCGCGCACAGCTCAAGATGCCGAAATATCAGGATTTTTCCGTGCGCATCGTCACTTCGCTGAGATCCCTTCTGATGATGGGTGCCTTCGCCGGCATCCTGGCGGTAGCCTCCGGAGGCCCTGTCAGGGCCGACAGCGCCACCGACTGCTTTGGGGAGGACATCGAGAGGCGCATCACCGGCTGCACTGCGCTCATCGAGCAGCAGGACCAAAGCGCGGGAGACCTGAGCATGGCCTACGCCATGCGGGCGCTCGCCTATTCGCTCAAAGCCCAGTACGACGTGGCGATCCGCGATTACGACGTCGCCATTGAGATGCGGCCCGACTTCGCCGTGGCGCTGAACAACCGGGCCTGGGCCTATTACAAGTGGGGCAAGAGCGACCAGGCCATGGTGGACGTGGAGAAGTCGCTGGAGCTGAGCCCCACGAGCCCGCATACGCTGGATACGCGGGCGCATATCCATCAGGCGAAGGGCAATCCTGAAGCCGCCATGCGCGACTACGACCGGGCGATGTGGTTCGGCGGCGCCAAGATGATCAAGCTGTATCAGTGCGGACTGACGGAGCAGCGCCTCTACACGGGCGAAATCGACGGCACGTGGCGCCCGGAGCTGACGAAGGCTTTCGAGAAATGCGTGCGCGACAAGAATTGCGATCCCTTACCGGCCGACGAGCACTGCCGGGCCGCCACTTCCTGACGGGCCGCGGCCGCCATTAGCCTACAATCAGGTTGAACATGACCCCCGCGTGCTCTAATCGAGCCCGCTCAGGGACTTCGCCGGGCAAGTGCTTGCTCTGCGTGGCAGTTGGGGTTCGGAAGCGTGCGTGGACCGCACGAGGCATCGCATTCAACCTTCAGGGAGTGCACCTTGGATAGCGTGTTGATCATCGGCGCAGGCGCCGCAGGTTCCGTCGTGGCCCAGAAGTGCGCCATGAACCGGGACGTCTTCAAGAAGATCCACCTGGCGTCGCGCCGGCTTTCGAGTTGCGAGGCGATCGCCAAGCGTTGCAAGACGCCGATCGAGATCTCACAGGTGGACGCCGACAACGTCGCCGAGACGGTGGCGCTGCTGAAGAAGGTCAAACCCGACCTCGTCATCAACATGGCGCTTCCCTACCAGGACCTGCCGATCATGGACGCGTGCCTGGAGGCAGGCGTGCACTACATGGACACGGCGAACTACGAGCCGCGCGAGGAGGCCAAGTTCACCTACAAGTGGCAGTGGCCCTATCACGACAAGTACAAGGCCAAGGGGCTGATGGCGGTGCTCGGCTGCGGCTTCGATCCGGGCCAGTCGAACATCTATTGCGCCTATGCGCAGGAGTTCCTGTTCGACAGCATCGAGACAATCGACATCGTCGACTGCAACGACGGCAGCCACGGCAAGGCATTCGCGACGAACTTCAATCCCGAGATCAACCTGCGCGAGGTGACACAGCGCGGCAAGTATTGGAAGAACGGACAGTGGATCGAAATCGATCCGCTCTCCATCTCGTGCATGGTGGACTATCCGGAGGTGGGCCCGCGCAAGAGCTACCTCATCTACCACGAGGAGGAGGAGAGCCTTGTCGAGAACATCAAGGGCCTGAAGCAGATCCGCTTCTGGATGACCTTCTCCGACAACTACATCAAGCACCTGGAAGTGCTGCAGAACGTGGGCATGACGCGCATCGACCCGGTCATGTACAAGGGCACGCCGGTGATCCCGATGGAGTTCCTGAAGGAGCTGCTGCCGCCGCCTTCTTCGCTGGGCGAGAACTACACGGGGCGCACGTCCATCGGCTGCATCTTCAAGGGCAGCAAGGACGGCAAGGAGAAGCGCGCGTTCATCTACAACGTCTGCGACCACGCGCAGTGCTACAAGGAGACGGGCGCGCAGGCCGTGTCCTACACGACGGGCGTGCCGCCTGTTGTCGGTGCCATGATGATGTTCAAGGGACACTGGAAGGGTCAGGGCGTGTTCAACGTGGAACAGCTGCCGTCGAAGCCGTTCATGGACGAGATCGGCAAGCAGGGCCTGCCCTGGCACATGAAAGAGATCTCGCAGAAGGACCAGGCCGAGCTGTTCGCCGTGAAGACCTGATCGAGGCTTTCCTCAATCGGCCCACAGCAGGGAAAGCGCAAACGGCACCGCTTCGAAGGGCGGTGCCGCAAACTTTGCGTCGTCACAATAGGTGGCGAGCAAGAGCCACTGCCCGCCCGTGAGCGCAAAGGTCTCGATGAAGCGACGCTCGGGATCGATGAGCCAGAGATGTGAGACGCCGTGCGCTGCATAGATCTCGCGCTTGGAGCTGCGATCGAGACTTTCCGTTGACGGAGACAGGATCTCGCAAACCCAATCCGGGCTGATCGAGTAAAAGGAAGTGTCCGGCAGTCTCGGCATGCGATCCCGCCGCCAACCGACAATATCCGGTACGACGATGTCGTCACCCAAGTGCACCTCGGGCTCGTCGGTGATCCACCAGCCCCCTGGGCCGTTAACACCGGTCTGAAACGAACCAACCAGTGTGCCGCCTAGGACGGAAGCCGTGTTGGCGTGCTTCGGCCGCGGCCGTGGATGCGTGTGGAGGCGACCGGCAATGATCTCAGCGATCAGATGCGAGGGGACCGCTTCCAGGTCCGCATAGGTTGCTGGCTGTGGTGGAACATCTTGTGCCATGGAAAAATCATACCAGAACGACGGCGTGCGCACTATATGTGCGCCCTGGTACGGCCTTCGCCCGCAGGAGCTTCTCGATGACGGCGGTTAACCTTCCCGCAGACATTCGCACACCGGCCTACGTGCTGGACGCAGCGAAGCTTGCGGCGAACATGCAGACGGCCGCGCGCCTGAGGCGGGAGGCGGGCTGCAAGGTGCTGCTGGCGACGAAGGCGTGGGCGATGCCGGCCGCGTTTGGGCTGATGCGCGACCATCTCGACGGCACCACCGCCTCCGGTGAGTACGAGGCCCGCATGGGCCGTGAGGAGTTCGGCAAGGAGGTGCACGTCTACGCGCCGGCCTACGGGCCGGGCGAGGTGGAGCGGCTGAGCGAGATCGCCGAGCACATCTACTTCAATTCGCCCGAGCAACTCGAGCGGCACCTGGGCATCCTTTCGCGCAAGTCCGGCATAAAGGCCGGGATACGCATCAACCCCGGATATTCGAACGCAACGCTCGGCGGTCATCTTTACGACCCCTGCGCGCCGTTCTCCCGCTTCGGAACGACGCCCGGTGATCTCGACGCCGTGCCGTGGGACCATGTGGACATCCTGCATGCCCATTCGCTGTGCGAGTCGCTGCATGAAGGCTCCGTCGGCCTCATCGCGCACGTCGCGCGCAGCTTCGCGCCCTATCTCAAGCGTGTGAAGGCGGTGAACTTCGGCGGAGGCCATTTCATCAACAAGCCGGGATATGACCTCGGCAAGCTGATCGCGGCCATCAAGGCCTTCCGGGCCGAGTTCGGCGTGGACGTGATCCTCGAGCCAGGTGCAGGGCTGGTGGTGGACAGCGGCTATCTGGTGGCCACCGTGATCAGCATCCACCGCAACGAGAAGGACATCGCCATCCTGGATACGTCGGCCTCATGCCACATGCCCGACGTGCTGGAAGTGCCGTATCGGCCACCGCTGTTCGGCTCGGGCGAGGCTGGGGAACTGGCGCACAGCTACGTGCTCGGCGGCAAGACATGCATGACGGGCGACGTCATCGGCGAGTATTCCTTCGCGCAGCCCCTGAAGCCCGGTGACCGGCTCGTGTTCGGGGACATGATGCAATACTCGTTCGTGAAGAACACCACCTTCAACGGGACGCCCCTGCCGGATCTCGCCATTCTCGATGTGGATGGCAGCTATCGCGTCATCCGCAGCTTCGGCTACGAGGAATTCCGCAGGCGGCTCGGCTAGCGCGCCTGGGCGAAACGCGCACGCGGCTTGATCGGGGCATCGGTGCACGCCAAACTCGACCCTTGCGGCGCACGCGGCGGAGGGCAGCATGGGCTATCGGGCCAACGTGGGGAGAACGCGCTACGCGTTCGCCAACCTGCGGGAGCTGCTGGCGAAAGCCACGCCCCCGCGCTCGGGCGACCGGCTGGCAGGGATCGCGGCGACAAGTGCGGAAGAGTGCGTCGCCGCGAAGGCCGCGCTCGCAGATGTGCCGCTTAAAGCAATCCTGAACGAGCCCGTCATCCCTTACGAGGACGATGACGTCACGCGGCTCATCCTGGACAGCCACGACGAGGCGGCCTTCGCGCCCATCGCGAGCCTGACGGTTGGGGACTTTCGCGAGCATCTGCTTTCGGAGCGCTCGGACACTGCGTCGCTGAGCCGGATGGCGGCCGGCATCACGCCGGAGATGGCTGCGGCGGTATCGAAGATCATGCGCAACCAGGATCTCGTGCTCGCGGCGCGCAAGGCGGAGGTCGTTACGCGGTTTCGCAACACCATCGGTCTCAAGGGAACCATGGCGGTGCGACTGCAGCCGAACCACCCGACGGACGACGCCCAGGGCATCACCGCCTCGATCATCGACGGGCTCATGTACGGGTGTGGGGACGCGGTGATCGGGATCAATCCCGCGTCGGACTCGCCGCCGGCAATCGCGAAGCTATTGGAACTCCTCGACGCTATCATCACACGGTTTGAAATCCCGACGCAGGGCTGCGTCCTGACGCACGTCTCGACCACGCTTCAGCTCATGAACGAGGGGCGGCCCGTCGATCTCGTGTTCCAATCCATCGCCGGCACGGAGGCCGCCAATGCCTCGTTCGGCGTGAGCCTCGGCATGCTGCGCGAGGCGAACGATGCAGCGCGCGCCTTGCAGCGGGGCAGCGTGGGCAACAATGTGATGTACTTCGAGACGGGCCAGGGTTCGGCGTTGTCTGCGAACGCGCATCACGGCGTCGACCAGCAGACGCTGGAGGCGCGGGCCTATGCCGTGGCGCGCACCTTCTCACCGCTGCTCGTGAACTCCGTGGTGGGATTCATAGGGCCGGAGTACCTCTACGACGGCAAGGAAATCATACGGGCAGGTCTAGAGGACCATTTCTGCGGCAAGCTGATGGGCGTGCCTCTCGGCGTGGATGTCTGCTACACCAATCACGCCGAGGCCGATCAGGACGACATGGATACGCTCCTGACGCTGCTGGCGGCGGCCGGCGTCACGTACATCATGGGTGTTCCAGGCGCCGACGACGTGATGCTGAACTATCAATCGACCTCCTTCCATGATGCCCTTTACGTGCGGGAGGCATTCGGGCTGAAGCGCGCCCCTGAGTTCGAGGCGTGGCTGCAGGCCATGGCAATCACCGACCGCAGCGCGAGGCTCAAACCGCCGCAACGGCAGCATCCGCTCTTGTCTTACGGCGGAGCCGAGCGATGACCCAGGACGGAGATCCCTGGCAGCATCTTTCCCGCTGGACCTCGGCGCGGATCGCGTTGGGGCGCGCGGGTGCCTCGCTGCCCACGCGGGAGGTGTTGCGGTTCGCGCTGGCGCATGCGCAGGCGCGCGATGCCGTGCACGCCGCTCTCGATGTCGGGGCCCTGTCGGCGCAGTTGCCAGAGGTGCTGGGGGCGCCCATCGTGGTGGAGAGCCAGGCGCTGGAGCGAGCGCTCTACCTGCGACGGCCGGATCTTGGACGGAAGCTATCGGCGCGCGGCACGCAGGTACTGCATGAACGGCCACGCAACGCATGCGACGTCGCCATCGTCGTCGGTGACGGGCTGTCTGCACGAGCTATCGAGGCCCATGCCGGGACGTTCCTTCGCTTCCTGGTGCCGCAGCTTTCCAAGCTCGGACTGAAGCCCTCTTCGCCAATCATTGCGCTGGGCGCGCGCGTGGCACTGGGGGATGTGATTGCAGCCGGCCTTGGCGCACGCTCCGTCGCGATGCTGATTGGAGAGCGCCCCGGCCTCTCTTCGCCAGACAGCATGGGCGTCTACTTCACGTTTGCACCCAATGCCGGAAGCACCGACGCCAATCGCAATTGCATCTCGAACATCCGTGCCGAGGGGCTGAGCTACGAGCTTGCCGCATTCAAGCTGTCGTGGCTGATCCGCGAAGCGATGCGGCGCGGACTTTCGGGAGTGGCGCTGAAAGACGAGAGCGATCTGCTGCTGGAGGGGGGCGTCGCGCCCTATCTGCTCGACGGCGCCTGATGCGGCCTGCTTCTCCAGGCCGTGGCTTCAGCGCCAGGCGAAGGCGACCTTCTCCAGACGCTTGCCGCCGATGCGCGTCATCGAGCTTCTGATCGGCCTCCCGCCGCGACGCCAATAGAAGTCGCAGGCGGTGGTGTTTTCCAGCAGTGCCCACACGACGAGACCATCGAGACCGCGTTCGTCCATCCGGTTGCGGCAGCCCTCGAAAAGGTGCTCGCCCAGCCCGAGGCCCTGATAGATCGGATCGAGATAAAGCTCGTAGATCTCGCCCTGGTGGGTGCCCTGCTGGCGCGCGACGCCGAAGGTGGCGTAACCGGCTACTGTGCCATCCAACTCGAGGACGACAAGGCCGTCTTCCTCGTTCTTGATGAATCGACGCCACCACTCCGGAGTGCGCTGCTTGGCAAGCGTTTCCAGATGGGCGTGGGGGAGGATGCCCTGATAGGCGAATTGCCAGGATTCCCGGAAAATGCGGGCAAGCGTCTTGGCATCGGCCGACTTGCCGCCGCGGACGCGGACCTTTGCACCTGAACCCAGCATGGGCGAACTATAGCGGGTGCGCGGGATTTGTCCGCCGGAATTTCGCTTACCGTAAAGGGCAAAAAACAAGTGCCGCTGCGTGGGCAACGGCACTTGCGGCATTTATGGCGTGGGCGCTCGCTACTGGATGGCCGGTGCTTTCAGGGAGGCCACGAATTCCGCCTCTTCCCGCACCTCGCGCCACAAGTCCTCAGCCCGATCGGGCTCGAGAGCGTAGGGCGGATCATCGTCGAACTTCACGAGGACGAGGCGCTCATGCTCCGCACGGCCAACGGCTAGGGCCTTGGGGCTGCGCGTGAAACGAGGCCCGGATTGACTTGCCGCGTCGGTCAAGGATGCGAGCACCGGGACCATATCGGCTGCGAGGCGCATGGGCAGCGTTACGGTCTGCTTGCGGCCGCGCGCGTCGGCGAACGTCAGTTGAAGACGGTTGCGCTCCGTCGTTTTCGTCTCGACAAGCGCCTGTGCGATGAACTCGGTCATGCTTGTCCCCCGTACCTGGTTCCCTGCAGCAGATGATGATCTGCATTTTCCTTGCCACGCAAGGGCTTTGGCGCCACAGGCAGCACCGCCGATGCATTCGGGCAACGTACCGGTTGCTCAAGGGACCGTGCGCTTGCCGCCGATGCACGGAAAGTTCGGCTCCGGCTGCCGCTTCCTGCGCTTGGATCGCGCACATCCAGGCCTTGCAGCATTCTTGCTGTCGGCTTGCCCGACCGATTTGCGATCACGCCGGTTCGGAAGCATGAGCAGGCGGCGCAAAGGCTCTTCGAGGCCACTGCCTTCGAGATGATCGAGATAGGGCGCCCAGAGTTGGCGGCGGGCGAGCGTTTTTTGAGCAGATTGCATGCGGGGCGACCGCACCTTGCGGGCGGTCAACTTCTGCGCGCCCAGCCAGGCGAAGGTTGCCTGCCAAACCTCGGCCGATGCGCGGCGATTGCGAGGTCCGCGCAATTGTACGATCGCGGGCATGGTGCATTCAGCGTTGTGCACGCCGATTTCCGCGCAGGCTATCCGGCGCTCCCCGCGCCGCACTGAAAAGACGAGGTTGCCGGTGGTGCGGAGCTGGTCGGCATACTGGTCGAGGCAATTTTCCATGCGCTCGCTCTCGATCAGGAAATCAGCGACGGTGCGCAGCTGCACGAAGCTGATCCCCGCAACGGCCCCGTCATGCAGCCAAGTCTCGGCGATCCCTACGCCCAGTGCATCGACAAGGCGCAGGCGGCGGCGCCAAACGTTGAACTCTTCCAGGGCGCGCCGGGCGCCCATGTCGGGGGACCAGCCCTTGCGGAGAAGTGCGTGACCTTCGGTGCCGGGGTGTTGGCTGAACCAAGCCCAAGCAGCCATCATCTGCAAGCTTTCCTCGCTCATGAAGGCTGGTTTAAGCCACTTCGCGAACCAAAGGGCATAGGCAGGGCCGGCGGCGCGCAGAGCGCAGCAGAACGTTTTGAGCCAAAGGCGCGCGTCGGTGCCCTGGCGCGGAAGGAAGCTGCCGATGCGCAAGCCGAATTCCGGGTCCATGGGCATCGGCGGCAGCGCGTGCTCGAAGGCAGAGGGGGGCAAGCGGCGGAGCCAAAACGGCAATTCCAGCACATCGGCCGCGGCCTTGAGGGGCGCCCCGGCGAGCAGAAGCTGCCTGGCATGGCGCCGCTGCTCGGCAGTGCCGTAGGCGGAGGCAAGGGCGAACAGCAGGGCCGGGAAGGTTTCCGCCAGATCTTCCAATGCCGGGCCCTCGGCTGCGACCACCGCGATGTGCGGCTGCCAAAGCGCCGGGAAACTTTGCAAGAGCCGGTGCCGCCGTAGGTGCGGATCGGCGCCATCGGTACGAGCGACCAATTCAGGCGCGGTATTGTCGAAGTCAGATGTGGCAGAGGTCATGCGTGACGCAAACCCGTTCTCGAGCTGCAGCCCCCCGCCCCACTTTCATTAACGATACAAAGTGGCCGAAATAGCAGCTCCGCCGGGCCTACGCGTCAGTTGAGCGCGGCGATGGCTTGACCGAATCCGGCCAACGAAACCGGGATACCGATGCCGGCCTCCTCGGTCTGATAGATGATGAAGACTGCCTGCTTGCCGGCGCGCAGCTGATCTATCAGCTTGTCTTCCAACGGAATTTGCGCGTAGCAGCCATACATGCTGCATCGCACAAAAGGCACTGGCCCCACGCTCTTGCCGTCGATCGTCAGCCCCAGACCGCGCGGCAGCAGCACGCCGAGCGGGGCGAAAACGCGAAGCACCTTCTTGCCGTCCGAGAAACGCTGAAAATAGACGCCCAGGCCGATGTTGTTGTGGTCCTCGGCCGTGACCCGCTGCACGACGCCGCAAATTTCCTTTTTCGCGCCTGGCGGCGGGGGGCGACAAACGACCTGCCAATCCCCGTGCTGAGCCTTGACCGTGCCGCCCTCCGGCGACTGGGGCATCTGCGCCTGCGCGCTTGCCATCGCGACCTGCAACAGGGCCAGCAGGACGAGAACACGAGAGATGGCACGCGGCATCCTTGAGACCTTCTGATGTTTGCAGACGCCGACGTATGTCATGCTCGCGACTGTGCCACAAAGTTCGCTGCGGCGATCCTTGACGGGGATCAAGAACGCGACTGCTGCGTCGTGCGGCCCGAGGCGTGCGAAAAATCAGTTGCAGCGGGCGCGACGAAGCATCCTCGTCGGCGACGAATTCGGCCAAAATACGATGGCGCGCAAGGGACTTGGCCATGGCCTTCAGGCTGGCGGGACAGAGCAGTCGCCGGCAGCACGCTAACTGCAAGCAACGGCATGCAGATTTGCGCGTGCAAATGCCGCACTGAGCGTCACTTGAGAAGGTTCTGCCCATTGTGTTTGGTGAACGGCGCGGGCCAATCCTTGAATGCGACTCGTCATCGTTGGCGCATTGCGCAAAGGTCGGGCCCGCGGGGCTGATGGAAGTTCGTTAAGAAAATGAAGACGATGGGTGCTTTTGTGCGCCCCGGGGGAAGCGTCTGGGCGAACACGCGTTCGCGGCGGACCTGCGCCCCCGTAACCAAGGAGCGATCGCAATGGTCATGAGGCCGGGCGTCGGCGGGATCAAGGGGCTGGTGGGGACGGCGGTAGCGGCCGTCGGCTTGATGGCGTTCAGCGCCGCCAGTTTCGCCGGGATGGGGCAGCCGTCGCCGAAGCAAATGAAATTCCAGGATGCGGCAACGCCGATCGCCGAGCAGGTGCACTGGTTCCACGACTACGTGAACGCAATCATCATCGCGATCACGCTGTTCGTGCTGGTGCTGATGGTCTACACGATGTGGCGTTTCAGCGAGAAGCGGAACCCTGTGCCTTCGCGCACCTCGCACAACACGACGATCGAGGTGGTGTGGACCGTCGTGCCGGTGCTGATCCTGGTGGCCATCGCCATTCCGTCGTTCCGGCTGCTCTTCAACCAATATACGTACCCGCCGCCGGACCTCGTGATCAAAGCCACGGCGCATACCTGGAACTGGACGCACGAGTATCCCGACCAGAAGCTGAGCATCGACAGCGTGATGCTGCAGGATGCCGAGCGGGAGGAGGCCATCAAGTCTGGCCTGCCGCGCAACCAGGTTCCGCGCAATCTCGCCGTCGATAACGAAATTCTCGTGCCAGTGAACAAGGTGGTGCACGTTCTCGTCACCTCGAGCGACGTCATTCACAACTGGACGATCCCGTCGTTCGCATCCAAGGTCGACGCGGTACCGGGGCGCATCACGGCGACGTGGTTCAAGGCCCAGCGTGAAGGCATCTTCTTCGGCCAGTGCTCGGAGCTGTGCGGCAAGGATCATGCGTTCATGCCGATCGCGGTCCGCGTCGTGAAGGAGCAGGTCTTCAATGACTGGGTGGCGGCGCTGAAGGCGCGCGACCGCAAGAAGGCCAAGGACATCATCAAGGCTGCCGCGATCGAGCTCGATGGTGCGATGAAGACCGCCGACAGCGGCGCGGTGGTGAAGAAGTGATACCAGCGCGGCGCCCCAGGGGCGGCGCGCTTTCCATTCCCACGTGCACCGGCAAGGCGGCACGATCCTAGAGTGACCCAGCAAGGTTGAACGACATGGCAAGCAAAGCGCACGCTGACCACGCGCACGACCACGACCATACCCCCACCGGCATCAGCCGCTGGCTTTACTCGACCAACCACAAGGACATCGGCACGATGTACCTTCTGTTCGCCATCGTGGCGGGGTTGATCGGCGGCTTCCTCTCCGTGGTGATGCGCATGGAGTTGCAGGAGCCGGGCATGCAATATTTTGCCAACGGCCACATGTTCAACGTCTACGTCACGGGCCACGGCCTCATCATGGTGTTCTTCATGGTGATGCCAGCGATGATCGGCGGCTTCGGCAACTGGTTCGTGCCGCTGATGATCGGCGCACCGGACATGGCCTTCCCGCGCATGAACAACATCTCCTTCTGGCTGTTGCCGGCGTCGTTCGCGCTGCTGCTGATGTCGATGTTCGTGGAAGGGCCCGCAGGCATGGCCGGCGTCGGCGCCGGCTGGACGGTCTACGCACCGCTCTCCACCTCGGGCCACCCGGGTCCGGCGATGGATTTCGCGATCCTTTCGCTGCACGTTGCCGGCGCCTCCTCGATCCTTGGCGCCGTCAACTTCATCACGACCATCTTCAACATGCGCGCGCCAGGCATGACGCTGCACAAGATGCCGCTGTTCGTGTGGAGCGTGCTGGTGACCGCGTTCCTACTGCTGCTGTCGCTGCCGGTGCTTGCGGGCGCCATCACGATGCTGCTGACGGACCGTAACTTCGGCACGTCGTTCTTCAATCCGGCAACGGGCGGCGATCCGCTGCTCTACCAGCACTTGTTCTGGTTCTTCGGCCATCCCGAGGTCTACATTCTCATCCTGCCCGGCTTCGGCATGATCAGCCACATCGTGTCGACGTTCTCGCGTAAGCCCGTGTTCGGCTACCTCGGCATGGCCTACGCCATGGTCGCGATCGGCCTGATCGGCTTCATCGTGTGGGCGCACCACATGTACACCTCAGGCATGGGCGTCGATGCGCAGGCCTACTTCGTGTTCGCGACTATGGTTATCGCAGTTCCCACGGGCGTAAAGATCTTCTCCTGGATCGCCACGATGTGGGGCGGCTCGATCCAATTCCGGGTGCCCATGATCTGGGCGCTGGGGTTCATCTTCCTGTTCACGGTGGGTGGCGTGACCGGCGTAATGCTGGCCAACGCGGGCGTCGATCGTGCCTTCCACGATACATACTACGTGGTGGCGCACTTCCACTACGTGTTGTCGCTCGGCGCGGTGTTCGCGATCTTTGCGGGCTGGTACTACTGGTTCCCGAAGATGAGCGGCTACATGTACAACGAGGCGCTGGCCAAGCTGCACTTCTGGCTGACCTTCATCGGCGCGAACATCCTGTTTTTCCCGCAGCACTTCCTGGGTCTGGCTGGCATGCCGCGCCGGTATGTCGACTATCCGGATGCGTTCGCGTACTGGAACTGGTGGTCGTCGGTCGGCTCCTACATCACGGCCGTGGCGACGCTGCTGTTCGTGTTCAGCATGATCTACGCCTACTTCATCGCCAAGGTGAAGGCGGCCGCCAATCCGTGGGGCGAGGGTGCAACCACCCTGGAGTGGACGCTTCCCTCCCCGCCGGCCTTCCATTCCTACGAGACGCTGCCCGTGATCAAGGATACCGGCGGACACTGAGACGCGGTGATGAAACGAGAGCTCTGGGCCACGGGTCCGGGGCTCTCGCTTCGCACTGAAGGGCGGCCTTCGAAATGACGGCCATCCTGGAACTGACAGCCTGAACGTGGCGGAAAGAAAGGGGCGCAGCAGACATGGCAGAGATGGGGTTCGAAAGCACACCTCTGCGTGCTCCTGCACTCGCCGGCGGCAGCATCGGCGACTACATCGCGCTGATGAAACCGCGGGTGATGTCGCTCGTCGTCTTCACCGCGTTCGTCGGAATGGTGGTGGCACCGGGCTCGCTGCATCCCGCCCTCGCCGTGATCGCGCTGTTCTGCATCGCCATCGGGGCCGGTGCCTCGGGCGCGCTCAACATGTGGTACGACGCCGACATCGACGGCCGCATGCAGCGCACGGCGTCGCGGCCGATTCCGCGGGGTCGCGTTACGCCGGACGAGGCGCTGACGTTCGGCATGATCCTTTCACTTGGCGCGGTCGGAACGCTGGGCCTGCTCGTGAGCTGGACTGCCGGCGCGCTGCTGGCGCTTACCATCGCCTTCTACGTCGTCATCTACACGATGTGGCTCAAGAGGCGGACACCTCAGAACATCGTGATCGGCGGTGCGGCCGGTGCCTTCCCGCCCATGATCGGCTGGGCCGCCGTGACCGGCTCAGTCAGCTTCGAGAGCGTGCTTCTGTTCCTCATCATCTTCATGTGGACGCCGCCGCACTTCTGGGCGCTGGCGCTCTACCGCGCGCGTGACTATGAGCGCGTCGGCGTGCCGATGCTGCCTGTCGTCGCCGGACCGGACGAGACGCGGCGCCAGATCCTGATCTACTCGGTGCTGCTCGTGCCGCTGGCGGTGGTACCGGCGCTGATCGGCCTCGGCGGGACGTTCTATGCACTCACCTCGGTTGTGCTTGGCGCCATCTTCCTGGCGCTGGCCGTGCGGGTGTGGCAGGTGCGTGAAGGCCGCGAAGGGGATCGTGTGGCCAAGCGGCTGTTCGGCTTCTCGATCTTCTATCTTTTTGCGCTGTTTGCGGCGTTGCTCGTCGAGCACGCCGTGCATCGCTTCCTCGCCTGACGATGGAGATTGTCACGGACGAGAACGAACAGAAGGAAATCGAGCGGCGCCGCAGGATGCGGTCGATCGCCATTGCGGTGGCGCTGGGCCTGATGGTGGTGATGTTCTACGTAGCCACGATC
>JBDHTJ010000121.1:0-16593 GCA_039808585.1 Hyphomicrobiaceae bacterium | reverse complement strand
ACGAGCCGACCACGGGCCTCGACGTCACGACGCAGAAGACGGTGATGGAGCTGATCGTCGAGCTCACGCGGCAGCGGGGCATGTCGACGATCCTCATCACGCACGACCTGGGCCTGGCGGCGACCTATTGCGATCGTGTCGTGGTGATGGAGAAGGGCCGCGTGGTGGAGACGGCGCCATCGGCCAAGATCTTCAAGGCGCCCGAACACCCCTACACCCAGAAGCTGATGCGCGCGACGCCGAAGCCCGGCGCGACGCTGCGCGGGTTGCTGCCGGAGGCGGAGGCCGCACCCGAGCATACGGAAGCCAAGACCGCCGCGGGCAACAGCGGGGAACCGCTGCTGGTCGTCGAGGGACTGGTGAAGGAGTATCCCCGCAAGGGACTGCCGGGTGCGCTGGGCAACATGTTCGGCAGTGGCGGTGGTGACAGCATCTTCCGTGCGGTGGACGGCATCAGCTTCACGGTGAAGCGCGGGGAAAGCGTGGGGCTGGTGGGGGAATCCGGCTGCGGCAAGTCCACCACCTCGACCATGGTGATGCGGCTCATCGACAAGACCGAAGGGAAGATTCTTTTCGACGGTGAGGACATCGGCGCCATTCCGGCGCGGAAGTTCGCGCGCCTGCCGTTGCGCAAACGCATCCAGATGGTGTTCCAGGATCCGACCGACAGCCTCAACCCACGCTTTACGGCCGCGCGTGCAATTGCCGACCCGATCCTCCAACTGGGCGACACCAGGGGCAAGGCCGCCGTGCGGGCACGATGCGAAGAGCTTGCGCGCCTTGTCGGCCTGCCGGTGGATCTGCTGGACCGTTTTCCCCACCAGCTTTCGGGCGGACAGAAGGCGCGCGTGGGCATTGCCCGGGCCATCGCCCTCAATCCGGACCTCGTGATCCTTGACGAGCCGACCGCGGCGCTCGACGTGTCGGTGCAGGCGGTGGTGCTCAATCTGCTGCAGGAGCTGAAAGAGAAGCTCGGGATGAGCTATCTCTTCGTGTCGCATGACTTGAACGTCGTGCGACTATTGTGCGACCGTGTGATCGTGATGCGCGCGGGGCGGATCGTGGAGGAAGGGCCAACGGAGCAGGTCCTGTTCGCACCACAGGCGCAGTATACGCGCGAATTGCTCGAAGCCATTCCCCATCCGCCCGCCTGAGAGCCCCTAGCCGAGCCCGGAGAGCCTGATGCAGCCCGACGACACGACCCTCGATGCGCTCATCGAATCCAGTGCGCGCATGCTGCAGCTCACCATCGAGCCCGAGTGGATGGCCGCGATAAGGCAGAACCTTTCCATTGCCTATCGCCTCGCGGGCCTCGTGGAGCAGGTGAAGCTGCCAGACGAGGCAGAGCCGGCGCCGGTATACGAGGCCTGATGCAATGACTAACCTTTCGGACGACGGCGCCGTCTGGGCGACGGCGACGGAGATCGCCGCCAGCGTGCAAGCCGGCAGCGTGAGCGCCACGACCGTGGTGGAAACGACGCTGGCGCGCATTGCGAAGCTCGATCCGACGCTCAATGCCTTCACCGCGGTGACGGCCGATCGCGCACTGGCGCGCGCGAAGGCCCTGGATGCCCAGCGCGGCAAGGGAGGAACGCCTGGGCCCCTGGCTGGCGTCCCCTTCGCGGTGAAGAACCTCTTCGACGTGAAAGACGTGACGACGCTGGCTGGTTCGAAAATCAACCGCGCGTTGCCGCCGGCGACTGCGGACTCGCCCTTGATCGTGCGTCTGGAAGCTGCGGGCGCCATTCTGGTCGGGGCGCTCAACATGGGCGAGTATGCCTACGACTTCACCGGAGAGAACGCGCACGACGGCCCCTCGCGCAATCCGCATGACACGGCGCGCATGACCGGCGGATCCTCCGGAGGCTCTGGAGGCGCGGTGGCGGGCGGACTGGTGCCAATCGCGCTTGGCTCCGACACCAACGGCTCGATCCGCGTGCCGGCGTCGTTCTGTGGACTGTTCGGACTGAAGCCGACCTACGGCCGGCTGTCGCGCGCACGCACGTTCCCTTTCGTTTCCAGCTTCGACCACCTGGGCCCCCTGGCGCGGAGCGTCGCCGATCTTGCCGCCAGCTATGACGCCATGCAGGGGCCGGATGCAGAAGATCCGGTTTGCAGCAGGCGCGGCATCGAGCCCGTGAGCGAGATCGTGCGGCGCGGGGCCGACGGGCTGCGCATCGCGGTGGCGGGTGACTATTTCAAGACGGGCGGGCATCCCGAGGCGTTCGAGGCCGTGGCCCGTGTCGCCAAGGCGCTCAATGCCTCGCGCGAGGTGGTGCTGCCGGCGGCGGGCATTGCGCGTGCAGCGGCATTCCTGATCACCGCGACGGAAGGCGCATCGCTGCATCTTGCGCGGCTGCGCACCAACGCCTGCGATTTCGATCCGGAGGTGCGGGACAGGCTGATCGCCGGCAACATGATCCCGGCAAGCATGGTGGTGAAGGCGCAGAAGGTCCGGCGGTGGTATCGCGGCGAAGTTCTCTCGCTGTTCAAGGACGTGGATGCGATCCTGGCGCCTGCCACGCCAACCACGGCGCCGCTCATCGGGGAGAAGACGATGACGCTCGACGGCGTTGAATTGCCGTTGCGGCCGAACGTGGGCATCTATACGCAACCCATCTCGTTCATCGGCCTGCCGGTTGTGGCGGTGCCGGTGCCACTGAAACCGCTGCCGATCGGCGTGCAGGTGATCGCGCCGCCGTGGCGCGAGGACATCGCGCTGCGCATCGCGCATACACTGGAGCAGGCAGGCGCGGCTGCAGCGCCGAGACCCGCCATTTGAGGAGCGCATCCATGGACATCAACATTCCCGAGGTCGTTGCGGAAGTGACGGCGGAATTCCAACGCTACGAGAAGGCGTTGACCACCAACGACGTCGGCACGCTCGATGCCATCTTCGCCGACGATCCGCGCACCATACGCTATGGCATCGGCGAGAATCTCTATGGCTTCAGCGAGATCGCATCGTTTCGCGCAGGGCGTCCGGCGATCAATCTCATGCGGCGCCTGGACAAGACAGTGATCACCACCTTCGGGCGTGATTTCGCGACGGCCTCCACGCTGTTCTATCGCGACGTGAATGTCGGCAAGGTGGGGCGGCAGATGCAGACGTGGGTGCGGCTGCCGCAAGGCTGGCGCGTGGTGGCTGCGCACGTAAGCGTCATCGACGAGCCGAAGAAGTAAGAAGCAGGCCAGGCAGGCATGTCCAAGCGCGAGATCCCGGTCGACATCGCAGGGCTGAAGCGAGCCTATGCGCACGGCCTGACGCCGGCCGCGGTGGTCGAAGCCGTCTACGACATCATCGAGAAGGTGGGCGACCCCGGCATCTTCATCAGCTTGGTCGACAAGAAGAAGGTGTTGAAGGCCGCGCAGGCGCTGTCACGTGCGGACAGGGAGAAGCTGCCACTGTGGGGCATCCCCTTCGTGGTGAAGGACAACATCGACGTGGCGGGCATGCCGACAACGGCTGCCGCGCCGACGCTGGCCTTCAAGCCGAAGCGCACCGCGACGGCGGTGCAGAAGCTGCTCGACGCCGGCGCCCTGCTGATCGGCAAGACCAACCTCGACCAGTTCGCGACGGGCCTCGTGGGCGTGCGCACGCCGTTGCCGGCGCCGCTGAACTCATTCGATGCGAAAATCGTGCCCGGCGGTTCGAGTTCGGGATCGGCGGTTGCGGTTGCGCGCGGCATCGCGGCTTTCTCGCTGGGCACGGATACAGCCGGCTCAGGGCGCGTGCCGGCTGGCCTCAACAACATCGTTGGTCTGAAACCATCCGTCGGCGCCGTGTCGAGCACCGGGATGCTGCCGGCATGCCGCACGCTCGACTGCATTTCGGTGTTCGCCGGAACCGTCGACGATGCCTGGACCGTCTTCAGCGTGATGGCCGGGAAGGACGAGACGGATGCCTTTTCGCGTCCGATTGCGCTTGGCGCGCTCGGCGCCATGCCGCCGAAGCTGCGACTGGGCGTGCCGCGCGCCAAGGACCTGTTGTTCTTCGGGGACGCTGTGGCGAAGGCACACTGGAAAGCGTGCGCAGCCCAGATGAAGGAACTCGGCGCAGAGCTGGTGGACCTCGACTTCACGGCGTTGTTCGAGACCGCGGCGCTGCTCTACGATGGACCTTGGGTTGCGGAGCGCTATCAGGCGCTGCGCGAGATCATGGAGACGCGCGCGGGACAACTCTACCCCACGACGCGCAAGGTGATCGAGAAGGCGAAGGGCTTCTCGGCAGCCGATGCATTCGCCGCGCGCTATCGCCTGGAAGACTTGAAGCGTGCGAGCGAAAAGCTGTTGGCCGGCGTGGACGCGCTGATGGTGCCGACGGCCCCCTATCCGCCGACGCTCGCGGATCTCAAGGCCGATCCCATCGGCCCCAACATGCGGCTCGGCACCTATACGAACTTCGTGAACCTGCTCGACATGGCTGCAATCGCGGTGCCAGGGGCGCTGCGCAAGGACGGGCTTCCCGCTGGCGTGACGTTCATTGGACCGCGCGGGCAGGATGCTGCGCTCGCCTCCATGGCGCGCGTGTTCCACCACCACGCGGCAAAGACCATCGGGGCTACGGGACGCTCCCTGCCTGCCATGCCGGCGCTTGCCGCGGTGGCACCGGCGGGGATGATCGAGATCGCGGTAGTCGGCGCGCACCTTTCCGGCATGGCGCTCAACCACGAGGTGAAGGCGCTGGGGGGGATGTTCGTCCGCGCGGTGGCGACCGAGCCCAGCTACGAACTCTACGCGCTGCCGGGAGGGCCGCCGAAGCGGCCGGGCCTGATCCGCGTCGCTGCCGGAACAGGGCATGCGATTGCCACCGAGGTGTGGGCGATGCCGCCAGACGGCTTCGGCACGTTCGTCGCCGGTATTCCGGCACCGCTCGGCATCGGCACGCTGCTGCTTGCCGATGGGTCGCGACCCAAGGGGTTCCTGTGCGAGGCGGAGGCGGTGCGCGCGGCCAAGCACATCTCGTCTTACGGCGGATGGCGCGCTTTCATCGCGGCACAATGAGAAGAGTAGCGGCCTACCAGGCCAGAGCGGGCATGGCTGCAGCGGGTGCAAAGGAACGCGGGGCGTAGAGCTGCGCAAGGCTTTCCGGGGTAAGGCCGTGAGCCAGATGAACGGCGCTGGCGATCATCACCGTTTCGAGCCCTGCTTCACAGCCACCGCGGATGTCGGTTTCGAGGCCATCGCCGATGGCCAAGATCTCCGTTCTCGTCACGGGGCTGCCGCGCAACTTTTCAAGCTCCAGAAGCGCGCGCTCGTAAGCGGGCGCATAGGGCTTGCCGGCATAAGTGACATCACCCCCCATCTCGCCGTAGCGCTGGGCGAGTGCCCCGGCGCAGTAGATGAGCTTTTCCCCGCGCTCGACCTTGATGTCGGGGTTGGCGCAGATCATGGGCAGCTTGCGCGCCACGAGAGGTGCGAACAACTCGACGTAGTCGTCGGGTGTTTCGCGCGTGTCATCCCACAGGCCGGAGCAGAGAATGGCATCCGCGTCGCGTGCGCCCACCTTGCGGACATCGAGGCCCTGAAACAGGCCGTTGTCGCGCTCGGGCCCGATGTGCAGGAACGCGCGCCCGGGAACCTCGGCGAGCAGGCCGCGCGTGACGTCGCCCGACGTGACGCCGCCGTTGTAGGCATCATCGGGCACGCCAAGCTGGCGCAGATGCTTCACGACATCGGGAAAAGGGCGAGGCGCATTCGAGAGAAGCAGCACGGTTCCGCCACCGGTGCGGAAGCGACGGCAAGCCTCCACCGCCTGGGGGAAGGCCGCGGCGCCATTGTGCATGACGCCCCAGATATCGACGATCCAGGCGCTCTTGCCGTGCGTCAGGGCCGAGATGCCGGCGACGATGGGGATTTGGCGGGTGTTCATGACACCACGTCAGTACAGAGGCATGCCGGCAATATCAAGCTACGGCGTTCGGCGGTGGGGCGACCACCTCTTGCTTCACGAGGCGGGGCGCGCCGAACAGTGAGCCGCGACCGTACATGACGCCGAGGCCCAGGACGCGGGCAAGCTGCCAATCATCGTCGAGGCGGCCGACGACGAGGGTGAGGCCGTTATCCCTGAGCATGCGGGTGATATCCGTCGCCGGCACGAGGCCCGAAGGCGCGGGCAGGCCTTCGAGGAACACCGGCGCGTCCAGCTTCACGAACTCGAAGCCCATCCCCTTGAGTTCCGCAAAATCCATGTCGAGGTCGGTGACGCCGTCGAGTGCGAAGCGGAAGCCTGCTGCGGCGAGGGCCGAAAGCGTCTGGACGTGTCCAGGCGAGAAGAGGCGCACCTCTGCCTGCTGGAACGAGATGACGAGGCCCATGGTGCCGGTGTTGGGCTCTGCCGAGGCCGTGCTGAGGAAGCGGTGGTCGGTGAGGGACTCGCCGGCGATCGCAGTCAATACCGAGCCGGAGCGACCACCAGCGCCAAGCTTGCGGGCAACACGGGCCGCGCGGACGATGCGGGCGATATCGATGCGGGGCATGAGGCCAGAACCGAGCGCATTGCGCGCTACTTCTTCCTGGTCCATCGCCGTGCCGTCGGCAAGGAGAAGGCGCGTGCTGATCTCGAAATGGCGTGTGCGGCCTTCGGTGAGCGACTGGATCGGCTCGAGCAGCACCTCCATACGCTCCTTGGCGAGAGCATCGGCGATGCGGATAAGTTGGGGCGTGATCGCGTCGCGCTCCTTCGTCGGCGCGGCAGACTGCGAGGCCGCGGCCGGATCCTGCGCGGCAGCTGCGGCGGCGGGTGCGGGCGTCGGTGGCAACTGCGGGGGTTTTGGCGCGGCTTTCCCCTGGGGCGTGGCACGCATGCTCTTTGCCGCGGCTTCGAGTGCCGCGATGGAACGGTCGAGCATGGCCTCACCCTCGGCCGGCTGAGGCACCAGCTTGCCGCGCACCTTCGGTGGCGGCGACGGCGTGCTGTTGAGCTCGTCGGCGAGCTTCTTGACGAGGCTCTCGATCATTTCAACCGTCATCTCGGGCGGTCCGCCGACACTTTTTTGCGCGTCGGCTTTTGGCATCGCACCGGGAGGAGGAGGCGGGGGCAGGCCCGAGGCTTTCGTGGGCGGGGCTTCGTAGCCCGAAAGGCTCGGCACATGAGCGGGGCGGAAGCTGAAGGCCTCGGCCTTGGGATCGCCCTGCGGGAGAAGCGGGTCCTGCGCGGGGGGCGCGCCGCGGCGGCCAAACTGGGGTGAAAGCTCGGGTACGGCAGCCTTCTCGTGCGCCCAGGGGTCGAATTCCTCGTCAGCGGCTTTCGGCGCAGAGCTGAAGATGCGGCGCAGCCCCAGGTGTGCCGTCAGCAGGAAGGCATAGATCGCAAGCGCGAGGGCGAGCCCCGTCCATACGCGTAAGCCCATACGCTGGAGCAGGAAAGCGCCGATGGCCAGCGAGACGACCGTCACGGAGAAGATGACGAAGGCGTCCGTGAAGCGCGCGCCAGCGGTGGATGTCCCCGCGCCCGTATTTTGTGCCATGCCCGCCTCCGCCAGCCCCGATTCGCCTGGAAAAAGCATTCGCGAGCGATGCTGCATGCGCAACCGGTGTGGGGGTAGGCGCGCATGTTTTCCACCGCTTCGGGAAGTTATCGACAGGCGGGGGGCGAGACCTCTCGAGTGCACAAGCAGGCCGGAAAAGCAGGGGCGGCCGGGATGCTCCCGACCGCCCCATATGAACGCTGATGCGAAGACGCCTTCGAAGCCGATTTACTTTACGGCCTCGAGCACCTTCCTGATGCCATCACGGATCTCGCCCAAGTCACCCTCGGTGCAGATGAGCGGCGGGGCGACGATGAGCGTGTCCATGGTCACGCGCACGTAGATGTTGAAGTCGTGATACATGCGCTCGATGGCCTCGTATCCGCGCACGCCCGGCTTACCGGCTACGGGATCAAGGTCAATGCCGGCCATGAGACCGATGGTGCGGATGTCGGCAACGTTGGGCGCATCCTTCAGGCTCATCATGGCGTCGGCAAACACCGGCTCCAGCTTTTGCGCACGCTCGAACAGGCCTTCGTCCTTGTAGATGTCGAGCGTGGCAAGGCCCGCCGCTGCTGCCAGCGGATGGCCGGAGTAGGTGTAGCCGTGGAACAGCTCGATCATGTGTTCGGCGCCCGTCATGAAGGCGTCGTAGATCTGCTTTGAGGCCATAACGCCGGCCATCGGCACGGCAGCGTTGGTGACGCCCTTGGCGAAGGTGATCATGTCCGGCTCGACATCGTAGCGCTCGGAGGCGAAGCATGAGCCCAGGCGTCCAAAGCCTGTGATCACTTCGTCGAAGATGAGCAGGATGCCGTGCTGCGCCGTGATCTCGCGCAGGCGCTTGAGGTAGCCCTTGGGCGGCGGCAGGCAGCCCGTTGAACCTGCCACCGGCTCGACAATGACGGCGGCGATGGTTGAGGCATCGTGCAGGTTGATGAGGCGCAGCAGCTCATCCGCAAGATGGCCGCCCCACTCGGGCTCACCCTTGGTGAAGGCCTGCTTGGAACGGTCGTAGGTGCTGGACAGGTGATCCACGCCCGTCAGCATGTTGCCGAACTGCTTGCGGTTGGCGACCATGCCGCCCACCGAGATGCCGCCAAAGCCGATGCCGTGATAGCCGCGCTCACGCCCGATGAAGCGGGTGCGGGCACCTTCGCCACGGGCCTTGTGGTAGGCCAGCGCGATCTTCAGGGCCGTATCGACGGCCTCGGAGCCGGAGTTGGAGAAGAAGGCATAGTCCAGGCTGCCCGGGGCGAGCAGGGCCAGGCGGGATGCCAGCTCGAACACCTTTGGATGGCCGTACTGGAAGGCGGGCGAGTAGTCGAGCTTGGCCGCCGTTTCCTGGATGGCCTTCACGATGGGCTCGCGGCAGTGGCCGGCGTTGACGCAGAACAGGCCCGAGGTTGCATCCAACACCTTGGTGCCGTCGGGCTTGAGATAATGCCTGTCTTTCGCACCCGCGAAGATGCGTGGCCGCTTCTTGAAGGCCCGATTGGGGGTGAAGGGCACCCAATAGGATTCGAGTTCATTGGGCTTCATGTCGAGCGGGGCCATGGCTCTTCTCCGCGAAAGGGCTGGGGGTTGCGTTCCCTGGGGTTCTAGCAGGGAGGGGCCTCTCCCTCCAAGGGTGCGTTGACGCATAGGCCTCGTGAAGAAAGCGCGGGGCCAGGGCAGTTTTCCGGCAATCCCAGCGCACGCGCGCCGCCGAACGGCCACAGGGTTGTCGGCTCGGCGTCTCGTTTCGGGCCCACGAGCACCCGAATCTCCATCCCATTTAGCGGTTGTTAGGCGATTCGGATCGAGAAGCAGATCAAGACCCGAGCAACGCCCAACCGTTCGGTTGTGTTGAGGAGAAGTGCCCATGCTGATGAGTGTCGTCGAGGAAGCCCAAGCGGTTCAATGTCATCCTGAACTCGCGGGCAAGCGCATCCTCGTCACCGGCCTCTCCAGCAGCGTTGGGGTGGACATCGTGCGCGCCTTTGCGGAGCACAAGACGCGCCTCGTGCTGCAGTTCGCCGAGCAAAGCGAGAGCATGGATGCGGTGGCGGAGATTGCCGCCCAGTCGGCCCTCGAGATCCAATCCTATGGACCTGTAGACGTTTCGAGCGAGGCGGCCATCGCGTTTGCACGCATGGCCGTGCAGGCATACGGCGGGCTCGACGCGGTGATCAACCTGATCCCATTGCTGGGTCCGTCCGTGGACGCAGCAGCGAGCCTCGACGACGTCGAAAGATTGGTGGCGGCGCGCCTCAGCCTGTCACTGCACCTTTCCAAGATCGCTGCGAACCGCATGGCGATGATGATGACCGAGGGGCTCGTGCTCAACGTGGCCACCGTGCAAGGCAAGCCCAGCAGCGGCAAATGGGCGTTCGCGTCCGTGATGAAAGCGGCGCTTACGGGCATGACACGCGCCCACGCGGAGGAATGGTCGGGCAAAGGCATACGCTTCAACGCAATTGCGCCGCAGACGTCGACGATGGCGATCGAGCCGGGCCTCAATGGAGAGGCAAACGTCGCGATGCTGGCGCTGTACCTCGCGTCAGGTCATGGACGGAAGCTTTCAGGACACATATTCGAGGCAGAATGCGCGCGCTCTTGATTTCGGGATTGCTCTCGGCACTTTTCATCGCCGTACGGCAGGCGCTTCAACGGGAAGCCCCTGCCCACGCCAGGCTAGGTAAAGCTCCAGCGCAATGAACTCTTCGCTGCCGGCCGGGAACGGTTCGGCGCGTACGCCTTGGAAGCACGCACGCAGGCGCCGGTGCGAAGAGCCCAGCGTCTGCCATTCCAGCCGATAGGTGGGGAAGCCGTTGGCGTAGCCCTGGCTCACCGTCTCCAGGCGCAGGCGCTTGCCCCAGTTCTCCTCGTGGCATTGGCCGCAAGAGATATCGAGGTGGCCCTGCTTCTGGTCATATAGCCGCTTGCCCTCGTCAAAATACCTACGGGCGGGACCGTCGATCGACGCGCTCACCGGCATGCCCAGCGACTGGTGCGCCACGAGCGCGGTGAGCGACAGCAACTCTTGCGATTCGTACGGCGGCGCAGACGCGCGCTGATGCTCGACGCGGCAGTTCTGGATGCGCGTTTCCAGGTTGAGCAGGCGCGCCAGGCGCTGGTCCACGAGCGGATAGCGGGTCGCGACGCCCTTCATGCTGGAAGACGCACCATGGCAGGAAGCGCAGGATTTGCCTGAGGCGCCAGCCGGCGCGTTCCAGAGCGCCTCGCCCTGCTCCACCCAGAGCATGCCCGGATTGACGGTGAGATCTTCCTGCTGCGCCCGGGTCGAAGGAGAGACGAAGGTTTTGCCGGAACGGACCTCGCCTGCGGGAATGGCGCGCTGTTGAGCCCACGCGAGACTGGCGAGGAGCGAGGCAAAGCAAGCTGCGAGGATGGCAGCGGCGCGCGTCACGTGACGGTGATCTTGGCTGTGGTGCGCGTGACCTCGCCCTTCTGGTCGGTCCACTCGAAGGCGAGTTCGCCCGTCTCGGTGGCAACGGTGGTGAAGGCAACGAAGGGATTTGCAGCGACGCCGGTGAACAGATCCATCTGGAACACCACCTCGCCACCGTAGGTGCAGGTGAAGCGGGTGATGATGTCGCGAGGGATGGCGCGGCCCATGTCGTCGCGGCGAAAGCCCGTCTCCATGACGTGGTTGATCATCGTCTTGATGTCGATGACCTGCCCCTTCTTGGCGGTGGAGGGCATGACGATACGGGTGGGATGTGGCATGGCGCGCTCCTCACGTCCCGTCAATGCAGGCGGCCTGGGTGACGATCACCTCCGCCTTGGTGCCCCAGAGTTCGCCGTTGCTCATGCGGGCAACGACGTGGATGTGCTGGGTGGCAGCGAGGCGGATGTTGGCCTGGATCTTCGCCTGGCCCGCGCGCGGACCGAGATGAAAACGCACCACATTCGGCACTGGGTTCTTCTCGGAGAACACGTAGATCGTTTTGACGTGATCGGCCTGCGTCATGGGGCTTTCGACGAGGATGCGCAGGGGAACGACGTTTCCGTTCTCTGCCAGCTCCGGCATGCTGATCTTGACGCGACCGTCGTTGATCTTTGCATCGGCACCGAGTGCCTCGCGCATGGCCTCGGCCATCTCCTCCGGATCGGCATGGGCCGAGCCGACCGCGACGGGAACACAGGCGATGGCGATTGCGCCGGCGAGGATGCCGCGGCGGGAGATTGCAATCTGCGGGATCGGTGTTTTCGTCATCGTGCCGGCTTGCCTTCGTGCAATGTCAACAGGAATGCCACCATGTCCTCGACCTCCGATGCCGACAGCACGGGCTTGCCTTCGAGACCCTTGGCAACCCGATGCAGGCCCTCGGTCAGATGATAGGAGGGCATGATGCTGGCGGGGTTCAGCTTGCGGGCATCTATGATGCGTGCACGCAGCTGCGCCTCGCTCAACCGGTCAGCCACACCTTTCAGGGATGGGCCCATGTTGCCGTGCGTTGCCTCGTCCGGCGCGGGCAGGACGTGGCAGGCGATGCAGTTGCCGCGATCCCTGGCCGTCGCCAACGTCCGGCCATTGGCCGCGTTTCCCGGCGCGCCCGTCAGTGATGCCGTTACGGCATCGGAGGCGGAGGCTTGCCCGGCGGCACGGACGAAGCCCAACGGGGCAATGGACGCAAGAAAAAGCGCGCCGGCAAAGATACCGACGGCGCGCTTCATGACGGTTACGCCTTCTGCAGCTTCACATCGACAAGCGGCTTGGTGTGAATGGGCTTGCCGGTGGCTGCGAAGATTGCGTTGAGCACGGCCGGTGCAGCCACGCAGATGGTGGGTTCGCCGACGCCGCCCCAGAAGCCGCCGGAGGGCGCGAGGACCGTCTCGATCTTCGGGAAGTCTTCCATCAGCACCATGGGATAGGTGTCGAAGTTCTCCTGCTCGACGCGGCCGTTGCGGATCGTGATCGCCTGATGCAGCAGGGCCCCGAGACCGTAGGCCACGGAACCTTCAACCTGTGCCGTGACCTGCTGCGGGTTGACCACGTGGCCGCAGTCTGTCGCCATGACGAGGCGATGGATCTTGAGTTTGCCGCGATCGGAGATGCTGACCTCCGCCGCGCCGGCAACATAGCTGCCGAAGCCCATCATCTGCGCCACACCGCGGGTGATGCCGGTCGGGGCTGGCGTGCCGTAGCCGATCTTTTCCGCCACCGCATTGAGCACGGCGAGGTGCTTGGGGTGGTTCTTCATCATGGCGCGACGGAATTCCAGCGGGTCCTTGCCGGCCTCCTTCGCGACCTCGTCGATGAAAGTCTCGAGCCAGATCGCGTTCTGGTTGTTGTTGACGCCGCGCCAGAAGCCCGGGGGCACGTGCGTGGCGCGCATGGCATGCTCAACCAGAAGGTTGGGGATCGTGTAGCCGATCTGCCCTTCAGGCCCTTGCGGGTTGAGGCCCTGGAAGGCGACGGGATCGCTGCCGTCCTTGTTCAGGCGTGCGGGCGCGACGGCCTGCAGGATCGACGGCGCCGCGATGCGCATCTTCAGGGCGACTAGCTCGCCCTTGTCGTCGAGGCCCGCTTCCATCTTGCACAGGCCTATGGGCTTGAAGCGGCCCTGGCGCATGTCCTCTTCGCGGCTCCAGATGGTCTTCACGGGCGTGCCAGGAAGCTGCTTGGCGAGGTGCACGGCCTTGGTGACGTAGTCCTGGAAGCCGCGGCGGCCGAAGCCTCCACCCAGGTGCATCTTGTAGACCTCGCACTTGGAGGGCGGCAGGCCCGACGCCTCCGCGGCGGCGGCCAGCGAAGCATCGCCGTTCTGCGTGGCGACCCAGACCTCGCACCTGTCCGCCGTGACGCGGGCAATGCAGTTCATGGGCTCCATGCAGACGTGGTTCTGGAAGGGCGAGTAGTAGGTGGCTTCGATCTTCTTGGCTGCGCCCGCAAGAGCCTCGTCGGCGTTGCCGGCCTTGTTGCCGACGAACACGCCTTCCTTGGCGGTGAGGCCTTCCTTCAGGACCTCGCGGATGCTGTCGGTGGAGACCTTGGCGTTGGGCGTCTCTTCCCACTGGATGTTGAGAGCCTTCAGCGCCTGGTTCGCCCGCCACCAGGTGTCCGCCACCACGGCGACGGCCGTGTCACCGACCTTCAAGACGTGCTTCACGCCCGGCATGGCCTTGGCCTTCGCCTCGTCATAGCTCTTGACCTTCGCGCCGAACACGGGCGCATCCATGATGGACGCGGTGAGCATGCCCGGAACCTTGGCATCGATGGCATAGACGAGCTTGCCAGACAGCTTGTCGACAGTGTCGAGGCGCGCAACGCCCTTGCCAATGAGCTTCCAGTCCTTCGGGTCCTTGAGCCTGATGTCCTTGGGGACCTCGAGCTTCGCGGCGGCCTGGGCGACCTTGCCGTAGGTGGTCTTGCGGCCGCTCTTGGCGTGGGTGATGACGCCGTTCTCGGCGGAGCACTCCTGAGGCGGCACCTTCCAGCCTTCAGCAGCGGCACGGACAAGCATCTCGCGCGCTGCGGCGCCGCCCTTGCGCACGTAGTCCTGCGACTGGCGGATGCCGCGGCTGCCGCCGGTGGACATGTCGCCCCAGACGCGGTTGCGCGCGAGGTTCTGGCCTGGCGTGACGTATTCCGCCTTCACCTTCGACCAATCGCACTGCAACTCCTCGCAGACGAGCTGCGCGAGGCCGGTCAGCGTGCCCTGGCCCATTTCAGAGCGGGCGATGCGGACGATGACCTCCTCGTTGGATTTGATGACAACCCAGGCGCCGACCTCGTTGCCCTCTGCGCCCAGGACCTTCTGGGCCAGGGCCTTGCCGACGCCCGGCGCGTAGACGCCGATGGCGAGGCCACCACCGGCCGCAGCCGTGGCGAAGAGGAAGGAGCGGCGTGAAACGCGGGAAGGTGTGCCTGACTTGCCGGCGAGCGATTTCAAAGACTTCAGAGTCATGAGCGGTATCTCCTCAAGCCTTTTTGCCGGGGGCGGGTGCGGCGGCCTGCATCTGCGCAGCCTTGTGGATGGCGGCGCGGATGCGGCTGTAGGTGCCGCAGCGGCAGATGTTGGTCATGGCGGCGTCGATATCAGCGTCCGTGGGCTTGGGTTTCTTCGCCAGGAGTGCCGTGGCGGCCATGATCTGGCCAGACTGGCAGTAGCCGCACTGGGGAACATCGAGTTCCAGCCACGCCTTCTGCACGGCGGTGCTGGCGTTGGGCGAAATGCCTTCAATGGTGACGACCTTGTCGGTGGCCTTGAGCGAGCCGATGGTGATCGAGCATGAACGCTGGATCTCGCCGTTGATGTGCACAGAGCAGGCGCCGCACTGGGCGATGCCGCAGCCGTACTTCGTGCCCGTGAGGCCGGCCTGCTCACGCAGGGCCCAAAGCAAAGGCGTGTCGGCCTCCGCCTGTATGTCCATCACTTTGCCGTTGATGTTCAATTTTGCCATTGGCGCGCTGCCTCCCGGTGAAAGTCTTGGAAAGATCTAAAGAGTCCGCTTTGCCGAAAGAGCAGCGGCTTCATGCCTCGTCGAGAGCTACCATGCGAAAGTTGCAAGCGGCAACGCGACTGGCTCTCCGAACACGAAAAATTCAAGAGCGCTAGAGCGCCCTTGAGTGTGGCGCGCAAGCCGCCGGGGCCGCTGGGCAGGGGCTGCCGGACTTGCCTGCAAACGTTTCTGGAAGCGGCTCAGTAGCCTTCCTTCAGGAGCGGGAACGCGCTGTCGAGCCAACCGCGTCCCAAGGGCGTGGTCTTGGTGACGTAGGTGGGATTGAGCTCCGCGAAGGAGGTAACACCCAGCATGCCCAGTGCGCGCATGGCCTCGTCCTGAAGCAACTCGAGCATGCGAACCACCGCCGCCTCGCCGCCGGCAGAAAGTGCCAGCGCCTGCAAGCGGCCGAAGCCGACGGCCGTTGCGCCCATGGCCATGGCCTTGACGATGTCTGCGCCACGCATGAAGCCGCCGTCGACCATGACCTCCGCCTTGCGGTTCACAGCCTGTACGACCTCGGGCAGAACGTCCATGCCGCCCAGACCATGATCAAGCTGGCGGCCACCGTGGTTGGAGACGTAGACGCCTTCGATGCCTTCCTCGACGCAGATCTTGGCGTCTTCCGCGGTGGCAATTCCCTTGAGGATAAACGGCAGCTTGTAGCGCTTGCGCAGCTTGGCAACGTCGGCCCAGGAGAAGCGCGCCTGGTAGTGCTCAAGAGCGTTGGTGCGGCGCGAGGTGGTGATGTAGCGCTTGGCCAGATCGCGCTCGCGGCGGCCGTAATAGTCGAGATCGACGGTGAGGCAGAGGGCGACGTAGCCGGCCTTCATGGCGCGCTCGATGTGATCATCGACGTACTTCTGATCGCCGCGGATGTAGAGCTGGTAGATCTTGGGATAGCCGGGGGCGGCTTCGGCCACAGCTTCGATGCCGGGCGAACAGGCAGAACTCAGCATGTGCATGGCGCCGAACTTCGCCGCTGCCCTCGTCGGCGACATGCCGCCGCCGGGCGTCATGTCCTGCAGTGACCCGATGGGCGCCAGGATCACCGGCAGCTTCACCTTCTGGCCCATGATGGTGCCGCCGGTATCGACCTTCTCCACGTTGCGCAGCACACGGGGACGGAAGGCGATGGCATCCAGAGAGCGGCGGTTGCGCTCCTGCGTGGTCTCGGTCTCGGCACCGCCCATGATGTAATCCCAGGTGGCGCGCGAAAGGTTGGCGCGGGCGGGCTCCACGAACTCGTGCAGGACGGCGTACTGCAGATCTTCTTGCATTGCGGCTTTCCCCATGTCTCGATCGACACAATACGCAGCGCGGGCCGGATTTGAAGCGGGGCGTCGCGATCAAGTCATTTGGCGAAGGGGAGGCGGGGATGAGTTCACGCTGGAGCGGCCGGCGAGCCCGGTTTCGCAGCATTCTGGCCGGCGATGCCTGCGTGCATCCGGCCTCCGTGCACGATGCAATCTCCGCCAGGATCGCGGCGGACCTCGGCTTCGAGATGGGCATGTTCGCTGGCTCGGTGGCATCGCTCACCATCCTGGGGTCACCGGACATGATCCTGATCACGCTCAGCGAGTTTGCGGAGCAGGCGCATCGGGTGAGCCGCGGGGCCGACCTGCCATTGATGGTCGACGCCGATCATGGCTATGGCAACGCTCTGAACGTG
>JBDHTJ010000120.1:0-16727 GCA_039808585.1 Hyphomicrobiaceae bacterium | reverse complement strand
GGCGCCGACGATCCACAAGCCGCATTTGCTCAAGGCGGATTTCCTCAAGGCGCTTGTTGATTGCCTCTAGCTCCGCAGCGTCCGTGGAGCTATGGTTCTTGCGTCGCTGATTTGCCAACTGCATCGCGGCACCCATCGAGATTTTTTCCCCCGACCCCCGCCTCTCCTCTACACCGGCCGCACGGGTGGCCAATTTTCGAAACGGTGCGGGGCACCCCCACAAAAAAAGAGGCGCCCTCAACTTCGGGGGCCGCCCCTGCCGTAAGCACAAAACAGCAAAGCCACCCCCCCCATCAGCGCTAGCGCTTGGGGCGGGTTGGAGATCGAGGCTAGTGCCATCGTGTCAAGGCTAACGAAAGGGTGGCAAACGAGCACGCGCGCGTGTGGAGAGCGTGTGAGGGCGTGCCCCTCCGCTGCGCTGCGGGTCGGGCTCTAGTTCGCTGCGCTCACCGTAGCCGCTACGCGTCTCCGCCCTTCGGGTAACGATCCCTCACGCGCATTGCCTCACCGGCACGTGGACCTCGCACCGTATCCCAAAGTCCCATGCGGTTGCCCCCTCTGCCGTACCGGCTCGACGCACGTCGAGGGCTCCCTGAAACGGGTGCCCTCTCCTCCAAGGTGTCGCGTCCAGACGCACCGAAAAAAGAGGGATTGTGCCGATGCCTCACCGGCACGTGGACCTCGCACCGTATCCCAAAGTCCCATGCGGTTGCCCCCTCTGCCGTACCGGCTCGACGCACGTCGAGGGGCTCCCTGAAACGGGTGCCCTCTCCTCCAAGATGTCGCGTCCAGACGCACCGGCTCGCCGTTAGGGAGTATGCCGCACCGCTGCGGAGTAGGCCTCACCGTATCCCAAAGTCCCAGCCTATTGCCCCCGCTGCCGCACCGGCTAGACGCACGTCGATGGCTCCCTGAAACGGGTGCCCTCTCCTCCAAGGTGTCGCGTCCAGACGCACCGGCTCGCCGTTAGGGAGTATGCCGCACCGCTGCGGAGTAGGCCTTTGCCTCCGCACGTCTTTTTATTGTAACACGGGGAAGCCCGCACCGTTGCGCTCCGCTCCACTACACGCTGTCAACCCCTCTCCGCTGCGCTCCGGGGGTAGCGGCCACGAAGACTTGATCAAAGATCAACTCCGCCCTTCGGGCGCCCTTCGGGTTCGTGACCGTGACAGCTCGCGGCCCCGTGTTCCTTCGCCCGTGCTTAAGAGGCAATCAAGCCACTTAACGCAGCACAAGGGGCTATCCCATGACTTTCCGTCTCGCACTTGCTCTCTCGTCTCTCGCCGTCACGCTCGCTACGACGCCAGCGGCGGCGCAGGACTTTAATGGCGACTGCCGCACCTACACCGACCAGGCCGCCTGCAAGGCGACCGGCTGGTGCCTGTGGCGGACGACCAAGCCGCGCACCACGCCGGCTGGTACAACGGTCGCACCGAAATCGTCCTGCGCCTTCCGCCCCGGCTTCAAGGCCGCCTGGACGGCACAGAGCAAGTAGCCGCCTCGGCTGCCCGGTCCCGCAAGGGGCCGGGCGGCTTTTTTTGTTGCTCCGCCCCCAACAAAAAAAACAACTGCGACTGCCGCACCGTCACGGCAGGAACCGCACCCAGGAGAAACGAGGCTAACGTTGCGAAAAGCGTGCCACGCCTGGTGGCAGCTGATTTTTGATCAGTCGCCATTCCAGGCTAGAGGATTGCTCTCGCTCGCATTTTCGGGCGTGTCCGACTGCAGCGTGTCCGACTGCGAGGCGAACGTTGCGATTTCCTGTTGTTTTTCAATGGGCCGCGCGAGCGGGATTGCAAGCGCGTCATCCGGCCCGCTTTCCACCACTTCGGCCAGGTCGCCCATCACCATCACGCCGCGCGGCTTCTCCGAGATCTCGAGCGCCTTGGGCTGTTGCTTGTGGATGTAGGGCAGCAACGCCGCTGCCGTGTCGCGCTGCAGCTTCAGCACCGCCAGCGGGTCGACCAGCACGCGAACCTCTTCCACCCCGTGCGCGGTCATCTTCGTGCGCGTGCGCTTGTCCGCCATGTCCTGCAGCAGCTCGTGCAGCTCGCCCAGGTCCTGGCTCATGATGTTGCCCAGCACCGACAGCGGCGAGCGATGCTGCGCCAGGAACAGCCGCACCCACTCGTCCGTGCTCCGGTTGCGCGCCCCCGCTGGACGGCCGCCCTGCGGCCCGCTGCGGCCCTTCGTGGGCAACGGCAGCGGCGCATCCTCCGCTTCGAACAGATCCACCTGGCTGCCGCTGTCGTCGACCAGGCCTCCCGACGCGCCCAACAGCGCCAGCGCAGCCCGCAGCCCGCCCGTATCCAACCGCTCCGCCATCGGTATCACCCCGGTTTTTAATCGCCGCTGGTACGCTGCAACGGCACCGTACCGCCCACCGTACCAACGCTAACCCATTGCGCCACTTACTTAATACCTTTCCCTGGTACGCTGGGACGGTGATATTGATGTTTTGCCTCATGTGCGCGTGCGCACGTAGCCATTCTCGCGCGTGCGCGCGCGTGTGTGTGCGTTACGCGCGACGCAGTACCACCGTACCACCGTACCAATTTCGGGTTTTGTTGTGGAGTTGCAGTGCATTAGGCCCGGTACGCTTCATACTCACTGCCGTACCGTCACCGTACCGCGGCCCGAATTGCTTTCTCGAGGACTGTAGGTCGGGAGGTTCGGGTGGCCAATTTTGACAAGCTGGGGGCAACGTGTGGGCGGGTCCGGGGCGAGCGGTGGAGAGATCGGAAGGCGCAGCACGAGCGCGCGCCTGGTGCAACGGGTCCGGGCCCACGCGAGGCCTCGCCTGGTGCCGTGCTGCGCTAGCTGTTTGTTGGCGCGCCCAGGGGCGCGCTGGCGCCTTGCGGCGCAAGCGTGGAGACGGCGCGAGGCGCCGTCACTTTTTTCTTGTGGATTTTTTTGCAAGCTCTTGTGCGAGCGTCTTTAATTCTCGCTCGCGCGGATCGCTCCTAACGAACACGTCACCAACAAAACGCCCCTCGTGCGCATCGAGGAACATGCGCAGCCCCGCCTCTATGATAGCCGTTGCCGGTGGCGCCACCGTCTGCGCCTGGCGCCACGCCTCGAGGCGCGCCAGCAGCGCCTGGTCGAGCGCGTAGCTTTTCATCTTTTTCAATCGATTGCCCATGTCCAGTGTCATTACACTTATTTGTGTCTATTGCAACGTCAATGAGTGTCAATATGTGTATTGACACTTATTGACACTGTGCCCCATTATCCAACCCAGCGCCCAGCGACGGCGCTCGGTTCAACAATGGGAGTTTCGCATGGCCACGTCTTCTCGCATCGATATCCACGAAACCATCACGGCGAAGATCGTCGCCGCGATCGAAGCCGGCGCCGGCGCCTTTGAGATGCCCTGGCACCGGCCAGGCGTCTCGTTCACCGTGCCGATCAATGCCCTCACAAAGCAGCCCTATCGCGGAACAAATATCCTGCTGCTTTGGATCGACGCAGACGCCAAGAAATACGAACACCAGGTGTGGGCGACCTATCGTCAGTGGGCAGAGCTTGGCGCCCAGGTGCGCGCTGGCGAGAAGGCGTCGATGATCGTCAAGTATGGCGAATGGATACCCAAGGCCGTGCGCGAGGCCGCGCGCGACAATGGCGACGACCTGGACGACACGGCGCGCCGTCTCTATGCCAAGGCCGCGCACGTGTTCAACGTCGACCAGGTGGACGGCTACGCCATTGCGCCAGCTGCCCCGCGCCAGGATCTTACGCAACGCCTGGCGCACGTCGATGCCTTCATTGCGGCCACGCGTGCGGAGTTTCGGGAAGGCGGGCAACGCGCGTTTTATCGGCATAAATCGACGCTGACGGGTGAGGGCGATTTCATCCAGATGCCCCCTCGCAACCTGTTCACGGGCACGCGCACGTCGACGCCCACCGAGGCCTATGAAAGCACGCGGCTGCACGAGCTTGCCCACTGGACCGGCGCCGAGCATCGCCTGGCACGCAAGTTTGGCGATCGCTTCGGCGACCAGGCCTATGCCTTCGAGGAACTCGTTGCCGAGCTATCCGCAGCCTATCTCTGCGCCGAGCTTGATATCACCAACACGCCGCGCCCCGATCACGCGCAATATATCGCGTCCTGGCTGCAGGCTTTGCAGAACGACAAGAAAGCCATTTTCACGGCCGCCTCGCTCGCAAGCCGCGCCGTCGAATATCTGCGCGGGCTGCAGCCCGTTGCCGAACGCGCAGCCGCGTGAGGCCCTGCCATGCTCATTCCGCCCCCAGGCGTGCACGTCTTCGCAACCTACTTCCCGCGCGGCTTCTACGTCGCGCGGTATGACCGCGAAGGGTTCGCCTTCGCTGGCCGCTGGTTCGCCACGCGCGCCGCTGCCGATGCCTACGCTCAACACCTTGCCCAGGAGTGACACCCATGAACGCCAAGCGCCGCAACAAGCTCGCCCAGATCGCCCTGCAGCTCGACGGACTGCGCACCCAGCTCGAGAGCCTACGCGATGAGGAACAAGAGGCCTTCGACAACCTGCCGGACAACATCAAGGACACCGACCGCGGCGAAGCCGCTGCGGAGGCCTGCGAAGCGCTCGACAACGCCGTCTCTGCCCTCGAGGACACCACCGACACGCTTTCCACGCTCGCGGAGGGCGCCTAATGCCCTCCCGCAAAGGCTACCTCAACCCCACGCTTGCACGCGCCGAAGAACTCCACGCCGCAGGCCTCAACTGGCAGCGCGCCATCAACCCGGAGATCCCCATATGCCCGATGCCTATCCCGACAGCCACCAGGCCCTCGCCGAGGGCTGGTGCATCATCTGGTCCGATAGTCGTGCCCGCTACGAGATCCAGCGCGACGACGACCAGGCGCGCTTTGCCAGCGACGACGAAGCCCGCGCGCACGTCGAGGCCTGCGCCCGCGTCGGCTCGCTCTATCACAGCGCCTGCCTAGCGTTTGTCGCCTGCTGGTGACAACCGCCCCTGCGCCTTGCTACGGTCTCGCATGTTTCCCACATGCGAGGCCGTATCGTGTTCAAACCCCTGTTCGTTGCCGCGGCCCTTGGCCTTTCCGGGTGCGCCAGCCAGCCAGCCGCCGATCCCACCGCCGCTGTTCCGGGACCGCCGCCCGAGCCGTTTTCAGCGACCAGCAAAAAGCCGCCAGGCGAACAGGTCGCCGCGATCTATCGCTATTGCACGACGGCAGCTCAGGGCGCTTGCCCCGACGCGACCATCAAGTGCGATGCCTTCCGCCCGTCCTACGTCAAAAGCTGCATGCTCAAAGGCAACGTGCCAGCCGACTACATCACCGCCATGAACCGCTGACGGCAACACGCCGCCCGGATCGCTCCGGGCGGCGCCTCCATGCTTGACCGGCTGATTGCTCAGAAACCTATGCCGCCGAGGGCGAGTGTGCCTGCGGCAAGGCCGCTGCCTGCGGCGCTGGCGTGAAATCCACATAGAACGTGTCGCCCGGCTTGAACTGCCCCCACAAGGCCGGATTGTGCACCTGCATCGTCAAGGTAGCACTCGGCGACCACTTGGCGAAATTGTTGTCTTCGTCCGAGCCGTCCGCCGGATAGCCGTTGCTCTTGGCCACCGCATGAAACATCAGCGTCTCGCCGCACTTCTCGGCGGGGCCCTCTCGTGGTTGACGCATCGCTTCCGTCACTGCCGAAACCCGCATCTTCGCTCGCATCATGTGTGCTGTCTCCTCTCTGCCTTCTACGCTCTAACGCCCTAAACCTGGTGCGTGCCCTCGACGTTGCGGGCCATCCGCTCCTGCGTCCGCTCCTTCAGCACGGCCAGGGCACTCCGCAAATGGTCCAGCGCGGCCTCGTTGTAAGGGCTCGCGAAGGGGCCAGCCTGGAAGCCCTCGAGCCGGTCAATCAGGATCGCCAGAAGCGCTTCGTGCGTGACGCCGTTGACGCCAACCTCTCCAATCGGGCCATTTTGAAACAGCACGGTCGAATGCTGCGCTGGGCGTCCATGCCTGGCCACGAAAGGATCAGATGGGTTGCTCCGCGTGTCGAAGCCTTCAATCATGTAGAGATGCGACGCGCCCCCTGATCCCGGCTCGTCCATGACAGTGATCTCGAGCTTGTCATTCGCAGGGTTGACGACGTGGCGTGTGATCTTTCGCATGTTTCGCATGTACCTGCTTCCTTTGTTCGCCTGTTACTTCTTACTCTTCGATCCCGATGAGCTTTCGCGCGACAGCACTCCAATGCGCGGCACGTTGCTGCCACCAAATTGTCGCGTCGACATTGCGGTCTCGAACATGCCCGTTGAGCGTCGACATGTGAAAGGCCGTCTTGGCCATCACCTGGCACGCGATGACTGCCTCCCGCACGTCCGCCGAAACTCGCTTCCTCTTCGCCACGCTCACCTCGCCATCTTGGCCGCAGCGCACGCGATAGCGACATAGGTCCACTCGAGCGGCGCGCCCTTGACCGGGATGATTACGCCGCTCGTTTTCAGAAGCACGATCACCGCCGCGCACAGAGCGCCCAGCGCGATGATCTGCGACAGAATTGCCGTTAGCGATGCCATGTTAATTGTCATGTTCCTTTTCCTTCCATTTAACCCAAGCGACGTAGGCAATAACCGACACCAGGCCGCAGGTTGCGACCAGGCGCACGCACCAGAACACGTCGGCCGCGAGCGCAGTCATTCAGCTTCCGCTCCGCCCTCCGCCATCACGCCGTCAGGGCCATAGAGCCCGTCGAGACTGACCAGCGTTGCCTTTCCCTGCACGCCATTGATGCGCGCCTGGCCAAGCGCCCAAAGATCGTCGCGCGGCCCTTGGCGCAGCGCCGGACCCCAGACGCTGGCGCCCAGCTCGCCCGCCCATTTCGAACCTTCGAACAGCTGACGGACGAGCGGACCCTGATTGTGCACGGCGAGCCACGGCCGCCGCTTGCCGAACCGATCGGCGAACACGATGCGCAGGCCGGCCTGCGCGAGGAGCTTGTTGGCTTCGACGATATCGACCCTTTCGTCGTCCTTCTGGTCGAAGTAGGCCTGCAGCACCTGGCCAACCGTCTGCCGGGTGCCGCTGCGCCAGGCCTCGACACGCACCGACAACAGATGCGCCAGGCAGGCGCGCCAATTTTCAATCTGGTCCTCGTACTCGTGCATGGTGGCCGGCTTCAGCAGATCCCGCCACGGCACCAGGTCGCCGTCCACGTCGAGTGCAAAGCGCAGCCGCTCCTCGTCCCAGCCCTTGTGTTCGATCAGATCCGCGCACGTGAGCAGCGTACCGAACTGCGCCTGGCCGCGGCCATCCATGCCGGCGGCCGCCAGCTCGCCGGCGAAGGCGTTGAATGTGTCGTGGAAGCGATGCCACTCCTCGATCAGCCGGCGCAGGATGCACCGGCCAATGATGCCGAATGTCTGCGCATCGAGCGCCGGCGCCTTCTGACCAGGCTTCAGCCGGTCGAGCCGCAAGAGCGCCATGCGCGAGAGATCCTGCGGCTCGAGCGGCGGGGCATTGATGGACGAGAACAGGAACGCCGACCAGGCCTTGAACTCCACGGGATTGTGCCGGTCGCCGCCGCGCAACATCACGGCACCTGACGATGCCAGGCGCGCGAGCTTCAGGACGGCCTTTTGCTTGCGCACGTCGCTTTCACTCTCGAGCTCGTCCACGGCGATCGGCACGCTGTCGAGCCCCACGTGCTGGTAGAGGCCTGCCGCCGTGGTATCGGCGGCCTGCAACAGCCAATCGCCCAGCACGCCCTTGAGCAGCGCCTGCAGGGTCGATTTGCCCGTGGCCTTGTCGCCGGTAATGAAGATCATCGGCCGCCACGGCAGCGCGGCGCCCAGGAACGCTGCGCCAATCCAGCCCAGCAGCAAATGCGGGTCGATCTCGGGCCGCGCCCAGGACCAGGACCGCAGCACGGGCCGCAGCAGCTTCGCCGCATCGAAAGGCAGCTCGTCCCGCAGCGGCCAGGGTGCCGGTATGCGTGCCCTGGTCGGGTAGACATAGCCATCGATCTCGCCGGGAGGCCCGGCCCGCTGCTCGGAAATCACCTGGCCGCCGGTGTGCACGACCAGGCCGCCGGCGCCATCCACCCAGCAGCCACGCCCGCGCACCTTGTCGATCGCTTCCCACGGCCCTTTGGCGGCACACGCCTTGATCAGCGCGGCCAGCGCCTCTTCGTTGGCAAAGCCGTTGATGAGCTTTTCCTTACCCCAGCGGGGCCAGGCCCAGGCCAGATATTCCAGCCGGCCACCAAACAGCGCCAGCATGGTGTGCTTGCCATAGGGCGGATCGAAGGGGCGCACCTGGCCGATGCTATCGAGGAACCAGAGCCGATCGCCCGATAGCCCCAGCGGCTTCACCGGGCATTCAGGCGGCAATCCCAATTCGTCGGGCTGCCACTCCCCTGGCCCGACGCCGCCACGCGGCTCGCCGGGTCGGGGGTCCACCTGGCGCACAACGCGCGCTGGCTCTGCATCCGCCAGCATCGCGCGCACATTGCGCACGTCCGCCAGGCTTTCCACGTTCGCCGGCTTCTTACCCATCAGATCACATGCCCGTCGACATCTTCGATCAATCCCGCGTCCTGCTCAGTCAGCCACGCCGGCGCCGGCGCCGCCCGCGGTTCGCGCTCCACCAGCTTGTCGCAGGCGAGCAGCGAGCCTCGAAAGACTTCGAAGGCGGCGCGCACGTGTGGCTTGGCCTCGCTCCATGGGCCCGTCTTCTCACCCCGCAGCTCGAGATAAAGCGCCTCCGCCGGCGCGTCAGGATGCGCCCGCACATGCTCTGCCGCCTGGCTCACGAGATCGGCATGGCACTCCGGTGGCCAGCCGAGCGCCTGGCACAACCAGCTTTGCTGCCGTGGCAGCATCATCACCGCGTTGGCCGCTCGGTGTGCGGCGCGTTGGGCTTCGTCGTGGTTCATGCTCACCCCCGCTCCGCGATACGCAGAAGCACCAGGTAGCCGATCAGATCCTTGACGGTGTCCTCGCCGGCGTCCTTCCCGCGCATCAGGCGCGAAAGCTTGTCGTCGATGCGCACGCGGATCTGCTCGGAGGCATCTGCCTTGGAAAAGCAGCGGATCGGATCGAGCGCGGAGTTGCCGTAAGCCTGGTTCTTGGCTTTCAGCATCCTGCCGATCTCGCCTAGAACCGCGTCGACTTCTTCGCCGAATTGCTCAGCCCGCACCGGCATTGCCAGGATCATCAGTTTCGGATCGTTCATCGCCTGTCCTTTTCCATCGCCACGTAAAGCGCCAAGGTTGCCAGCCCCGGCAGAGAGCCGAGGGCCAGCACCAACCACAGTTCCGTCATGCCGCCGCGTCACCCACCAATTCGACGACGCGCGCCAGCGCTTCCGTGCGCGCGTAGGCGCTCGAGCCCTTGCCGATGCGGATCTCTTCGAGGTTGCCCCGGTGCAGGATCACGATCCCGTCGCGGATGCGGCGCACGCAAGCGGGCGAGACGCCCAGGCGCTGCGCTTCCTGCACCATGTCGTCAACGATCTCCGCCTTGGTGAACGTCGCGCCGATTTCAATTCCCTGGTTCATCATCTCCTCCCTTCACCGCACGAAGATGCAGGCAGTCATGAAGCCGACCAGGTGCGCAACCAGCGTTTCTGTATGCGTGCCTAGCCGCCAGTTGATTGCGAGGGCGATAAGCGTCCCCACAAGTGCCCACCACCGGGACACGCGAAAGCTTCCCAGTTGCTCCATAGCTACCCCCTGTTTTTTACGATCATGGCGAAGCTGATCGCCACTGATGCCAGCCACATCGCGATCACCACCCACATCAGCCACTCCGGCATGATGATCGAAACAATTCCGTAATTAGCTCTTTCAAACAGCGTCATCACTGGTCCTCCTGTGCGCTCAACAATGCGTCGTTTGCGTCCTTGCCGAAGTGCGAGCGCGCCACGCGCACTTGCGCACCCTGCCGCGCCAGAGCGGTCACGGCTTTCTGCAAAAGCTCCGCCGCCTGGCGCTTGCCCCAATCGTTGTCGGCGCAGACGATAACCTCGTCGATGCACTCGGGCAGCTTGATCTGGCCGAGGTTGCCGAGCGAGCCCGCGCACCACACGCGATGCTCCGGGTTCGCGAGCGCGATGGCCAGGCCATCCTCCACGCCCTCGACCAGCACCAGCGTCTCGCGCAGCCCATGCTTGATCGCATCGGCGACCGACATGTTGCTCGATCCGCGCCACAGCCGGATGGCGCAGCCCTGGAACGATGGCCAGATCTTGCGGGCCGGCGTTACTGGCGCCTTGCCCCACGTATTCGCGTGCCGCGGCTTGGCGAGAAACGTGCGATGCACGGCCACCGTCTCGCCGGCGTCGTTCTGAAATCCCGCCAGCATCGCTGGCCAAACCGTGTTCGTCTCGACGTGCCGCTGCTCAGTCACCCAACCGAGTGCGCCTGGCACCTTGCCGAGACGCGCAACGGCGATGCCCCGGCGCTGCAGGTAGAAGTCCGCAGGGCTGCCGAAAAATGGTTTCTTCTTCGCCTCGAGGTAGAGGGCGCGCGCCACCTTGGCGTTGCGCACGGCCTGCTCCTCGCGCGTGCGATCGTGCTCCACTGCCGTGCGCTTGGCCGCATCGACGCGGCGGCGCACTTCGGCCGTGTCCGCATTGCCGAGCCCGAGCCAGTCGCGCGACCAGGCCATCGCCTCTTTGAACTCGAGGCCCTTGGCCTTCATCACCAGGTCGATCACGCCGCCGCTTTCGCCGGTGGCGCTGTCCTTGAATGAGCCCGGCACCTTGGCGCCGGCGAGATTGATCCAGAATGAGCCGCCGTTCTTGTCCGCGCGCCAGGGGCAGCGGCCAATCCAGTAATGGCCCGAGCGCGCGCCCTCGGGCACGAGCTCGCGGGCCAGAACCTCGATCCGCTCGGCCAACAGCGCCGCCACCTGGTCGCGGTCAGACATAGCGCTTCGCTCGCGCGAGCCATTGCGGCATGTCGATGATCACCGAGCCATCGGCCAGGTTCTCGACGTGAAGGAAGCGCTTGGGCAGCCACTGTGCCTCGCCGGCGCCGTCTTCCGAGAACTGCACGGCCTTTTCGGTTTCGCGCAGCACGTGCCCGGAAACTTCGACGCGCCCGGCCTTCGGGCTGTCGCTGTTGTATGCGTAAATGAACCCCATGGCTCTAGCCCTCCCGCCTGCGACGCTTTATGCGCTTGCGCCGTTCCTCTCGCCGGTGCGCCCGGTAGGCGAGGATCTGGGGCGCTTCGCCTTCATCGCGCCAATCTGCCGAGCCGTCCGCACGCAGCACCGTCATGCAGACGATGCCGTGCGCATGGCAGGCGAAAACAAAGATGAAAGCGCCAAGCTGGTGGAACCGGCTTCCGCTGCGGCCAGGGCCCTGGCCATCGAGATGGGCCAGGTGCTTCCCGTATTCCCAGGCTTTCTGCACGGTCCGCGCCACCGCGCTGCGCTTCAGCCCCAGGCGTTGGCGCACCCGCTTGTCCGCATGCCGGCTCACCATCACGGGCACATGCACGAGCGCCGGCGCGCTCCGCACCGTCTCAAGCCGCATGGGAGCCCTCCACCGACTGCAGCGCCGCGCCAGCGCGCAACGCCACACCATGCACGTGCAGCTGGCCGCCGATCGGCGCGAACTCGATGCCCGTAAGCTCGGGGAACAGAGCCACGAACGCCGGCGCTTCGATCGCCCGCTCGCCAGCCCACGCCTGATAGCGGCGATAGAGGTTTTCCGCCGACACCATAGCGCCCGGGGTCGGGACCACGCAGGCCGCCTCGAAGGCGAGGATCACGTCGCCCGCGGCGCGTTCGGCGTCCGTCAGATCCCGGCGCACGCGCGAACGGTCGACCGGGGGACCACCCGGCAGCGCCTCGAGATCCCGCCGCGGCTTGAGTGCCGCGTCGGTCGGAGGCTCCGCATCGATCACTTCAATGGTTGGGGCCGATGCAGCCGCCGCCTGGCCGCCCTGCATCGGCACGCCGCCAATGGTAATCGACACGTTGGAGCCGCCACCGTGCGCAGGTGCTCCAGCTGGCGCCGGCGGCAACGTGGCGATCAGGGGGCCATTATCGATGGGCGCAAGGCGGGCGAAATCGGACGGCAACGGTGGCCCGCCAGCCGGCCAAGGCGCGGGCCCACCGCCAGGCTCCGGGCCGCCGGCACCACCTGCCCCGCCGCTCGAGGAGGGCGGCGGCAGCCGGCGCTGCGGCTGCACGGCTGGCGGCGCTGACGGATCATGGCCCACGCCAACGAGCCAGAACCCCATATTGGCGAGCAGGCACACGACGCCCGCCAGCACCATCATGACCACGAAAGAGACGTGATCGCCTTCGACCACGGGCGCCCTCGCCGGGCGATACCACCAATCGAGCACGCCCTGTGCAATGTGGATCGGCACGGTGAACTGGACCTGGCCGCCCGCCACCTGCTCGCGGCCCTCCAGCTGCGGCACGAGCTCCTTGATTTCCTTCTCGAGGCGCTGGGCCTGCTTCGCGTTGCCGAGCTCAGTGCGGAGCACCGTGCACTTCGGGCCGATCACCTGGCACTCGAGATAGGCTTGCGCCTCGATGGCCTCGATCGGCCGCGTGCGCCCCAAGGCCTTGAGCTCCGCCCGCTTGCGGTCGAGCGTTTCGCGCACCGATCCGAGCCCGGTCGCCTTGGTGTCGCGCGCCACCTGGCCATCGGCGAACTGGATGCCGAGTGTCTGCCAGGCGGAGAATTGATCGACCACGATCCCGATCAGGAACACGCCGATGAGAGCTTGCTTGCGGAAGGTCCATTCCGGGAGCTCGAGGCCGATCGTGCCGCAATAGGCCGTCATGGCCGCGATCGAAAGGAAGATCACGACGATGAGCGTCGAGCCGTTGCCCAGCATATAGCCCGCGTGCGCGTTCATTGCGCAGCTGGCCAGGAGACACGCAAGCGGCACGATCGCGACGGGATTGTGCGCGATCTCCGCCCGCCAGAACCTAAGCAAATTGCGCATTGAGGGCCTCCCCAAGTTGCTCGATCAGGGTGTCAATCGTCGCTTTCTCGCGCGCGTCTTCGACGGCTGCGAGCGCACGTTGCACCGTGAAATGATTGCAGCCGCAGGCCCGCGCGAGCGGGCGACCGCCGATGTCAAAGACGGTCGATGCGAGATAGATCGCGCGATGGCGCGCGCGTCTGGCGCTCCATCCGCGTGGATTGAGCACGTCGCTGACGCGCAAGCCTTCGGCCTGCGCGACCACTTGTGCAGCATGCCGGAACACTTGCTCCGGCTGCGGTTGAATTGAAGACATGAGTGCCCCTCGTCGAAAACATGCCTCGACGCGAACGCAACGACACTGCAAATGGAACTACTCGACTGCTGGCTGGACCCGGCCCCAATCACGGCGCTGCATCACACGATCGAGCACGGCCGCATCCTCTTCAGGCATGCTGAGGACGCGGCACCAATCCACACGCAGCCCCAGACGCAGGCACTCGACGATCAGTCGTCCGTGCCACCCCGGCGCGATGTAATTGCGTGTGATCCAGTTGCTCACGGCCGGCTGGCTGATGCCGAGCCAGTCCGCGACAGCAGATGGGCCGCCTAGGGCGTCCACCAGCTCCTCGATCGTTGTGATGCAGGGTCTAGACATGGAGATAAACAATCACCGTTCGTGATAACCGTCAAGCAGGGCAATCCACCTTTACAGATGGCCAAAGTGTGATGCTAAGCACGGTCATGAGTATTGACGAGCAGCCCCCGGAAGAAGCAGACGCCGCGATCGGCGAGCGCATCCGCCTCACGCGCGAAGCCATGGGGCTCACGCAGACGAGCTTTAGCGAAGCCGTTGGCATTGGCCAAAACCTTCTCAGTCAATACGAAAGCGGCAAGAAACACCTGTCCGACCGGAGTGCTCGGGCGATCCGCCGCCGCTTCCGTGTAACGCTTGACTGGCTCTATTGTGGCGATGCCAGTAACAATCCTCTTGAACTGATGGGGGCCATCAAGGCCCTCAAAAGGGCCCGCCGCGTCCCCCATTGAACGTGACTTTTTGTGGATAACTTTGCGGCCTTTAGCAGGCGTTTTATCACTGGGGGTGATTTTTCATCATTGACCGTGATCACGAGCGGTGATTTATTTTTCCTCGCCCAATCGGCAGCGGGGACCGACTTGCGGCACGCCGGGCGACGCAAAGGGCTTCAGCGTCGCCCGGCAAACGTCCCGTCTCTCCGCATTCTCATGGAGATATTGAACGATGTTTACTGCACTCACCGTCCGTGATGTTGCGCGTGAGCTCGGTCGAAGCGAAGACTGGCTTGCCCGCAATTGGCACTATCTCTGCGACAAGCAGGGCATGCCGCGCCCACTGCATCCCAACGGCACACTCACCTGGTCGCCTCCCGCTTTTTACGCGTGGCTCGACAAGGATCTGCCACCCTCCCTCAAACCTCACGCTGCCGCTTACCGCGCCGCGTTCCTCGCCGCCACGTCCGACAACGACGTGGCGCGTGCGCGTCAGGAGCTCGATGCTCGCTTCGCAGGAGGCAAGGTATGATGACCGACGCACAACGCGAGCTCATGCTGCGCCACCTGGCACGGGCCTACGCTCAAGTGGCCTTCAACCAAACGTCCCACAACGCGCTCCAGGCCGCCATGCGCATCGAGCCGGCGATGAAAACGGTGGGCTATCGCATCGTCCTCGAGCCGCGGAGGACGCCATGAGCGATGATCCCGACACCTTCGACACGAGCGCTGGGACGCCCCTTGTCATCGATCGCGCCGAAATGGGCGGCTGGTCCGTCATGTGCGCCGGCCGCATGATTGCCTGCTTCTCCACCATCGACGAATGCGCCGACTGGATGGTGCGCTCGTTCCACCCGCTCGACGTGCCGTCGCCGGCCGCTCCTGTTGACGACACCCTGCCCAAGCTGCTCGCGAAGCGGACATCCACGGGCAAGTGGAGCGTATTCGGGAGGGGCCGCCAATGATTGAGATCCATTGGATGCTCCTCTACGCTATCGCTGTAGCGGCGTTTGTTCTCGGATTTTGGCTTTGCTCTGCATTCGCGCTCGGCAACCTGGCCGATCGCCGCCTCGAGGAGATGATCGATGGCCCGGATTATGACGGACGTCCCGTATCTGAAGCTTTATCGGGGGACGGACTATCAGCCCCGATGGGAACCAGGGCCGAAGCTGAGAGCCGCGGGCGCACGCGGCCAGGCGCTGAGGGATGATGCCGGCGCCTGGCTGCCTCTCGACAAGGCTATCGCCAGGGCCCAGGAACTCAACGCCCAGGCAGCCGATCTGCTGGGCCAGGGCAAGCGGCTGAAGCTCGGGCCGCCCAAGCGCCACCCCCGCTCGTGCGACGCGCTGTGGGAGCTCTATCGCAAGAGCCCGAAATACGCGCGCCTGGCCCCCAAGACCCGCATCGGCTACGACAACCACGCGACGATCTTCCTCGCCGAGTTTGGTGCCGTGCCGGCTGCTGCGGTTGGCAAAAGCCACCTTTACACCTGGTGGGAGGAACTGTGTCGGCAGCGCGGGCACGCCATGGGCAACGCCACGATCGCCGTCGTTCGCTTGCTGTTTTCCTACGCCGAGAAAAAGGAATGGGTTTCAAAAAATCCGGCCCGCAATCTCGGCCTCGATACCGTGCCGGCGCGCGTCGTGGTCTGGCGCGCCGCCGAGTGCAAGGCCTTCGTGGCGAAAGCCGATGCCATGGGGCTAGCTCCCGTCGGAGATGCGTTCGTGCTGGCCCTTCACACGGGCCAGCGTATGGGGGACGTGCTCGAGCTCGCGGAGGACCGCCTTGTCGACGGCAAGGCCCGCTTCATTCAGCGCAAGACAGGCGCGCGCGTGATCGTGCCGCTCACAACGTCGCTGCAGGCGCGCATCGCCGCCATCCGCGCGCGCCGCAGCGTGGTGCAGATGGCCCTGGCGAAGCGCCTGGTGCTCTGTCACGACGAATTTGAATACTCGCCGAAGCACTTCAACACGCACTTTCGGCGCGTGCGCGATGCCGTCGCCAAGGAGATGCCCGAGGTTGCCACACGCAAGTTTCTCGATCTGCGTGACACCGCCATCACGCGCCTGGCGCTCGCCGGCGCCACCATCGCCGAGATCCGTTCGGTGACGGGCCACACGCTGCAGAGCGTGCACCAGGTACTCAAGCACTACATGGCACTTGACGAGGCCATGGCCGATCGCGCTATCGAGCGGCTGCAGGTCTGGATGCAGGAACAGGGAATTGCCGTATGACCGTGACCGACTTCACCCAAAAGTGGACCTGGCACATGCACCAGGAGCACGAGAGCGGTGCCTACTTCGTCACCGAGGAGCATCGCCCGTTCCAACACGAGCTTCCCGGCCCGACGACCGTCTACGGCCCAATTCAGAGCCGCGCGATGGCTGAGGGCCTGATCCTCGAGCGCCGGCACATCGTGCAGCAGATCCACGCGAAGCTGCTCGAGCATCTGACGACGCCGCGGCTATTCCCGTTGGGAGCTCTGCCCGTGAACGCTCACCACTTCGAGGCCATGAAAGAATTACGCCGCGTAGCCCAGGCCGACATCGCTAAGATCACTGGCCTTGAGCATCTGAGCTTGCGGTTTCGGCAAACGTCCGACTGAGCCCCGCCAGAACCCCACTTTTAGCCGCCCGTCCGACTGCTAAGTACCTGATGCGCAACGGCAAGACATAACTTTTAATCAGAGGGTCGATGGTTCGAACCCATCCGGGCTCACCAATAAAATCAATAGGTTATTGGATTTTGCGTAGTCCCGCAGGGATCCTACGAGAACTTGCCCCATCGCCTCCAAAG
>JBDHTJ010000119.1:0-16939 GCA_039808585.1 Hyphomicrobiaceae bacterium | reverse complement strand
CATCACTGAGCGAGGCCGCTTCCGGCAGCCCGCGCACACGAATGAAGGAGTTCGACGGCAGGTCGCGATCCGGCACCTTGATGTCGAGGGCGACGCTGGTGGCGCCGTTCGATCTGATGGCGGCAGGCATCTGCAGGCGCAGTGACACTGCCGTGTCGGTGCTTCCGGTGACCTGGGCGCTGAGGCGCAGGTGGCTCGCGTCGGGAAGCATCACGAGCGGCACGGCCAGCGACACCACAAGCGCCATGCTCGCGCCCCTGTGCGAAGCGGGTGCTGGAGTTTCCGGACCCGACGCCTGCCATGTCCTTGCCACCGTCCACCCCCTCATCAGGTCACGCGCCCTTGTTTCATGAGCGCATCATTGTGTGCGGCGCCCCGTGCGGCTCCACTCCATGAATTGCTGGAACAGGCGCTCCTGCTCGGCCAGGTCATTTGGCGCGATGCGTGCCGCCTGCACGCGCGCGAGGGAAGGATCGATCAGCAGCGGCTGATTGAGCGCAATCTGGTTGAGCTTCTCCTCGGCAAGCGTGTAGCGCGTCCAGCCCGGCACTTTCGCCGCGAGATTGATGCTCTTCCATTTCGGGTGATAGGGCGGCTGCTGCAGGTTCTTGAAACGGTCGAAATAGAAGTCGATGAAGCGCTGCACGCGGCGATAGCGGTCGCTTTCCTTCGGCCAATTGAAGACGGCGAGCACTGCCTGAACGCCGATGATATCAACACTTTCGCCAGGCGCCACATAGCCCGGATAATCCTCGCTCGTCAGCGTCGAAGGCACGTAGAGATCCTCGAACTTGTCGAGCGGGATCGGCAGGAAGTGCAGGCCGGCCTCGTTCTTGCTCTTGGTGAAGAGGTCATTGGGCTTTCCCACCGTATGCACGAGGGCTGCGATCTCGCCCTTCTTCATCTTCTCGATGGCTATGGCGTTGTTCACGAATACGGGGGTCACCTGCACGCCCAGGCGCTGGAAGAGAATGGGGCCTGTCACGGACGGCCCGGCACCCGGCGTGTGGAAGCTCACCGTCTTGCCCTCGAGATCCTTGAAGGTCTTGATCTCGGGCCGCGCCAGCACGTGGATCTCGGAGATGTACATCTCCGAGATGAAGTGCACCCGTTTTTCGATGTTGGGGATCTTCTCGACGGTACGGAAGTGCTCGAACACGTCGGCGTGCGTGATCGCGATGTCGATGCCCTTCAGATACAGGAGGTCCTTGATGTTGTCGGTGGCGCCCGGCGTCACCACGGGGAGTACGCGCAAGTCGTCGGTGCCATTGAGGTTGCGTGCGATCTCCGCTGCAAAGCGCAGAAAGGTGCCCTCCGGCAGGCCGCCGGCGAGGCCTACCGTCCAGTTGTTGACCTTTGCCACGGTTGCGCCCTCGCCGAGATAGACCGATGGCGGTACCGGGATGCCTTGCGCGCGGCGGCGGGCTTCGGCCTGCGCGACGATATCCCAAGGGGCCGAGCCTTGCGGTGCGGGGCGGACGGGCTCCGCCGCGTGTGCGGCAAGGCCTGCAACGACGAGAGCCAGGACGGCCGAGAATTTCGTGAAGGTGCGCCGGATCGACATGCTTTCCCCCAAAGTATCGGCGCCCGCATGGGCGGACGCGCCGCCTCGCGCTGCCATCGGCGCAAGACGCTTCCTGATCGAAGGCCGAGCACTTCCGATCAGGACAACTGATCGGGGCCGGGCTTCATTCCGTTCGGTTGGGCGGAAAGTGTGATCGAGATCCGGCACCCGCAAAGGCCGGCGCATCCGCCGCCAACAGGTTGCATTCCGCGGGCGGACAATTTTGCGGCCGTATTGAGGAATTACGTAGGCAGGGTGAGGACCATCGCGTGACAGCGTGATCGCGGGCGGGCGGAGTGTGTCCTACTTGCGTCCCAGACGTTGCAAGCGCTGCTGGGCTTCCTGCGCGCCGAGCTGCGCTGCCTTCTCGTACCAGCGGCGGGCCTGGGCGTCATCGGCCCATGCGCCGCGAATGTCGAGCTTCTCGAGTTCGGCGGCCTCGAAGGTGGCGCCCAGTGCAAGTGCTGCTTCGGACAATCCCGCATCCGCCGCCTTCTCGAAGAACAGCCGGGCCTCTGCGACGTTGGCATCCTTGAGCTGTTCCTGTCCGCGCTTGAAAAGCCGCATTGCGCGCTCGCGTTCCTGGGGTGCGAGGGTGGGAGCGGGCGCGCGCGGCGGCGGGGGTTGCAACGGGCCGGCGCGGAGGATCGTGGCGGAGGAGGGGGCGCCGGTGACCGCTGCGGGCACTTTGCCTATCACGAGCGACGTCCGCGCCTCTGCCAGCACGGTGCCCTCGACGCTGACGAGGGCCACCGTGAGATCGGCGCGGCCTTCCGCAGCTGCGGGCACGATGAGCTTCAGGGCAGGAAGCGCCGTGAGGGCGACGGCCCATGAGCCCGGCCCGATCGCGTAGCCTTCGGAAAGCGCGGCTGTGGGCGGCAGCCCGCGCAGGCGCAGGAAGGCGTTGCGGGGAATGCTTGCGGCAGGGGCCACGCTGATGGCAAGCGGCGTCTGGCTCGGTGAGTCGAGCGTGATCGCCTGGGGCGTCGATATGGTGAGGGTCGGCGCCTGCGTCTGCGCGGTGGCCGGCTGAAGTGGGAAAAGCATCAGGGCGGCGACAAGGAGCGCCGTAGCCGGCGCGGCCCGCCGCTGTCTCTCGTGTCTCTCCCGCAGCTTTGACATCGGCCCCCCCGTGTCGTCTGCCTAACGCTTCTGCTGCTGTGATTTGTGCCATTCCATGAAGTCGCGGAACAGCTTTTCCTGGGCGGCCGGGTCGTTCGGCGCCACCTTCGCGGCCTGCGCACGCACCACGCTCGGATCGATGGTCATTTGCGCCATGGGCTTCTGCGGCTTGGCCAGCCATTCCTCCGCGGCCGGGAAACGCTTCCAGCCGCGCAGGGCCGCGCTCAGGTTCGTCTCGCGCCATTTCACGTGCCGCGGCAGGCGCTGGAACTCGGAGAAGCGGGCGAAAAAGCTCTCGACGAACAGCGCAACGCGCCGGTAGCGATCCGTATCCCGCGGCCAGTTGTAGGCGGCCAGCACGGCGCCCACAGCCACGGTCTCCACGCTCTGACCCATCTCGATGAGGTTGGGGTAGTCCTCATTGGTGAGCTTGGCCGGGAAGTAGTCCTGCTCCAGCGCCTCGGTGTAGGGCACGGGCAGCAGGGTCATACCGGGCTCGAGCTTGAACTTCGCGAACGAGCCCGTCGGCTTGCCCGCGATGAGAATGGTGGCGGCGATCTCGCCGGACTTCACCATCTGGTAGCCGTCGGCCTGGCCGACGTTGATCTCCTCGCATTTGATGCCGAGAAGTTCGAAGATCAGGCGCGTGGAGAACTGTGTGCCGCTGCCAACGTCGGAAAAGTTCACCTTCCGGCCGGCGAGATCCTGGATGCGCTTGATGCCGGGTCCCGCGAGGATATGCATCTCCTCGTTGTAGAGCTTGGCGATGTAGGCCACGCGCTGGTCGATGTTGGGCCCCATCTCGTTGGTCTTCTTGAGATAGGACATGATGTTCGACTGCGTGATCGCAAGGTCGATGCCGCGCAAATGCAAGAGGTCGACGATGTTCTGGTAGCCGCCCTTGCCGATGATCGGCAGGACGCGAAGGTGATTGCCGTCGTCGAGCACGGCCGACATGTCGTAGGCGAGGTAGAGATAGGTGCCGTTGGTATTGCCCGAGATCACCGTGACGGTGTTCTGGTTGAGCTGCTCGGTGAGGGCTGCGAGCCGGTTCTGATCGTTGCCTGCCGGCACGGGCGGCGGGTTCATCCGCTTGGCGACGGAAGGCGAGGACTGCGCAAGCGATGACGCACTCGGTGTGAGGCCTGCGAGGAACGCCGCGAGTGCCAGGACGATAGCCGAAAACAAGGGAATCGACCGCACGTACATCTCCCTTCCCATCCCCCGGAGCTGGTTCCGGCTGCCCCTGGGGTCGATCAGCCGTGCCTCTCCATTTCTCTGCGAAGGAGGCCTCGTAGCCTCGCACTGTGGCATAAACGAGCCATTAATTCCCAAACGGCGCCAAAGCCGTACTCTCAAGGCCGTCTGCGGATGAGCCCGCCTGGGCGCATTAAGGCGGCGTCCGGTTCCTTGACAGACCCCGGCCAGCGCATGCACAAGCGGGCCGCCGCGCCAGAAAGCCCGCGGCCCACCTTACCTGCGTCGTAGGCAGCGAGTGAGAGGACAAGGACCCATGAGCCAGATCTCCATCACATTTCCAGACGGCAACGCGCGCACCTTCGCCAAGGGTGTGACCGGCAAAGCCGTTGCCGAAAGCATCTCCAAGTCGCTCGCCAAGAAGGCGGTGGCCATGGTGCTGAACGGCACGCTCTCGGATCTCGCCGATCCGATCGAGGCGGATGCAACCTTGAAGATCGTGACCCGCACGGATGCGGAGGCGCTGGAATTGATCCGGCACGACGCCGCACACGTGATGGCCGAGGCCGTGCAGGCCTTGTGGCCCGGCACTCAGGTGACGATCGGCCCGGTGATCGAAAACGGCTTCTATTACGACTTCTCCAAGGAGGAGCCCTTCCTGCCGGAGGACATGCCCAAGATCGAGGCGAAGATGCGCGAGATCATCGCGCGCAACGCAGCCTTTACGAAGGAGTTGTGGAGCCGCGACGAGGCGAAGGCTTTCTTCAAGTCGAAGGGCGAGCTGTTCAAGATTGAATTGGTGGACGCCATTCCGCCGGGCGAGGACCTGAAGATCTACAAGCAGGGCGACTGGCTCGATCTCTGCCGCGGTCCGCACATGACCTCGACTGGCCAGATCGGCACCGCCTTCAAGCTCACCCGCTTTGCCGGCTCCTATTGGCGCGGCGATTCCAACGGGCCGCGCCTGCAGCGCATCTACGGCACCGCGTGGGCCTCGGATGCGGATCTTGCCGCTTACCTCAAACAGATCGAGGAAGCCGAGAAGCGCGACCACAGGAAGCTCGGCCGCGAGATGGATCTCTTCCACTTCCAGGAGGAGGCCCCGGGCTCGATCTTCTGGCACCAGAAGGGCTGGACCCTGTTCCAGACCCTCATCGGCTACATGCGCCGTCGTCTCGATCGCGCCGGCTACAACGAAGTCAACACGCCCGACATGATGGAGCGGCACTTCTGGGAGCAGTCCGGCCACTGGGAAAACTACGGCGAGAACATGTTCACCACCACGCTCCCCGATGAGCGGGTGTTCTGCTGCAAGCCGATGAACTGCCCCGGCCACGTGCAGATCTTCAAGCACGGCCTGAAGAGCTATCGCGACCTGCCGCTGAAAATCGCCGAGTTCGGCAAGGTGCACCGCTATGAGCCGTCGGGCGCCCTGCACGGCATGCTGCGCGTGCGCCACTTCACCCAGGACGACGCGCACATCTTCGTCAACGAAGATCAGATCATGGAGGAATGCCTCAAGATCAACGAGCTGATGCTCTCGATCTACAAGGACTTCGGCTTCGAGGACATCTTCATCAAGCTCTCGACCAGACCCGAGAAGCGGGTCGGCGCCGACGAGTTGTGGGACAAGGCGGAAAAGGCCCTGTCCGACGTGCTCGACGAAGTGAAGCGGCGCTCCAACGGACGCGTCAAGACGGCGATCAATCCGGGCGAGGGTGCCTTCTATGGTCCCAAGCTCGAGTACGTGCTGAAGGACGCCATCGGCCGTGACTGGCAGTGCGGCACCACGCAGGTGGACTTCAACCTGCCGGGCCGCCTCGGCGCCTTCTACATCGATGCCGACAGCGAGAAGAGGACGCCGGTGATGATCCACCGCGCCATGTTCGGCTCGCTGGAGCGCTTCACCGGCATCCTGATCGAGAACTTCGCAGGCCACCTGCCGCTGTGGTTGTCGCCGACGCAGGTGGTGGTCTCCACCATCGTTTCGGATGCCGATGCCTATGCGCGCGAGGCTCTGGCAGAGCTCAAGGCTGCCGGCATCCGTGCCGAGACGGACCTGCGCAACGAGAAGATCAACTACAAGGTCCGCGAGCACTCTCTCGCCAAGGTTCCGGTGATGCTGGTTGTCGGCAAGCGCGAGGCGGAGGAGCGTACGGTTTCCGTGCGGCGCCTCGGCAGCCAGGCGCAGGAGGTGATCCCGCTCGCCGAGGCGATCAAGCGCTTCGCCGAGGAGGCAACCCCGCCCGACCTTCGCGGAACAGCATAACTTCAAGCAGCACCGCCACTTTCTGTTGCTGGAATGCGCGCGTCGCGGAGCCGGTGGGCTTCGCGACGTTTTCGCGCGTGCGCGTTAGCCTCTCGGCGCGTGCAACCTCCGGGCATATGAAGTCACCGCTGCACTCTCACATGACGTGTGCAGTGGGCTTAGCAAGTCTCAAAAATTGCAGACAATATATCGCACCGCGCTCGACCAGAGCGTGTGGCGCCGCTGCGCCTCCTCGCGTTTCGTGGCCCCGCGCGGCAAGCGAACCGCCGCGTCCTGCCTGATTTGCCCGAGAGCCGGCTGAAACTGTCGCCGCCTGTCTGGCACCGACGAGATGAGGATGTGATGGCGTACTCGACGGGGAAACTCGCGCGCGTTGCTGCGCTCTTTGTGCTGGCTGCGGCGATGCCGGTGGTGGCGCTGGCCGAAACGGAACGTGCCGGCGCACGCGCAGATCGGCTGCTGTCTCCACTGGGCGCAGGCGGCGCGCTCGATCCGATCACGCACGCGCTGCGCAGTGAAGAGATGCGGATCGGCCGCAAGGTCGTGATGCGCCGGCCGTCGCTATTGGAGCGACTGTTCTCTGGCCCGGCAGCAGATGCGGCACCGCCGGCCGCCTTATCGCAGGTCTCCGGGGTGGCTCCCCAGCAGGCCGTGCCCACGCCCACGATGGCGCGCAAGCAATGGCCGCTGTTCCTCGACCCGGCGAGGAACCTGGGCCTGCCGGAGGCATCTGAAAGCGCCGACGCCGGGCCAGTGCTTGCCGCGCTCGACATGACGGACGCTGATACGCGCAGCGATGGCCCGCGCCTGACCTGGGCCAGCGCACCCAATATTCCGCCGCCGATGTCCGAGACGCCTCGGCGCTCCATGCAGACCGCGCTTGCGCGCATGGAGCCGCTGCTGCGGCCGTCGCTGCATCCCATCACGCCGTATCTGTTGCCACCGCCGCGCCCGCATTTCGATGTGCACATCGAGCCGCGTCCGGTGGTGTTGCCGTTCGTCTCGCGGCGGCATCATGTGAGCGAGCGGCATGCCGCTGCATTATCGTATCGCGCCGAGCCGGTGTGGCGCGGCAAGCTGCCGGTTTCGCTGATGCCGAGCCTCGATCCTTTCGGCAGCAGGCCGGAAAAGCCTGTCGTCACGGGCCCCGCTTTCATCCTGCCGTTCGAGAACGGACGCATCACCAGCCTCTTCAATGAAGGTCGCCGCCATCCTGCGATCGATCTTGCCGGCCGTCACGGCGCGCCCGTATACGCCACGAGCAGCGGTCAGGTGGTGATCTTCGCAGGCGGCCGCGGCGGCTATGGCAATGCCGTGATCACGCGGGACAGGGAGGGGCGCGAACATCTCTACGGGCATCTCTCCGCGATCCATGCGCGCGTCGGTGCGACGCTGGCGCAGGGCGAGCGCCTGGGGCTCCTCGGCAGCACCGGCTACTCCACCGGTCCGCACGTCCACTACGAGGTCAAGGACCGGCGCGGGGCCCACATCAACCCGGTCACGCTGCTGTTCCCGGGCCGCGCCGTGCGCTCGGGCTACGCCTGGAGCGGCACGGGGCTCGCCCATCCGCAAGTCAGCGCGCAGCATGTCGCCGCCACGCCGCCGAGAGCGCGCACGGCCTTCAAGACGACAAGGGCAATTGTTGAGGACGAGTGATCCAGGCTGCGTGGCCGGTGCCCGGTGTGGACTATGGGTCCTGGCGTAGATGCCAGGGTGGGCAGGTCCCCCCAGATGCCTTCCCGGAAGCCGTGCCGAATGCGCGGCTATCCGGGATCCTTCCACGTCGCCGCATGCAAGGCTCAGTGTGCGCAACAAGGGGCGGGGAAAGGTCCCGGCGCTCGCTTTCGCTCGGCCGGGAACGCATGAGGAGAGGGCTGCGGTCCAAGAGAGGTTTGTCGTGACCGCACCTTGCGTGGATCGCCGCCTTCGCGGCGATGACGTTGGGTTTTGTGGTCCCGCACGTACTGCCTCGCCACGGTCTTGCTGTGGCGCGACACCTCCATCCACCGCCTTCTTCGACGGCGGTTAGGGCCACCTGCGCTCGGCCCCATTCTCCCCCGTCATGCCCACGCAGGTGGGCATCCACGCCAGTCAGCGAGGGGCGCGCACCTCGACTGTTTTGCCTTCCCGGAAGCCGGGCCGAAGGCACGGCTATCCAGGATCTTTCCCAGCGCATGGGAAAGGTCCGGGTCTCGCTGCGCTCGCCCGGGAAAGCACCGAGGAGACGTCACGCCTCCAGGGCGAGCACGTGAGGCCAGCGATCAGCGCTTGGCGAGCTTGGCCTTCTCGTAGAGCGGCATCACTTGCGGAAGGGCGCGGTTCATGCGCGCGATGCGGTCGTCGCTGGAGGGGTGGGTGGAGAGCCACTGCGGAGGCGCCCCGCGCTGGGCCTTCGCCATCTTTTCCCATAGGCTGACGCCGGCCCGCGGATCGTAGCCGGCGCGGGCCGCGAGTTCCATGCCGATGAGGTCCGCGTCGCGCTCGTCGTCGCGGCTGAACTTCAAGGTCAGCAGGCCGCCTCCCTGTTGTGCAAGCTGGCCGTAGTTGTCGCCGAACACGAGGCTCACGGCGACGGCGCCCACCTGCGTCAGCACCTGCTTGGCAGATCGGGCGCGGGCATGCTCGCGCAGGGCATGCGCGATTTCGTGGCCCATCACGATGGCCACTTCGTCGTCGGTCAGCTTCAGGTTCTCGAGGATGCCGGTGAAGAAGGCGATCTTGCCGCCGGGCATGCAGAAGGCATTGATGGTGGGGGCCTTGAGCACCACCACCTCCCACTTCCAGTCCTTGGCGCGCGGGTTCCACTTCTCGGTGAAGGGCAGCAGTTCCTTGGCGATGCGCTGAACGCGCCGGGTCTGCGGATCGTCCTGGGGAAGCAGCGCGCGCTTCGTCGTCGCCTGCGACTTGAGGGTGAGATACTGCTGGTCGGCCGCCTTCTCCAGCCGCTCGGCCGAGACGAGGTAGCGCACGAACGAGGCCCGCCGCACGGTGACGCCGCCGTCCTTGGCTTCCTGCGCGCCGACGGCGACGGTGGCGAGCGCCAGCATCACGCCCGCGACCGCGAGCTTCATCACCTTTTGCATGCCTGGTCCCCTCAACGTCTCAAATGACGTTCACTTTTGTCTTCGTGCCGACGCGACAGGCGGGGCAGGGCGCTCGTCTTCAAGCCCTTGCCCCCTTTGCGGAGAGCGCGCGATCCTTTACCCTTTCAGGCAGTCGATTGTCGAGGCTACGCTCCTTGCAAGATCCCTCCGTGCCGCCACCTGATGCTGCCGAGATTCGCGTCGAAATCGTGCCGCGGCTCGCAGATGTTCCGGCTGCCGAGTGGGACGCCTGTGCAAATCCAGACCCTGCGCGGTTCAATCCGTTCGTCGGGCACGGATTCCTCAACGCGCTGGAGGTCGCGGGCACGACGGGCGGGTGCACCGGCTGGACGCCGCGCCATCTCGTATTGAAGGACGCAGCGGGCGTCATCCAGGCCTGTGCGCCGGCCTATCTCAAGGCGCACAGCCAGGGCGAATACGTCTTCGACCACAGCTGGGCCGATGCCTACATGCGGGCCGGTGGCGACTACTATCCCAAGCTGCAGATCGCAGTGCCGTTCACGCCGGTTCCGGGTCCCCGCCTGTTGGTGCGGCCTGGCGAGCGTGCAGCCCAATTCGAGAGCATGCTCGCGCGGGCGATCGTCGAGGTCGTGGAGAAGAGCGGGCTGTCGGGCGCACACGTCACCTTCCTGGAGGAGGCACAATGGCAGCGGCTGGGGATGCTGGGCTATCTGCAGCGCACCGACCAGCAGTTCCACTGGACGAACGAGGGCTATGCCACCTTCGATGATTTCCTCGGCTCGCTCGCGTCGCGCAAGCGCAAGGCCGTGCGCAAGGAGCGCGAGCAGGCCTTGAGCGCCGGCCTCGAGGTGACATGGCTGCGTGGGCCGGAGATCACGGAAGCCGACTGGGACGCCTTTTTCGCCTTCTACATGGACACGGGATCGCGCAAGTGGGGCCGGCCCTATCTCAACCGCCGCGCTTTCTCGCTGATTGCTGTGGCGACGGGCGACGCGCCATTGCTCATGCTGGCAAAGCGTGACGGACGGCCAGTGGCGGGCTCGTTCCACATGGTGGGTGGCGATTGTCTCTACGGGCGCTACTGGGGCGCAACCGAGCATCATCCCTTCCTGCATTTCGAGATGTGCTACTATCAGGCCATAGATTACGCCGTGCAGCATGGGCTCAAGCGCGTGGAGGCAGGCGCGCAGGGCGAGCACAAGCTTGCGCGTGGCTACCTCCCCACCAAGACCTATTCGGCGCACTACATCAGCGATCCATCGCTGCGCCGTGCCATCGCCGATTACTTGAACCGCGAGCGCGCCTACGTCGAGCGTGCGGCGGAGGAGTTGGCAAACTACGCACCCTTCCGCAGAGACGATAAGCCGGAAGACTGAGGATCGTCTGTCTCGAAAGCTTCACGCAAACGCCTTGACGTGAGGCCATCGGGCTTGCGAGAGAAGGGCCGCGGGCGTGCGCGATACGTCTGACGCTCGCGAGGAGGCGACATGGCCGGCTACGATTCGAACAACGTGTTTGCGAAGATCCTTCGGGGCGAGCTTCCCGCGCACAAGGTCTACGAGGACCAGGATACGTTCGCCTTCATGGACATCATGCCGCGATGCGAAGGGCACACGCTGGTCATCCCCAAGTCCACCGCGCGCAACATCCTCGATGCAAGCCCGGGGCAGCTCGCCGCCTGCATGAAGACGGTGCAGAAAATTTCGCAAGCCGTCATGAAGGCCTTCAACGCCGATGGCATCACGCTGCAGCAGTTCAACGAGCCGGCGGGCGGCCAGGTGGTGTTCCACCTCCACTTCCACATCCTGCCGCGCAAGACGGGGCAATCGATCGGCCCGCACACCGGCAAGATGGAGAACCAGGAAGTGCTGGCGGTGAACGCCGAGAAGATCCGCAAGGCACTGGCCTCCTGATCGTGATCCGATGAGCCGCTGGCGCCAGGATCCGGACGGGGCTGCGGCCGAGATCCTGCGACGCAGTCTCGACGCGCTGGCACTTTCGGGGCGCGTGCTGCTGGCCAATGCGGGAGAGGCGGCGGCGCAGGTGCTGCGGGCTGACGGGCTCGACGTCACGCATTGGAGCCGAAGGGCTGGCGATATCGCAGCACCCACACCCTGGCCGTCCGGCGGCCCTTATGCCTGTGCGCTGCTGCGCCTGGCGAAATCCAAGGACGAGCAGGAGATGGCCCTGCATGCGGTTGCAAGCGTGCTGGAGCCTGGGGGCCGTGTGCTGCTGTTCGGCGGCAACGACGAGGGCATACGCTCGGCCATCAATACGCTCGAGGCGATGTCCGGGCCCGTCGAGACGCTGGCCACACGCGGGCATGGACGCATCGTGCAGGCGGCGCGCCCTGCTGGCTCATTGAAAACGTCGCTTGCCGCGTGGCGGCGCGAGATGGCCATCGATATCGCCGGCCGCAAGCGGACCTGGGTCACCTATCCCGGCCTGTTCTCCTCCTCGACCCTCGACGAGGGCACCGCGCTGATGCTGTCGGCCCTGCCCGATCTGCGGCGCGTGGCCCGCGTGCTCGACTACGGCTGCGGCAGCGGCCCGATCGCTGCCGCAATGCGTGAGCGGCTGCCCGAGGCCCAGATCGACATGCTCGATGCTGATACTGTGGCACTTCTCGCCGCGCAGGAGAACGTGGCAGGTGCGCGGGCTGTCCTGGGCACGAGCCTCACCGCAACCGGCAGCCAGCGCTACGACGCCATCCTCTCCAATCCGCCCCTGCATGCGGGCGTCGGCGAGGATCACAGCGCGCTCGAGCGGCTGATCGCGCAGGCACCGAAGCATCTGAAAGCCGGCGGCATGCTGCAGATGGTGGTGCAGCGGCGGCTTGCATTGGCAGAGCCGCTGAAGGCGCTGTTTTCCGAGGTCACCGTGGCCGCCGAGAACGGCCGGTTTCGCGTCTGGCGCGCGCTCTCCCGTTGAGCGCGAAGCATGCCGGGTGAGACTAACTCCGAACTGCTCCAGCGCGGTCGCGCCTAATTGCGCAGCGCTTCCACCACCAGCAGCACCGTCGCGCCGCCGAGCACGCCGGCGCCGAGATTGCGCCGCGCCGCGAAATAGAAGGCGATGCCGGCGAGGAATGCGCCCGCCCGCCATGTCCAGGGCACGGCCGCGAGCTGGCCTGCCGGATAGAGCAGCATGCGCGAGACCATGGCCGCGACGAGGGCCGTCGCCACCGCGCGCACCCAGAGGAATATGGGCCCATCCACCGACAGCCGGTTGCCGACGAGGACACCGAGCCAGCGCCACATCTCCGTCATCAGCACGCCAGCGAGCAGGATGATGCCGTAGCCACCGAGACCGTCGTCGAGGTTCATCATGCGCGGCGGCTCAGGATGAAGGCGAAGGTGCCACCCACGATGCCGGCGCCCAGAAGATCGAAGCTCGGGTGGATCCAGTGCGTAACGGGGATCAGCGCCGCGCCCGCGCCAACCGCAACGAAGTCGAAGCGCGTGCGAGACGTGGCCAGCAGCGAGAGGAAAAAATAGACGGGCGTGGCAAACAGCAGCGCGGTCGTCACGGGGGCGGGCACGAACGCGGCCCCGACGTAGCCCAGCGCCGTCCCGAGCATCAACGCCAGCAAGATCATGGCGCCGAGGCCGGCGAAGAACGGCGCCCGCGCGGCCGGTGCCAGTGACGGCAGGTGGCGGTTGCCCTCGAGCCAGGTGCTGATGGTCACGAAATGCGACAGCACGAGATCGATGCCGAGGTGCCGGCGGGGCCGGTCGAGCAGCGGCACCAGCGTCACCGTCATCGGCAGCAGGCGCATGGCGGTGAGTGCCACGGCGAGCGCGGTGATGGCGATGGTCTCGTTGCGCGACAGCTGGTCGACCAGCATCACCTGGTTCGGCATGGCGAACACGGTGCCGGAGATGAACACGGTCTGCGCGATGGAGAAGCCGGCATCACGCGCGAGCGCCCCAAAGCCCAGCGCCGTGGCGAACAGAACGGCAGCGGGAACCGACATGCCGGCGCGCAGTCCGCGCAGCGCCGCCTGCGCCGTCGAAACAAGCGTCTCCTGGCGCTCCGTGACCGGTTTCTGCATCGCCTAGGCCTCGTAGCCCTCGAAAATCGGCGCATCGGCATAGCGGGCGGCGGTGGTCCTCTGACGCTTGGTGCGGATCGTCCAGGAGAACAGCGGCACGTCGTGGCCGTGCATCTTGCGCCAGTGCGCTGCCGCCTTCAGAACGTTCACGTCGACGGCAAAGAAGCTCACCTTCGGCAGCGCCGCGTCGAGGATGCGCGACAGGGCAGTGCCCTCAGCGGCGCGGCCGGCGCGCGACAGCCAGCTCTTGAGCACCTGGTGCCGGCCGAGCACCAGACCGCGCGGGATACGCGGCGCCAGGCGGCCCAGCGCCAGCACCACATCCATGTTGAACGACATCAGCGCGATCGGCCCCTTGTAGCCCCGGGCCGCGTTGGCGATCTTGGCGAGGAACGCGCGCGGCGGCATGTTTTTCTCGGCCTTCACTTCCACGAGCAGGGGCGCCCGCCCGCCAACGAGCTTCAGAAAATCGGCGAAGCTCAAGATCCTGGCGTCCTCCCCACCGCGATATGGCATGGCCCTCAGTTCCCTGGCCGTATGGGCGGCCACGGGGCCCTTGGCGACGGCCACCAGCCGGTCGAGCTTCTCGTCGTGGAAAACCATCGGCGTGCCGTCCGAGGCAGGCTGAAGGTCGCACTCGATGGCATAGCCACCCGCAATCGCCTGCAGAAAGGCAGGCCCTGAATTCTCGATCACGCCGGCCTTGGCATTGTGCAGGCCGCGGTGTGCGACCGGCTTGAAGAAGGCCTGCTTGTCCAATAGCTTGGAGGGATGCGTCGGCCGCGGTTGGCGCTTCCTTGGTTTGGCCTGTCGTGCCCGCATGCGATGTCTGCTGCCCCTTGAACGAAAAATCGAGTGTCTCCTCTTGGTGATCGATAGCATGTGGCACGGGATTGCCAATGGGTGTGTCGATGAGGAACGGCCCCGACGCCTTGGTTAAGCGATTGGGTTCCAACTGCAGTCTTGCCAACGCCGCCGGTGCAGCGCATCAAAGGCCACATAACTGCCCCATAGATCCCGGCGAATCCGCCGGCTGCCCGTGCGCACGCGAGGAATAGGATCAGCATGTCGGACGAGAGGTCGGGGGTGAGGGCAACGATGGCCAATCTGACGAGCGCCCTGCGCCATGGACTTCTCCCCGCGGCCGTTGCCTTGCTGGCGGCGCTGCCGGGGCTTCCTGCCATTGCGGCGGGTGAAGGCATCGTGATGGCGCCGCATCGCGCCGTGTACGAAATGACGCTCGCCAATGCGCGCGGCGGTTCCAGCGTCACGCAGGTCTCGGGCCGCATGGTCTACGAGCTGATCGGCTCGGCCTGCGAGGGGTACACGCAGAACATGCGCTTCGTGACCGAGATGGTGAACCAGAACGGCTCGACCACGCTCACCGATTTGCGCTCCTCCAGTTGGGAGGAGGGCGCTGGCCGTCGCTTCCGCTTCAACTCGAGCCAGTTCCGCGACGAGAAGGCGACCGAGGTGACCGTGGGCGACGCGGCCCGTGCACCTGCAACCAACGACGTGAAGGTGGAACTGTCGAAGCCGGCCAAGCGTGACATCCAGCTCTCCGCGCGTACCTATTTCCCCGTGCAGCACTCCATTGCCCTGATCGAGGCGGCGAAGGCGGGCAAGACGCTGTTCCGCGCCGATCTCTACGACGGTTCCGAAAAGGGCGAGAAGGTCTACGACACCGTGTCGGCGATCGGGCGGCCGACAGTATCGCACGCCCCCGCGCGGCCCATTGCGGGCAAGAACGTGGAGCGGCTGGAGGGCGTACCGGCCTGGCCCGTGTCGATCGCCTACTACGAGCCCAAGTCCGACAATCGGGATGCCGTGCCCGTATACGAGCTGAGCTTCCTGTTCCTCGATAACGGCGTCAGCCGCAACCTGCTCATCGATTACGGCGACTTCTCCATCCAGGGGGAGCTGAAAGAGATCACCTTCCTCGACCCCGGCAAATGCGAAAAGCCGGTGCGCTAGGCCGGTGCGTGCAAAGACGGGGCGTGTACGGACAAATGCGCCGTGGTTTGGCCCTGTCATCGGATGCGCAATGGATGAGGGAGCGGGGCGTTTCAGCCAGCTCGTTTTAGCGCGCGAAGAGAGGCTTCGACACCCCGCACTGCGGGCCGGGTCTCAGGCACGGCGCCGGACGAGCTTGCAATCCGGCCTGACGTTCTTTCCTGAGCGGCACGCTCGCGCGTATTCGAGGTGCCACCGGCTGCAGTCCCGGCCTCGCCTCTGCGGACGCCTCGCGACAGCGCCCCCTCGTGAGGCCGGGTAAGGGCAGTATCGCACGGCCCCCAACACGCGGGGATAAGCACCGTTCCATGTCATGAAACCGCGCGCCCCAAGACGAGGCGCGTTATCGAATTTACGTCATGCTCGCGAAGGCGAGCATCCACGCAAGTCGGCCATAAGCGCATACCGCCATCCCCGATGCGCCCCCTCAGATGCCTTCCCGGGATGACGCGGCGCACGCCGCGGCTATCCGGGATCTTTCCCCGTTGTCACATGGAGAGGCCGCGCCCCATCGTTACGACCTTGCGTAGATCCCCGCCTGCGCGGGGAGGACGGATGCAGAGAGGTGCGTCTGTCATAACCGAGAGCGAAGCGGGCACGCGAAGCCCCACCCACCACCGTCATGCTCGCGAAGGCGAGCATCCACGCAAGTCAGCCGGAGTGTGCACCCGACGTTTCTGGCCGCGCCGTTGTATCAAGCGGCCCGCAGCGTAGATCCCCGCCTGCGCGGGGAGGACGGATGCGGAGAGGTGCGTCTGTCATAACCGAGAGCGACGCGGGCCCGGCGCGCCCCACCCACCACCGTCATGCTCGCGAAGGCGAGCATCCACGCAAGTCAGCCGTAAGCGCATACCGCCATCCCCGATGCGCCCCCTCAGATGCCTTCCCGGAAGACGCGGCGCACGCCGCGGCTATCCGGGATCTTTCCCCGTTGTCACATGGAGAGGCCGCGCCCCATCGTTACGACCTTGCGTAGATCCCCGCCTGCGCGGGGAGGACGGATGCAGAGAGGTGCGTCTGTCACACCGAGAGCGACGCGGGCACGCGAAGCCCCACCCACCACCGTCATGCTCGCGAAGGCGAGCATCCACGCAAGCCCACGAGGGACGAACTCCGCGTCCCCAAGCTGCTTCCCCGGAAGACGCGGGCGCAGCCTGCGGCTATCCGGGGCCTTTCCACGTCGCCGTCGATTTCGGTGGTGCGCGCGTTCCCGCTCAAACGCTCAGATACTGCTCGCGCAGGTGCGCGTCGGAAACGATGTCCGCCATGGGGCCCTCGTGGCGGATGGCACCCTTCTCGATGATGTAGGCGCGGTCGGCGACGGCCGAAGCGAAATACAGGTTCTGCTCCGACAAGAGCACGGAAATGCCTTCGGCTTTCATGCGCCGCACGCTTTCGCCCATCAGCTCTACGATGACAGGCGCGATGCCTTCCGAGGGTTCATCGAGCAGCACGGCCTGGGGGTTGCCCATCAGCGTGCGCGCGATGGTGAGCATCTGCTGCTCGCCCCCCGACATCTGGCTGGCGCGGCGGCTGCGCATCTCGGCAAGGTTGGGAAACACTTCGAAGAGGCGCTCCGGCGTCCAGGCGGGGCGTGTGCCATCGAGGGGTGACTTGGCCCCGACGGTGAGGTTTTCCTCCACCGTCAGGTCGGT
>JBDHTJ010000118.1:0-17148 GCA_039808585.1 Hyphomicrobiaceae bacterium | reverse complement strand
TGCTGGGCGGGTGAGATGTCGAAGCGGCCGGGGAGAGCGAATTCCACCTCGCGGCCGCGCTCTTCCAGCGCCATCGATACCGTGATGGTGCCCTTGCCGCCGGGCTTGAGCAGTCCTTTCAATTCCTGCAGCACGTTTTTCTGCTGCACGGCGCGCTTGTCGAACACCACCTTCAGCCCGCGCTGCACGCTTGCGGCTGCCTCGTCGAGCGACTGGATGCCCTGCGTGCGCAGTTTCAGCGTATCGCCGTCACGCTCGCCTTCCACCGACACCACGACAGCGGTGCCCGGCTCCAACAGGTGCCGCGTGGCCGCCAGCGTGTCGGAGAAGATGACGCTCTCGAACTGTCCCGTGCGCTCGGAGAACATGGCGAAGGCGAACTTGTTGCCCTTCTGCGACCGGCGCTCGCGCACCGAGACGACGATGCCGGCCACCCGCGCCGCCACGTTGCCGCGCTCGGCCTTGGCCTCCATCTCCGCGTAGGTGATGACGCCGAGCTTGCTCATGACGTTCGTATAGGCGTCCAGCGGATGCCCGGACAGGAAGAAGCCCACCGCATCGAACTCGTGGGAGAGCTTCTCCATCGGCGTCCAGGCCTTCTGCGGGCGCAGGTCGAGGCCGCCCTTGTCGCCGCCGCCACCGCCGCCGAAGAGGTCCGTGATGCCTTGCGCTGCATCCGAGGCGAGCCGGTTGCCCAGCGCCAGGATCTGCTCGACGTTGCCGTGAACCAAGGCGCGGTTGGGCTCCAGCGCATCGAAGGCGCCTGCCGCCGACAAGGTCTCGAGCGCGCGCTTGTTGAGCGTCTTGGGATTGCTGCGCGCTGCGAAATCGGCAAGCGACTTGAACGGCCCGTTCGCCGTGCGCTCGGCCACGAGCGCTTCGACGGCCGCGCTGCCGATGTTCTTCAGTGCTGCCAGCGAGTAGCGGATCTTCTTCGTCGCGGCGAGGAAATCCACTTCGGACGCATTCACGCACGGCAGCAGCACGTCGATCTTCGACTTGCGCGCCTCGGAGGTGAACATGGCGAGCTTGTCGGTGTTGCCCATGTCGAGCGTCATCGAGGCGGCCAGGAATTCCTCGCGGTAGTTGGCCTTGAGATAGGCCGTGTGATAGCTGACCAGCGCATAGGCTGCCGCGTGGCTCTTGTTGAAGCCGTAGCCGGCGAACTTGTCGACCAGCTCGAAGATGTAGACCGCCTCGTCCTTCTTCACGCCGTTTTTCAAGGCGCCATCGACGAAGCGGGCCTGTTGCTTGGCCATCTCCGCCTTATCCTTCTTGCCCATGGCGCGGCGCAGAAGGTCGGCTTCGCCCAGCGAATATCCCGCCAGCACCTGGGCGATCTGCATCACCTGTTCCTGGTAGATGATGACGCCGTAGGTCTCCTGCAGGATCGGCTCCAGCATGGGGTGGAGGCAGTCCACCTCCTCCTCGCCGTGCTTGCGGTTGATGTAGGTGGGGATGTTGTCCATGGGGCCGGGGCGGTAGAGGGCCACCATGGCGATGATGTCCTCGAAGCGGTCCGGCCGCAGCCGCTTCAGGCTGTCCCGCATGCCGGTGCTTTCCAGCTGGAACACGCCCACCGTATCGGCCTTGGCCAGCAGTTCGTAGCTCGCCTTGTCGTCGAGGGGGAGCGTTGCGAGATCGATGTCGATGCCGCGGCCGCGCTTGATCAGGTCCACGGCCTTGCGCAGAACGGTGAGCGTCTTCAGGCCGAGGAAGTCGAACTTCACCAGGCCTGCGGCTTCCACGAGCTTCCAGTTGAACTGGGTGATCGGGAACGACGACTTCGGGTCGCGATAGAGCGGCACGAGTTCATCGAGTGGCCTGTCGCCGATCACCATGCCGGCGGCGTGCGTGGAGGCGTGCCGGTAGAGCCCTTCGAGCTTCTGGGCGATCTCCAGGAGGCGCGCCACCATCGGCTCGCGGTCGCGCTCTTCCTGCAGCTTCGGCTCGAGTTCGATCGCCTGCGGCAGCGTCACCGGGTTGGCCGGATTGTTCGGCACCAGCTTGCACAGGCGGTCGACCTGGCCATAGGGCATCTGCAGCACGCGGCCCACGTCGCGCAGTACGGCGCGCGCCTGCAGCTTGCCGTGCGTGATGATCTGCGCCACGCGATCGCGCCCGTACTTCTGCTGCACGTAGCGGATCACCTCGTCGCGGCGGTCCTGGCAGAAGTCGATGTCGAAGTCCGGCATCGAAATGCGTTCGGGGTTGAGGAAGCGCTCGAACAGCAGGCCGAACCGCAAGGGATCGAGATCGGTGATGGTGAGCGACCAGGCCACCACGCTGCCGGCACCCGAGCCGCGGCCGGGCCCCACGGGTATCCCGTTCGCCTTCGACCACTTGATGAAGTCGGACACGATCAGGAAGTATCCCGGGAACTTCATCTTCGCGATAACGCCGAGCTCGAAGTCGAGCCGCTTGTCGTAGTCCTCGCGCGTGAAGCCTGGCGCCAGGTCTCCGCCGGCGAGCCGTGCCGCCAGACCGGCGCGCGCCTGCCTCGTCAGTTCCTCCGTCTCGAGCGCCAGCACCTCGTCCGGGCTTGCAGCGGCATCCGCCTTCACGAAGCGCGGCAGGATCGGCTTGCGTCCCTTGGGCCGGAAGGCGCAGCGCTGGGCGATCTCGATGGTGTTGTCGATCGCCTCGGGCAGATCGGCGAACAGCGCGCGCATCTGGGCTGCGCTCTTGAAGCAGTGCTCCGGCGAAAGCCTGCGCCTGTTGTCCTCGACGACGAAGTTGCCGCCGGCGATGCACAACAGCACGTCGTGGGCCTCGTAATCGTCGGGCGAGGCGAAATACACCTCGTTCGTCGCCACGATGGGAAGCCCGCGCTCGTAGGCGAGTTCCAGCAACGCCGGCTCCACCTCGGCCTCGTGCGGCAGGCCGTGGCGCTGGATCTCCACATACAGGCGGTCGCCGAAGATCTTCTCCAGCGCCTTCAGCCGCTCGAGCGCCTGCTCCTTCTGCCCGTCGCGCAAGGCGCGGTCGATGGGACCGTCCGGGCCGCCGGTGAGGGCGATCAGCCCGCCGCTCCATGTCTCGACCGCGGCGATCTTCAGATGCGCCGTCTCATCCTCGCCCGGATCGAAGAAGGCATGCGAGGTAAGCTTCATGAGGTTCTGGTAGCCGTCGTCCGACGCGGCCAGTACGGCTATGGCGCCTGCAGGATGCGACTTCGGCTGGTTGGCCCCCATCCGCATCAGTGCATTGCCGGCCTGCTGGCCATCACCGAAGTCGACCTGGAGGCTGCAGCCGATGATGGGCTGGATGCCGGAGCCCGCCACCTTGTCGGAGAACTCCAGCGCTCCGAACAGGTTGTTCGTGTCGGTGAGCCCTATGGCCGGTACGCCCGCCGCGGCCGCGAGCTTCGCCAGCTTGGCGATGGGCAAGGCCCCTTCGAGCAACGAATATGCCGAGTGCACCTTGAGGTGCACGAAAGCCTGGGCGGGGGTGTCGGTGCGAATCGCTGTGCTCATGTTCGAAATGCACCCGCAAACCGGCCGGGGCGCAAGCTTCGGCGATGGGGCTCGGTGCCGGGTGTGAAAGGCGGCCCTCGGGGGAAGCCTTCTCATGCGGCAAATGGGGTTCAAACCCCAGGTTGCAATGGCGCGGCAAAATTGGGAATAAGGCGCGGCCTGCCCCCTCTGGGCACCCGGAGACGCAAACACCTTATGCAGCCGCTGCGCGATGCTTTCACCGCCAATCCCGACCTGGCGCGGGCCGTAGGCGGGCTTCTCGTGGGGCTGGCCTTCGGTGCCATTATTACGCGCACCAACTATTGCGCCATGGGCGCGCTCGCCGACATCCACAACTTCGGCGACACGCGCCGCTTCCGCGCCTGGATCCTCGCCGCCGCGACGGCGCTGATCGGGACGCAAATACTGGCCTACTTCGGCACCGTCGACCTATCGAAGTCCATATATCTCGCCCCCGGCCTCAACTGGGTGGGGAACATCCTGGGCGGCCTCGTGTTCGGGATCGGCATGGTGTTCGCCGGCGGATGCCCGAGCCGCAACCTCGCCCGCGCGGGCGGTGGCGACCTGCGGGCGCTCATCACGCTCGGCGTCGTGGGGCTTTTCGCTTACATGACGATCGGCGGCCTGCTTGCCCCCGTGCGCTCGGCGCTCGAGACGGCCACAACCGTGCTGCTGCCGACGTCGACGCAATCGCTGGCCGACATCGTTGCCCTTGCCGTTCCATCGTTCGGGCGTGCCATGTCGTCGCTCATTGCGGCGCTGCTTGCGGTGATCGCCCTTGCCTATGCCTTTGCTGCGCCGTCGTTCCGCAAGTCGCCGGTGCATACGCTTTCCGGATTGGGCGTGGGTCTCTGCGTCGTCGCCGGCTGGGCCGTCACGGGCCTCAGCTTCGATGACATGGCTGCGCGCCCGGTCGCACCGATGTCGCTCACCTATGTCCGGCCGGCGGGGGACACGCTGGAATGGCTGCAACGCTTCACCGCCACACCGCTGCCGGGCTTCGGCGTGGCCAGTGTCCTCGGCGCGTTGCTCGGTGCATTCGGCATCAGCTTGGCACGGGGCCGCTTCCGCATCGCGACCTTCAGCGACACAGCGGATACGCTGCGCAACCTGGGCGGTGCTGCACTCATGGGCATCGGCGGCGTCATGGCCCTGGGCTGCACCGTGGGCCAGTCGCTCACCGGTGTCTCGACCCTCGCGCTCGGCTCGTTCCTCACCTTCGCGGCCATCGTCGCGGGTGGACGCTGGGGCCTCGTGCTCCTCGAGCGGCGCATCCTTGCTGCCGGCTGATCCGCGCAGCCTTCACGCCTACAGCGCCGTAGCGCCTGCCTGACATGTGGGGAAAAACGGTCGCCCTGCAGGATCACTTCCAAAGCCATCGCGTTGCTTGAAGACACCGAGTGCTTACGGCAATGGCCGGTCCCGGCCTCTTAACCGTTATAGGCCCACCGATGTCCAAATACGCGCTAGCTCTGGCATGGCTGCTGTCCGGGATCGTGGCCAGCGCACTCTTCGGGTCTTTTGCGACGCCTGCCGGGGCGCACGACTGGTATCCAATGGAATGCTGCCACGGCATGGACTGTGCGCCGGTCGACAAGGTGGAGGTGCTGCAGGGGCCGGCGATGGCCACGCTCGGGCCGATCGCGCCCCAGACAGGTCCCAGCGCCATGATCGTGACGACGAGACACGGCAGCGTGCTCGTCCCTGCCGATTTCCCGCGACGCGAGTCCAAGGACAACCGCATGCACGCGTGTATGCGGCCAACGGGCAACGGCAGCATGATGCTCATCTGCATTTTCATGCCGCCATCGACCTGAAGCCGCCTCAGGCCGCGGCCTTCCTGAACGTCACCGTCGCCTGCCAATGCTCGCCTGCGCCGCCGATCTCGACGCGGGCACCCTGCGCCTCGAGAAGGAGGCGCGCGAGCAGCAGATTGAGGCCGCCGGGCTGTGGGGCGGGGAACGGCTCGGCGTTGCGGGTGCCGGCGCTTGCGCGAACAGGCTCGCGCGCGGGAACGCGGATCTGCAGCGTCCGCTCCGACCAGTGGCGACGCGCTTGCACTTCGATGTTGCTTTCGGCCTTGCCCGCCAGCGCCGCCTCGCGCAGCAGATGCTCCAATGCCTGCAGCGTGGCGCGAGCCTCGCAGTGGATCTGGCAGTCCGTGCCGGAGACGACGACGCGGCCCGCATCGAGCCCCGCACCCGGAAGCGCCTGCAGCACCAGGGCGCCGGCATGCACCGACTCCTTCCGGTTCACGGGCTGCGGTGCCAGAAGCACCGTCATGGCTTCGGCAACGGCGAGGGCATCCTGCGACGACTTCAGCATCCGGTCACCGCTTTCGCAGATGTGGATGGCGTATTCCTGATAGCGGGCGTTGAGGGGGCCGTGCAGTTCGTGCCGCATCACCTCCGAGAAGCCGATCACCGCATTGAGCGGCGTGCGCAACTCGTGGCTCATCTGCGCCAGGATATCACCGAGCCCGGTCAGGCCGCGTGGCATGGGTTCGGGCGCGGGCTTCGTGCGTGCCGCAAAGATGCCCTCGGCCTTGAGGCTCGCGACGGCGACACCCGCACCGGCAAGCATCAGGAAGGCAACGTGTACCTGTCCGAGGCCCAGCGTCGAGGGGCTGCCCGTCCCGAGCATACCGAAAGCCGATAGCAGCAGCCCGACGAGGCCCAGCAGATAGAGGCTTGCAAGCCCCCGCACCAGCAGGGGCCTGCGCCTTCTCGCCTTGTCGACAAAACCGTTCAGTGCGCCACGGCATGCCTGCCACCGCGCCTCGATCGTTGCACGCACACAAGGTCCCGCTTCCGCGCTTCGTTGAAGCGCAGCCCCCAGCGGAAGGGGTGACGTGCCCAGCGCCATCCCGTCCCTCGTCTCGAATTGTCTTGCGAATGCTGCCCGAATGCCGACCCGACGGCGCAACAGGCCGTACGAATCAACGCCTTCAGTTTGCCGTGATTGGGAATCGCTTGTCGAGAGCGGCGCCCCTCGGCAGACGCAATTTTTGCTGCTGTGACTCGAACGCTGCGGCCATTGCGCCGATGACGGACTATTCCAGCATCTTGGTCACGATCTCGAACACGTCGCTCGAGAGCGGCTTGGCCGCGCCAATGCGGGCAAGCGCCGCGCCGGCCTTCTCCCTACGTCCGGCCTCCAGCGTCTTCCAGCTGCGGAAGGCGGACAGGAGGCGGGCGGCCACCTGCGGATTGAAGCGGTCGATCTCCAGCACGCGGTCAGCGACGAAGTCATAGCCTTTCCCGTCCGGCCGGTTGAAGTTGACGGGGTTGCCTGCCGCGAAGGTGCCGATGAGGGCACGCACCTTGTTGGGGTTCTTGATCGAGAACAGCGGATCGCGCATCAGGCTCTTCACGGCCGCCAGGGCGCCCGGCACCGGTGCTGCCGCCTGGTAGGCGAACCAGTTGTCGATCATCAGGTGGTCGCCCTTCCAGCGCGCATGGAAGCGGCTGAAGGCCTTCTCCCGCTCCGGCCCCTTCAGCTCGCTCAGGATGCCGAGCGCCGCCACCTCGTCGGTTGCATTGCCAGCCTTTGCGAAGTGCCGGGCGACCCGCGCCACGTCCTCGGCCTTGCCGCGTTGTGCCAGCAGCCCCAACGCCGCGTTGCGCAAGGCGCGTCGGCCTGCGGGCGCCGCGAGCGGCGAGTAAGGACCCTTGTCCGCCATCGCTTCGTAGACGCGCTCGAGTTCGGCCCCGAGCCCCGTCCCGATCGCCTTGCGCAGCAGCTTGCGCGCCTTGTAGATGGCACCGGGATCGACATCCGTGCCGATCATGCGGGCGAGATCGCCCTCCGACGGCATGGCGATGAATTGCGCACGATAGCCGGCATCGAGCGTGTCGTCGGTTAGCGTGCTGGCAAGCGCCTTCACGAACGGCGTGGGCTTGTCCGGCGTCTCGCCCTTGCGGATCGCCTTCACCGCCTTGATCATCACGCGCGCGGCATAATCCTGGGCGGACTGCCAGCGGTTGTAGAGATCGCTGTCGTTGGCCATGAGGAAGCGCAGGTCCTCGTCGCCCAGATCGATGGTGAGATTGACGGGGGCGGAGAAGCCGCGCAGGAGCGATGGCACCGGCCGCTGCGCGATGTCCTTGAAGCGGAACGTCTGGGCGCGCTTCGTCAACTCGATGAGCCCATCCTTCACCGCCTCGCCGCTGGCCAGCACGAGCGGCATCTCCTTGCCGTCTGCGCCGATCAGGCCGACGCGAACGGGGATGTGCAATGGCTTCTTCTTGGTCTCGCCGGGCGTCGGGGGCAGCACCTGCTCCATGCTGAGTTCGGCCGTCTTCGCCCGCGCATCGTATTTGAAGCCGCACACCAGTTCCGGCGTGCCGGCCTGCGCGTACCAGTTCATGAATTGGGTGAGGTCCCGGCCCGAGCTGTCGGCCATGCAGGCGACGAAGTCCTCCACCGTCGCCGCCTGGCCGTCATGCCGCGCGAAGTAGAGATCGATGCCCTTGCGGAAGCCCTCGCGCCCGAGCAGCGTCTGCAACATGCGGCACAGCTCTGCGCCCTTCTCGTAGACGGTCGCGGTGTAGAAGTTGTTGATCTCGATGTAGCGGTCGGGACGCACGGGATGCGCCAGCGGGCCTGCATCCTCGGGGAACTGCCGCGCCTTCAGGTTGCGCACCTCGGCGATGCGCTGCGTTCCGGCATTGCGCATGTCCTCGCCGAACAGCTGGTCGCGGAACACGGTAAGCCCTTCCTTCAGGCACAGCTGGAACCAGTCGCGGCAGGTGATGCGATTGCCAGTCCAGTTGTGGAAGTACTCGTGCGCGATCACCCGCTCGATGTTGGCGAAGTTCATGTCCGTCGCGGTCTCGGGGGTGGCGAGCACGAGGCTGTCGTTGAAGACGTTGAGCCCCTTGTTCTCCATGGCGCCCATGTTGAAGTCCGACACGGCCACGATGTTGAAGATGTCGAGGTCGTACTCGAGGCCGAACACCTCCTCGTCCCAGCGCATGGAGCGCTTGAGGCTGTCCATGGCCCAAACGCAGCGGTTCTCCTTGCCGGGCTCCACATAGATCGTCAGATCCACCTTGCGGCCGGACTTGGTGCGGAAGTCGGAGGCGAACGAGGCGAGGTTGCCGCCCACCAGCGCGAACAGATACGAGGGCTTGGGATGCGGATCCTGCCAGACTGCAAAGTGCCGCTTGCCGCCCGCAAAAGTTCCACGCTCGATGGGGTTGCCGTTCGAGAGCAGAACAGGCGCCTCCTCACGATCGGCTTCGATGCGCACCGTATAGGTGGCCAGCACGTCGGGCCGGTCGAGGAAGTAGGTGATGCGGCGAAAGCCCTGCGCCTCGCACTGCGTGCAGTAGACGCCCTTCGAAAGATAGAGCCCGGAAAGCGCCTTGTTCGCATCGGGGTTGCAGTAGCTCACCGTCTCCAGCTTGAAGGCGCTCTCGGGCGGTTTCGCGATCGTGAGGTCCTTGTCCGTCACCTTGTAGCCCGACGGCTCGAGCAGTTTGCCGTTCACCTTCACGCTCTCGAGCTCGAGCAGTTCGCCATCAAGCTTCAGTGGGCCGAGCTTGCCGACGTGCGCGGGGTTGGGCCTGAGCGAGAGGCGCGCAACCACGCGCGTGCGCGTGGGGGCCAGCGCCACGTCGAGCTCGACCTTCTCGATCAGGTAGTTCGACGGCTTGTAGCTCTTGAGCAGGATCGGCCGCGGCGTGTCGGTGCGCATGGAGGGTCCAGGGTTCCGGAGGGAGGCCGCCTCACCGGGAAGCGGCCCATGTTGCTTCGTCCACTTGTAAAGCAACCCTGGCGCCGATCAAGAATGCTGCCTGTGCAGGCTGCACCGCGTGCGCTGGCCTTCGTTATCCGCCTCAATAGGACTTGGGCAATCCCAGCGCGCGCTCGGCCACGTGCGAGAGAATCAATTCGCGGCTGACGGGTGCGATGCGCGCGATCATGATCTCGCGCATGTAGCGCTCGACATGATACTCCTTCGCATACCCCATGCCGCCATGCACGAGAACAGCCGTCTCGCAGGCCTCGAAGCCGGCTTCAGCCGCCAGGTACTTCGCCGCGTTCGCCTCGATGCCGCAAGCCTCGCCTCGGTCATAGAGCTGCGCTGCCTTGAGCATCAGCAGGTTTGCCGCCTCGAGCCCGATCCAGGCCTTCGACAGCGGATGCTGGATCGCCTGGTTCTGGCCGATGGGACGTCCGAAGACGACGCGCTCCTTGGCATAATTGGCGGCGCGCTTCAGCGCTGCGCGGCCCGTGCCCACGGCTTCCGCAGCGATGAGGATGCGCTCGGGGTTCATGCCGTGCAGGATGTACTCGAAGCCGCGGCCCTCCTCGCCGATGCGGTCTTCCACCGGCACCGGCATGGCGTCGAAGAACAGCTGGTTGCTGTCCACCGCCTTGCGCCCCATCTTGTCGATCTCTCGCGCTTCGGTATAGGCGCGGTCGAGCTTGGTGTAGAACAGCGACAGGCCGAAGGTGGGCTTCTTCACCTCTTCGAGCGGCGTGGTGCGTGCAAGCAGAAGCACGCGATCTGCCACCTGCGCGGTCGAGATCCAGATCTTCTGCCCGGTCACGATGTAGCGGTTGCCATCGCGGACGGCGCGCGTCTTGAGGCGCGTGGTGTCGAGCCCCGTGTTCGGCTCCGTCACTGCGAAGCAGGCCTTCTCGTCGCCGCGGATGAGCGGCGGCAGGAAGCGTTGCTTCTGCTCCTCGGTGCCGAACACCACCACCGGATTAAGCCCGAAAATGTTCATGTGCAGGGCGGAAGCGCCAGAGAAGGCAGCGCCCGATTCGGCCACGGCCTGCATCATCACGGCGGCTTCCGTGATGCCGAGGCCAGCACCGCCATAGGCTTCGGGCATGGCGATGCCGAGCCAGCCCGCCTGCGCCATCGCCGCGTAGAAGTCCTGCGGAAAGCCGCCCTTGCGGTCCTTCTCCAGCCAGTAGTCGTCTGCGAAGCGGCTACAAACCTTGAGGATCGCCTCGCGGATCTCCTGCTGTTCGCGCGTGAGGTCGAACGACATCGCCCGTCACTCCTTGCCCGCCGCCGCGCCGATGACACCACGGCTGGCGAGATCCGCGATCTCGTCGCTGCCGAAACCCCAGGCCGCCAAAACCGCCTCGCTATCCATGCCGCGCTTTGCCGGCGGCGCGCCGATCTCGCATTGGGTACGGCTGAAGCGCGGTGCGGGCCCGGGCTGCTTGACGCCGTCGCGCGTGATGAAAGTGCCGCGGATCTTGTTGTGGGGGTAGGCGTCCACCTCAGCGAGCGACAGCACGGGCGCAACGCAAGCGTCGCTGCCTTCGAAGATCTTCTCCCATTCGCCACGCGTCTTCGACTTGATGGTTTCGGTGAAAAGCTGGCGCAGATCCGCCCACTTCGAGCGATCATGCTGTTTCGGCAGCTTGCTGGCGTCGAGCCCCAGGCGCTGCAGCAGCTCGGCATAGAACCGGGCCTCGATGGCGCCCACCGACAGCCACTTGCCGTCCTTTGTCTCGTAGACGTCGTACCAAGGCGCGCCGGTATCGAGCACATTGACGCCGCGCTGATCGGCCCACACGCCTTGCGCGTGCATGCCGTACATGAGGGCCATCAGATAGCTCGCGCCGTCCACCATCGCCGCATCCACCACCTGGCCCTTGCCCGACTTCGACGCTTCGAGCAGCGCGCACACGAGCCCGAAGGCGAGGAACATGGCGCCGCCGCCGAAATCGCCCACGAGGTTGAGTGGCGGCACGGGCTTGTCCCCCTTGCGCCCGATGGCATGCAGCGCACCGGAGATGGCGATGTAGTTGATGTCGTGGCCCGCGGCAGGTGCAAGCGGGCCTTCCTGCCCGAAGCCCGTCATGCGCCCGTACACGAGCTTCGGATTGATCTTCATGAGTTCGTCGGGCCCGAGACCCAGCCGCTCCATCACGCCCGGCCTGAAGCCTTCGATCAACGCATCGGCCTTGGCGACCAGCCGCTTGACGATGCCGCGCCCTTCGTCCGACTTCAGGTCGACGGCCAGCGACTTGCGGCCACGGTTCAGCACCTCGAAGCGGGGCTCCCGCCCCGGCATGCCCAGATCGGCGCTTTCGCGACGGTCGACGCGGATCACCTCGGCCCCCATATCGGCCAGCAGCATGGCGGTGAAGGGGCCCGGGCCGATGCCCGCCATCTCGATGATGCGATATCCGGCAAGTGGTCCCATGGTGTTTCCTGACGTTTCCCTGTTCTTAATGCCTGCCTGATGATGGCACGGCTTCAGGCTAAGTTAACCTCGCCCAGCAGAATGTACCGCCGAACGCTCCGCACGGCCCCTTTCAGCGCCTCCAACGCCCGCCCCATAAAGCGTTTTTCAAGAGCCTCATGGTTTCCATGTTGCACAAGACCGTGCGCAAAAACCAGTGTGCTTTCCACGTGCAAAACCGTTCTGCCCTTCTGCGACGATTGCATGCGTGGCTCTCGGCGCGGGCCCCTGCCGGCGCTCCCGAGGCCAGGCACGCGGGCCCTGCAGCCCCTGAGCTTGCCGCCGAGATCCGCCGGTTCTCCGAGATCGGTTCGCGCCTAGAGCAGGGCCTCGACGAGTTGAAATCGCTGCAGTGGCAGATGCGCCAGAACGAGGCGCGCTTCCGTGACCTTCTCGACTGCCAGTCGGACTGTATCGTGCGGCGCGACGCGTTCGGCAATGTCACGTTTGCCAACCAGGCCTTCTGCGCCACCTTCGGCATCGTGCGCGAGGAGGCGATCGGCAAACCGCTGAGCCTGAGCGTGGTCGACGGCGAGCGCGTCGCCCCTCTCGCCATCGGCGGCAGCCTCCGCCACAGGCGCGTGGTGCAGGCACTGGCCACTCCCTCCGGCACACGCTGGTTCGAGTGGGAGGAGCACATCATTCCTGCCGCCGAAACGGGCATGCTGGAGGTGCAGGGCACGGGCCGGGACATCACCGATCGGCTCGTAGCCGAGGCCGAGCTGAAGGAGGCACGCAGCCAGGCGGAGGCCGCCAACCGCGCCAAGTCCCGCTTCCTTGCGGCCATGAGCCACGAGATCCGCACGCCGATGAACGGCATCCTCGGCATGACGGGGCTTCTCAACGATACCAGCCTCACGCCCGAGCAGCGCACCTACGCAACGGCCGTCGAGCGCTCGGCCCGCACCCTGCTGACGCTGATCGACGAGATCCTCGACTTCTCCAAGATCGAGGCCGACAAGCTGCGCTTCACCGCCCAGCCGTTCGCCCTCGACGACAGTGTGCAGGCGGTGGTGGAATTGCTCGCCCAGCGCGCACACGAGAAGGGCATCCGTCTGGCCTGGGCCATCGATCCCACCTTGCCCACGAAGCTCGTCGGCGACGAGGTGCGCCTCAAGCAGGTCGTCACCAATCTGGTCGGCAACGCGATCAAGTTCACCGATCAGGGCGGCGTGCTCGTCACGGTTCAGCGCGCCGGCAGCGTGGACTTGCGCAGCGACGAGGACATCGGCATCGCCATCGCCGTGGAGGACACGGGCATCGGCATCGGCAAGGACCAGCAGGCGCACCTGTTCAACGAATTCGAACAGGCGGACGAAGCGGTGGAGCGGCGCGCGGGCGGCACCGGTCTCGGCCTTGCCATATCGAAGCGCCTCGCGATGGCCATGGGTGGCGACGTTACGCTGGCGAGTTCGCCGGGCAAGGGTTCGACGTTCACCGCCTCGTTCCGCTTCCAGCGCGTGCGGGTGCAGAGCGCGACCAAGCCTTCCACGGCTCTCGACCAGCACGTACTGCTTGCCATCGACAACACGGTCGAGCGGCGCGCCCTGCGGCTGACGCTGGAGGGTGCCGGCGTTCCGCTCGAGGATGGCGCGACGTGCGACGCTTCAGTGCTGGTGTCCGCGGCCGCGCGCGCCGCGGAGCCCTTCACCACGCTGATGCTCGACAGCGCCATGGGCGCGGAGACCGCGGGCGTGGTATTGGCGCACGCGCGCAAGAAGGCGAAGAACCGCCACGTCACCGGCATCGTGCTTCTTGACACCGGTGCCAAATCCGATTTCGACAACTTCCGGCGCGTTGGCTTCAACGCCTATCTCACGCGCCCGGTACGGCCCGCGTCCGTGCTCGCGCACCTTGGCGGCAAGCTGCAGGCGGAGTCGGCGGAACCCCTGGCTGAGCCACATGCTGAGCCAGCGGCGCCGACGCAGGATCAAACGCAGCAGGCCGTTGCCGCAGCGACACTCACATGGCAGCCGAGCGTGCTGCTCGTCGAGGACAACGACATCAACGCGCTGCTTGCCCGTACGCTGCTGCAGCGGCTGGGCTGTAGCGTGCATCACGCCCGCAACGGCCGCGAAGGTGTCGATGCCATGGAAGCCGTTGTCGCCGGCAGCAGGGCCGCCTTCGACATCATCCTCATGGACCAGCACATGCCGGTGCTCGATGGCCTTGCCGCGACGGGCCTCGTCAAGGCACTCTACGCGGGCCCGGAGGCGCGCGCCCGCTCGCTCACCTGCCCGCCGATCGTCGCGGTCACGGCCAACGCCTTCGAGGAGGATCGCCGCCGCTGCCTTGCTGCCGGCATGGACGATTACCTCGCCAAGCCGTTCGAAGCCCGCGACCTGGAGGCCCTGCTCGAGCGCTGGCGGCCGCGTCAGCTCCCCGAGAAAGCTGCCTGAACTGGCTGAACGGTGGAAAATTTCAACTATTGCCTAGGGTTGGCCACGGTTTCTGGATAAGCGGAGCGCGCTGCATTATCATATTGCGGCGGGAGGAATGGATATGGTCAGGATCATCGCAATCTGGGGTCTCACGGCGATCGCGTGCAGCCTGATCGCGTTGCTCGTCGCCGGCATCAAGCGCCGCGATCACTCGTTTTGGGCGGCCTGGTCCTTCATGTTCCCGCCGATGCTGCTGGTGCTGCTGCTGATGCCGGCCAACCAGGGCCCGCGTCCCCGGCGCCCGACGCTCGACGAGGAGGAGAGCAGCGCGCGTTCGTGAGTGCGTCTCGCATTCCCGCTGCACGCCAGCGCGTGACGTCAGTGCCCACCGCCAAGTTGATCGAACAGCAGCTTCACGTTGAGCGCGATGATCAGCGCCGCGATCACCACCGCGACAGCCACCATGGGCCGCGGCGCGACAAGGTCTCCCATCTTCTTCCGGCTCGCGGTGAACTGCACGAGCGGCACCACCGCGAAGGGCAGCTGCAGTGACAGGATCACCTGGCTGAGGATCAGGAGCTTCCCCGTCTCCTTCTCGCCGTAGAGCAGCACCACGGCCGCCGCCGGGATCACCGCGAACGCGCGCGTCACGAGGCGTCGCAGCCATGGCGCCAGGCGTACGTTGATGAAGCCTTCCATCACCGCCTGGCCGGCGAGCGTCGCAGTCACGGTGGAATTCAGCCCGCAGCACAAAAGCGCGATGCCGAACAGGATCGGGGCCAGCGACGAGCCCAGCAACGGCTGCAACAACGCCTGCGCCTGCTGCAGTTCCACGATCTCGGAATGCCCGGCCTTGTGGAAGCTCGCCGCCGCCAGCACCAGGATCGCGACGTTGATGAGCAGCGCGAACATCAGCGCCACGGTCGAGTCGATCGTGGCGTATTTCACCGCCCTCTGCTTCTCTTCAAGGCTCTCGCCCCAGGCGCGCGTCTGCACGATTGCCGAGTGGAGATAGAGGTTGTGCGGCATCACGGTTGCGCCGAGGATGCCCATGGCGATGTACAGCATCTCGGGATTGCGGACGATTTCCGTCGTCGGGGCGAAGCCGCGGATCAGCGGCCCCCATTCCGGGCTCGCCATCGCCACCTGCACGGCAAAGCACGCGGCGATGATGCCGAGTAGCGCGATCACCATCACCTCCAAATAGCGGAAGCCCAGCTTCTGCAGATAGAGGATCAGGAACACATCGAGCGCCGTGAGCAGCACGCCGATCTCGAGGGGAATGCCGAAGAGCAGGTTGAGGCCGATGGCCGTGCCGATCACCTCGGCGAGATCGGTGGCGATGATGGCGATCTCGGCTGCAATCCACAGCGGCCATGCGGCCCATGCCGGATATCCGTCGCGGCAGGCCTGTGCCAGGTCGCGGCCGCTGGCCACGGCAAGGCGCGCGCACAGGGCCTGCAGCACGATGGCCATGACGTTCGACAGCAGCGCCACGAACAGCAGCGCGTAACCGAACTTCGCACCGCCGGCGAGCGACGTTGCCCAGTTGCCGGGGTCCATGTAGCCCACGGCCACGAGATAGCCCGGCCCCAGGAACGCAACGAGCCGCCTTATGCCCTTGCCCTGCCCCACCGCCACGCTGCGGTAGACATCGGACAGGGCTGCTTCCCCGCGATCCCCGCGCCAGCCGCCCGCTTCTTTCGCCCCATCGCGAGGCGCCTGGCCATCGAGCCGCTTCAGCATGCCCTCATCCTACTCCGACCGCCGCGCTGGGTATCTGGTGCCTGGCGCCACATGCCTGCTGCCGACCACCAGCCGCCGGCCGCTGGCCGGCCCTCTTCAAGCCGCCACCTGCGCCAGCGCCCAAGGCCAACTGAGACCCGGGTTGACACCCGGACCCACCGATCACCAGCCATCAAGCCATTGGCCCTTGGCCCTTGGCCCTTAGCCCTTAGCCCTTAGCCCTTAGCCCTTAGCCCTTGGCCCCTACGCCACCACTCACTCTTTTTATTGCTTCTGCAAATTATTTGCAACTGGAGATGCGGCGGGCGCCGGAAGCGAAGGCACTCCAGGCAGATGGATCTCAGAAGATGGATCTCAGAAGGAAGACGCATCGGGGCTTAGAAGGACAACCGCGCGGCTCCCCAATCAATGCGTTCATGAGGCACATGATCCCCCACCAGTTCCGTCAAGCCCGCGCAGGCGGGCATCCACGCAAGGCGCCGCATCACTGCGCGCGCTCGCCTAGAGGAGCGCCGCGTGGATCCTCGCCTCCGCGAGGATGACGGTGGAATGGAAGGCGCCGGTGCCGAAACCCACCACCGTCAAGCCCGCGAAGGCGGGCTTCCACGCAAGGTGCCGCATCACTGCGCGCGCTCGCCAAGAGGAGAACGGGTGGATCCTCGCCTCCGCGAGGATGACGGTGGAGTGAAAGGCACGGGTGCCGAAACCCACCACCGTCAAGCCCGCGCAGGCGGGCATCCACGCAAGGCGCCGCATCACTGCGCGCGATCCCCAAGAGGAGCGCCGCGTGGATCCTCGCCTCCGCGAGGATGACGGTGGAGTGGAAGGCACCGGTGCCGAAACCCACCAACGTCCTGCCCGCGCAGGCGAGCATCCACGCAAGGCGCCGCTTCACTGCGCGCGATGCCCAGGAGGAGCGCCGCGTGGATCCTCGCCTCCGCGAGGATGACGGTGGAGAGTGGGGCGCGCGCAACTCCGACAACGTCGGTTTGCGAGAAGCCGCGTGAAAGCCGATGCTTCGGGAACTCCGGCGCTGTCCCCACACGCCCTTGCCCAACCAACCGGCACTCTGCGTGGAACGCGGAAGCCACCGCCACCCACCAACGTCCTGCCCGCGAAGGCGGGCATCCACGCAAGATGCCGCATCACTGCGCGCGATGCCCAGGATGAGGCCCTCGCGTCCACCTTACTTCAGCGGATAAAGTGGAGATCAAGATGGGCTTTTGCCAAGAACAACACCTCAATGCGCGGCTTCCCAGTTGTCGGCGGCCTTGGCGTCGACGTGGATCGGCACGCGCATGGCGACGGCGGGAAGTGCGGCTTTCT
>JBDHTJ010000117.1:0-17158 GCA_039808585.1 Hyphomicrobiaceae bacterium | reverse complement strand
GCGTGAACCGGCCGGCCGCGTTCTGCGGTGTCGGCGCCTTCAAGCCGTCCACGCTTTCGGTGTCGGGCGCGGGCATCGTGCCGCTGGCGCCCAGTTTCGACACGCCCGGCGCCTTCGGCTACCTGCCGGAGGATGCCGTGGCGCTGGCCGCGGCCTTCGCACCGGACCATCTCGGCCTGCACATGCCCGCTGACGGTCCGGCACCGGCGCTCATCCTGATCAAGGACGCATTCATCGACCGCTGCTCGGAAGACATGCGCGCCGCGGTGACGCGTCTGCATCGCACGCTTGGCGAGGGGCGCAGCGTGCGCTTCAGCCTGGAAGAGCGCGCCGGGCCCGTGCCGCTCGCAGACATCGTGGCGACGCACCGCACCGTTCTGCTGGCCGAACTCGGCCGCATGCATCGTGCGGTTCCGCGCGACAGAATAGCGCCGCGGCTTGCGGCTGACATGGACGCAGGGCTCGCTATTGCCGACGCCGACTACACCGACGCGCTGCAGGCGCTGAAGGCCATGCGCCGCAAGTTCTGGGCGGCCTTCAAGCCGAACGACGTCATCTTGCTGCCTGGTGCCCCCGGCATCGCGCCCGACGACGGCAGCACGGGCGACCCCTCGTACGTGATCGCGACGACGGCACTGGGCGGGCCGGTGGTATCGCTCAACGCGGGCTTCTGCGCGAAGACGGGCATGCCGCTCGGCGCGGTGATGTTCGCGCGGCCGGGTGCGGACGCATGGCTCGCCGGCATCGCAAGCAAGGTGGGGTAGTTTGCGGGAGCTGAGTACGGACTTTACAGTCTGGCCGGCTTCTAGAACACTTGCGCAGGTGCCGGCACGCAGCTGCGGCTGGCGGATTGATCGCTCGTCCTCTCGATGTTGTGGGTAGCGCTTGTAGCGCCGCTAAAACTCTCGCGATGGATGATCAGCTATCTCGACGTGCTCTGGAAGAAATTCATCAAAAGCTTCCCCGGATCTATCGAAGAAGGTATTTGGTGGCCACCTCCAACAAGGCGGTAATGGACTACAGTACCGCCGGGGCATCTCGTCCAATGCTCGATTTCAATCTTGTGCGGGTGCGTTTCAGTAAACACCGTCTGTTCCGGCGCCCCCGTGCACCCATTGAGTTGTCGGAAGAAGTCGTTCAGCCGCCTTGCAGACCAAAGAGGATCGCCTCTTTGGCTCAAACCGCCGACATAGGGTAGCGCGGTATCAGCGGTGCCATTGAAAGACAGCACCGGCAGCGGCTTATTGGGTCGGCACTCGGCACCAGTTACCTCCGACATTGCAGAAATCAGCAATCCTGCTGCAGCAAATGTACCGGCGTCAGTGCAAGCCATCCGCAAGGCCATAACACCACCAAGCGATAGGCCACTGATGTACACGCGCTTCGGATCCGCAATACTGCGCCGTATCAGATCGCCAACAATCTGCCGAATGAAACCGACGTCGTCCGGAAGGCCGCCGTTCTGCTTAAAGAACTCGAGGTCTTTTGCCGTTTCTTTGCCCGGAGGGAAGAAGTTCCAACGACCGGCTCGACCGTTTGGGAACACAGCAACCCAGCCGGCGCGTGGCGCGCTCTGACCAAGCCCCGTGTCCAAGGCAATGTCAACGCCTTGGCGCCCGGCGCCATGCAGCATGATAATGGTGGGACGCGGCCCCGCCACCGAAGGCCTTTCCAAAATGTAATTGCGCGGTTGTCCATTGACACTGATCTGGACAGTTTCGGCTTGCGCAAAGTTGGCAGCGAGGACAGTGGCGATCATCACGAAGAACAAGACGAAGGGGGAATGCATCGGCCAGCCCTCTACGCGATGAGCACAAGCGTTAATATTACCTGACGGAGGCCCGAAGCCGTACGATGTTGGAGCACTCTCCTCATATTTTACCAACACAGATGGCGGAGCGGCCGGCTTAGATCTTGCGGCGGATCTCGCGCAGCTTGCGCATCTGCCAACGCGTCACGAACGCCGGCATGTGGCCGAACACCGAGAACCAGTGCGCGGCGAGGCCAATGCCCCAGCCCATGATCACCCAATGCGCCCACCAGACATCGTCGGTGATGGTGACGTTGATCAGCACCAGCAACAGGTTGATGATGGCGTAGATCGCGGCATGGACATAGAAACCAGTGATGTCTTCCAACCGCTGGGCAGCCTTGAGTGTTCTTTCGTCCACGCCGCTCTCCCTCTGCCGATGCTCCTGCGCCTCAAAGCATGTCCGATCTACGGAACTCGAGGCTGGCATTACGGAAATGCTCTAAGTCTTTGATTTGCGCCTTCGATGGTCGCTGACGCGTCCATCTCAAGCGTCCACGCAGTCACGACATTAGCAAACGTTGCAGGATTCGCCAGCGCAGTGCGCGGAGCATGTCAGCCTAAAGCTAGAGCAGGAAGGTCCAGGCGACGACGCCGGCAGCGGCTGCCGCAGCGAATGCCAGAAGCCAGCGCGAGCCGCGCGTCTGGCGTGCCTGTGCGGTTGCGAGACGGGCGATGCTGTCGTCGTCGAGGCGCATGCCGGTGCGCGCCATCGCTGCCATGGCCAAGGCCGTGCCCTCGGCGCGCTCCAGGAGTTGCGGCAACTGCATGAAAACCTTGCCGAAGGTCTCGGCGCCCTCGCCCGCCTCCTTGAGCCTGCCGGCAACGCCGAGGTTGGCTTCCACCCATTCCCGCGCGATGGGCTCTGCCGCCACCCACATGTTCAGCTCGGGGTCGAGCGCGCGGGCGACGCCTTCCACCACCACCATCGTCTTCTGCAGCAGCAACAGCTCAGGCCGCGTCTCCATGTCGAAGACCTCGGTGTAGGCGAACAGCTGCCCCAGGAGATCGGCCATGGAGATCTCGTCCGCCGTGCGACCGTGGATCGGTTCGCCGATGGCCCGCATGGCCTGCGCGAACACCTCCACGGAGTGGTGCGGCGGCACGTAGCCGGCATCGAAGTGCACCTGCGCGGTGCGGCGATAGTCGCGGGTGATGAGGCCGTGCAGGATCTCGGCGAGGAAGCGGCGCTCGCGCGCGCCGAGCCGGCCGACGATGCCGAAGTCCACCGCCACCACCGTGCCGCTCTTGTCGATCAGCAGGTTGCCCTGGTGCATGTCGGCGTGGAAAAAGCCGTCGCGCATGGCGTGGCGCAGGAACGAGCGCAGGATGACGAGGCCCAGCTGCTTGCGGTTGAAGCCCGCGGCCTCGATGGCGGCGATATCGCGTGCCGGGATGCCGTCGATCCACTCGATGGTAAGCACGCGCTTGGCGGTGCGGCGCCAGTCGACCGAGGGCACGCGGAACTTGCCGTCTGGCAACGCCTGGTCCTGCTTGATGTTGTCGGCCATCTCGGAGATGGCGGCAGCCTCGAGCCGCAGATCCATCTCCAGCTGCACGGAGCGCGCGAGCGTATCCACGACGGCCAACGGGCGCAGGCGCCGCGTGAACGGGATCCAGCGCTCGATCAGGCGCGCCGCGAGGAAGAAGCTCGAGAGGTCGGCGCCGAAACGCTTCTCGATGCCGGGGCGCAGCACCTTCACGGCGACTTCGCGGCGCACGCCGTTGTCTTCCACCACCGCCTTGTGAACTTGGGCGATGGAGGCGGCCGCCACCGGGGGGCCGAACTCCACGAAGTGGTCCTCGAGCCGGCCGCCGAGGGCGCTCTCAACGGCCTGCCGCGCCTCGGCCATGGAGAAGGGTGGGAGCTTGTCCTGCAGCTCGGTGAGATCGTCGGCGAGTTCTGCGCTGATGAGGTCGCGGCGCGTGGCCAGGAACTGGCCGAGCTTGATGTAGCTGGGACCCAGGCTCGTCAGCGCGCCCGCCAGCCCGCGCTTCCTTGCGCTGCCGGTCGCAAACAGCCAGCCCATGGCGCGCAGGGGCCAGGTGAGCCACCGCAGCGCCACCAGAGGCAGCGGTGCCGGCATACCGTCCGGCACGAAGCGCACCCCGTGCTGGGCGAGCACCAGGCCCGTGCGGGCGAGCCGGAGAAGGTCGGTGAAGGCGTTGGCCATGCGTGCGGTGCGGCGCTTGGAAGTTGCGGATGGGCCGGCGCACATTGCCCGAGAGGCGCCTGCGGTCAAGGAAAGCCCGCCCTCAGCGTGTACACCCTCCGCTGCTGGGAAGTGTTAATGCGGGGCTTGCGGGTTGCGCAGACCGAACACCAGGGCCCGGGTCATCTCGGCGCGGAGCACCTCGAAGCCGGGCTCGGGGGCCAGCTGCCCGGCGAGTTGCAGCACGATCAATCCATGCAGGCCTGCCCAGAACAGGTGGCCGATCACCACCGGGTCGCCGACGAGGAGACCCTGCTGCAGCACGTCGCGGACGTGGTCGGTCATGGTCATGCGGCCCCGCTCCACGGCGGCGTCGAGGTCGGGGTAGCGGCCCTTCTCGACGGGCGGCGTGTTGAACATCAGGCGATAGAGCTGCGGATTGGCGAAGGCGAAGGCTGTGTAGGCATCCCCTACCCCGAACGAGCGGTCCTTTGCGTCGCCGGGTGCGCGGCGCGGGCTCTCGAGTGCCTTGGCGAAGCTGAGGAAGGCGGAGGTCTTCACCGCGGCCAGGATATCCTCCTTGTCGCGGAAATAGCGGTAGGGAAGCATCGGGCTGCAGCCGACCTCGGTGGCCAGCTCGCGCATCGTGAAGTCGATGGAATCGCGGCTGACGATCAGGCGCTCCGCGGCATCGACGAGGCGCTGGCGAAAGGCATCGGCTTCGCCCTTGGCTACGACTTTCGGCATCGACCCTTTCCTGTCCCTGCGGCGCGTGGTGCGACCACGATCGAGGCTGCGACACTTGCGGCATGTACGACAGCCTTGACGATTATACAATGTAAATTTACATAGTACATTGTCATTCGCGCTCGAGGTTCGTCATGAAGACCTTCCTTTTCGTCAAAGCCACGCTGTTGCCGCTGCCCCTTTACGCCCTGGGTTTATGGCTGGGGCGGCCGTTCGAGGCGGCGGCCCTTGGACTTCTCTACGGCGTCGTCTGGGCGCTTGTCCGGTATCGGGGGAAACTGCCGCCGGCCTTCGAGACGGCGCTGCTTCTGGGCCTGGCCCTGGTGGTGGCTGGGCACGTGGCGGCGGTGCCGGCACTCGTCGCGCAGGCCAATACGATCGTGCTGGGATCACTGGCGGTCGGGGCCGGCGTGAGCCTGCTCCTGCGCAAGCCCTGGACGGCTGCGTTCTCCGCCAGCGAGTACTCGGCTGCCAGCCGCACGCCGCTGTTCCACTCGGTCAACATGCAGATGTCGGCCTTGTGGGCGGTGCTCTTCACGTGGCTTGCCATCGCGGCATGGCTGCGGTTGCCGGCATCGGCCTATTGGGTGCCGGTGATCCTGGGTGGCATAGCCTCCGCGCGGCTGCCGGGCTTCCTGGTTCGCCGGGAGTTGACGCGCAAGGCGGCAGGCGATCAGCGCAATGCCTGGCCGGCTCCCGACTTCTCCACGCCGATCCCGGCAGCAACCGGTGACGAAGCCTGCGACGTCGCCATCGTCGGCGCGGGGATTGGCGGCCTGACAGCGGCGGCGCTTCTGGCGCAATCGGGACTGAAAGTGAGCGTCTTCGAGCATCATGTCGTGGCGGGCGGATTTGCGCATACGTGGCTGCGGCGGGCGCGTGCCCGTGACCCGCTCGACAATCGCAAGCTGGTTTTCCGCTTCGACTCTGGCGTGCACGACGTCTCGGGCTGGTACGAGGGCGGCACGGTGCACACGCTGTTCAAGCGGATGGGGATCGCCGACGCCTGCAAATGGTCGCGCCTCGATCATCGCTATGTGCTGGACGGGCGCAGCCTCGACGTGCCGCGGGACTGGCGCGCCTACGCGGCCAAGCTCGGCGAGATGTATCCGGACGAGGCCCGGGGCATCGAAACGCTGTTCGGCGAGATCAAGCAGATCTTCGACGCCATGTTCTCGACGGCCAAGGACAACAGCGGGATTCCCGGCGCCCCGCGTAGCGCAGACGCGATGCTGGCCTTCGCCAAGGACAATCCGCTGGCCGTGGAATGGATGGACAAGCCGTGGTCGGTTTTCGTCGCCCGTCACGTCAAGGGCGAGGGCGCGCTGCAATGGATCTCGGCCCTCACGGGCTACATCTCGGACGATAAGGCCGTGCTGAAAGTGGCCGATATGGTGCCTCTCTACGGCTATTACTTCCATGGCGGGCATTATCCGGTCGGCGGTTCGGGCGTCATGGCCGACAGCCTCGTGGGCGCCATCGAGGCGGCTGGCGGCAAGGTGCATCTGCGTACGCCGGTCGAGCGCATCGTGGTCGAGAACATGCAGGCGACGGGGCTGGTGGTGGCGGATCACACGGGGACGCGGCGCACGGTCAGGACGCGTGCCGTCATCTGCAATGCCGACCTGCCGACCATGCTGTCGCGGCTCATCGCCGACGATGCCGTGACGAAAGCGTTCGAAGCACAGTTGGGGCCGCTGACGCCGGCGTGCTCGGCGGTGGCGGTGCATCTCGCCATTCGCGGCAAGCTCGATCTGCCGGGCGTCGTGCACGTGGCCTCGCCCGAGGGCCACGCAGGGCTCGTGGTGCCTTCCGCTTTCGATCCGACCTGCGCGCCGGAGGGCTATGCGACGCTCGAGATCCTGAAACTCCTGCCGCACGAGGATGCGAAGGCGTGGTTTCCGGCCGGGGCGGACCAGGATGCATCGGCGCTCGATCCCTACCGCAATTCGGACGACTATCTGCATCGCAAGACGGCGATAGGCGACAACCTCATTGCCGTGGCACGCAGCGTGATCCCCGATCTCGATGCGCGCATCGTCTATCGCACCGATGCCACGCCGCTGACCTTCCAGCGCTACGCGTGGACGCAGCACGGCTCCATCTATGGCGCACGCGCCGGCAAAGGCCGGGCGCCGGTGAAGACCCCCGTGCGCAACCTGCTGCTCGCCGGTGCGGCCACGCACGGCGCCGGCGTGGAGGCGGTCGTGATCTCGGGTGCAATGGCGGCGGAAGCGCTGCTTCCGGGCCTGCTCGCGCAACGTCCGATGCGGGCTGCGGCTTGAAACAACTGGTTACTGCTGCGGTGGCTTGCGGCGCAGCGTGGGTTTTGCGGAAAGCGAACTCATGACCACCTGGGACCGTCGCGGTGTTTCGTGCCGCGGCGGGGCGAGGAAGCGCAGGCCGAGTTCGTTGCCCTTGCGGCGGACGACTGTGCAATCGGCGCGCAATCCGTCGAGTTCGACGAGCAGTTCGAAGTGATCGGGAATGCCTTTGGCGTCATCCACGACGACGCGCGCCCCGGTCTCGGAAAGGTCGCGCACCGTGCAGCGAAAGGTCAGATAACCATTGTTGGCAACGAGAACGCCGGCTTTCAGCACGCGCCTGCGTGTTGTTATGCGGTTGTTGTCGTTCGACATGGGCTTCGTGTATCAGCGCCTTGGCTGCGGGGTGCAACCGGGCAACCAATCCCTGTCAGTGACCTGTCAGCCGGCCCGGGCATGAGTCGCGGCTCCGACCGACTGAAGCAGAAAAACGCGAAAGTCTGGTTAAGCGATCCTATAAAATTATCGTGATTTCGACCGGATCACCTCCGTCACATTACCGGGGCTTTGCGGCACGAGGCTGGTGATGGCGGCGTTGGCGAATTCGAGCCTGTCTGACAGGATCTTGACGAGGTAGACCACGAAGCCCTGGGCGAGCGTCGGCGCCTCGCGCTGCATGCGCTCGTAATTGTCACGCGTGAGGGCGTAGGCCACGACGGGCTCGTTGGCGATGACACTGGCAGACCGCTGCTGCCGCCGGAAGAAGCCCATCTCGCCCAGCACCGTCCGCGTCGATATCCGCCGCACCTCGTGGCGCTGGCTGCCGTCGCCCACCACGATGGACACCGAGCCCGCCACGAGGATGTCGATCGTGTCCGCCGCGCTGCCCGTCACGTAGAGGGCCTCTCCCGCGGCAAGCGTACGCTTCTCGAAATAGCTCATGAGCCGCTGGTCGTCGCCCTGCATCTGCGCTTCCTCGGCAAGCCAGGCGGGAAACGCCTCGATGCCCGCTTCGGGGGCACCGGGCAACATCTCGTCCTCACACCAGGCCAGCGCGAGGTTGGTGTGGGGGAAAGTGCGCGTGCGGCACGCGCCGTTGAAAAGACCGGCACTCGCCAGCGCATCCTCGATGTGCTGCGACAGCCCGGCATAGACGATGGTGATGTCGCGACCGGCGCAGAAGCTGCCGAGCTTCTTCAGGCTCTGCGCCGCGGCCGTATCGAGGCCCGTGATCTCCGCCCCGTCGATGATGATGTGGCTGACGGGCTTGCCCTTCTGGCCTTCGATGGAGGCGCGCACTTCATCGTAGAGGCGGTCGGAGGAACCAAAGAAGATGTAGCCGCCGAGCCAGTAGATGTGCACGCGCGCTCCTTCCTCGCGCAGATAGCGCTCGAGAACCGCGGTGCGGGCGACATGGCTGGCGAAGGTCGCGCGCGTCATGTGGCGGCGCACGACACTGACGCGGGCATAGCTCAGCGCGAACAGGAAGCAGGAGAAGGCGAAACCGACGGCGCTCGACGCTGCAAACCCGAAGCGCATGGCGACAGCCACGATGGTCGCGATGACGAGAAGATCGCTCCACGATTTCTGCCGGATCGGCGGTACGATGGCCTGCGCGGCAAGCGTCCACCCCACGATCAGCAGCAGCCCCCCGAGAAGAGGCAGCGCGAAGTAGGCCGTGAGGTCGATGCCGGCAAGAAGGATCAGCAGGACGACGCCGGAAACGGTGAACGCCGACAGCGCAGACTTGGCGCCGAGATCGGCAAGGAGCCGCGTGGTGCCGGCGGCTGCGGCACAGGCGGCACCACCCAGGACGGCTGAAATCATGCTGGCGATGCCGTGTCCGCGAAACTCCATGTCGAAATCGGCACGCTGGTTGAATGCCACCTCGAAACTCGATGTGCGCACGACGAGCGTGACGACGACCACCACGCACATGGCGATGATTTCGGGCATCGCGACGAGCAATACGCCCCAGTCGACGGCGCCGATCGAAGAGGGAGAGAGCAAATTCCACGGCTGCATCTGGCTGACGCCGCTGGGGAACCATGGGGACAGCGCCTGGCCGAAGGCCGGCATGCGCGACAGGATATAGACCGCCGCCGACGTGCCCATGAAGAAGACCGGCATGAGGAGCGGGCTTCTCACATGCCGACGCAGGAACTGGTAGGCGAGGAAGAAGGCGATCGCGGCAAGCCCGCGCCAGGCGAGCGTGGCGTCGGAGCGCACTGCTGCCCACACCGTCGCCACGTCCGTGCCGGTGGCGACTTTGAGCGAAGCCATCAACACCACGATGCCGGTGGCAGCCAGAAATCCGCCCGTCACTGCCGATGGCACGAAGCGCAGGTACTGGCCGAGACGGAACGCGCCGACGAGATAGAGGCTGAGGCCGCTGGCAAAGGTGGCGACGATGATGCCGGCAAAGACGTTGGTGAGCATTTGCGCGCTGCTGGCGCCGGCAGCGACGGACGCGGCGATCACCGACAGTGTCATCACCTTCAGCATGCTGATGGTGGTGGCCTCGACGTTGGCGGCCATCGGCGGGATGGAGGTGAGCACGCCGACGACGATACTGCTCACGGCCGTGCCGACGAGGATGGCCCAGATGCCCGTGGACAGACCGGATGCGATGGGACCGTCGAAGACCAGCGCGGAAAAGCCCACCGCGTAGGCGATGCTGATCGTGGATACGATGAGGCCGGATACAAGCTCGACGACAACGAATTTGGCAGTGCCGGCTGCCCCGCGAGAAGGCAGGGTAGGCGACGAACTTTGGACGGTCATTTCCGGCTTTCTGAATGCTGCGAGACGGTATGCAACGAGACGGTATGCCAGTGAAAATTCCGCGTGCCGAGCTTTAATGCAAGCGCAGAATAGCGTGGAGCATGCGCGAATCTAGGATCGACAGTCTTTCGAGCAACATCGGCGACGCGCCCTCTGCCTTCATTGCATTGCGAAAAGTCGTTAAGGGAATTAACGACCTCAGCGAATGTCGAGGCTCAGCCCTTCAAGGTCGATGCCGGCAAGGCGCGTGCTCCAATTCTCGCCGGGCGCGATGGGCATGGCCTCCGTCAAGGTGCCCGTGGTCACGATCTCTCCGGCCACGATGGGATCGGTGCCTGGATACCGCTCGATCTCCTCCAGGCAGTGCCGGATGGCACTCAGGGGACCGCCGAGGACGTTGCGCGCATGGCCGGTGCGCGTAATGCCGGTGCTGGAGATCAATTCCACGTCGAACGCCTGAAGGGCATGCATCCAGTGCATCCGGTCGGCCGTCACGTCGTGGCGAGGGCCGAGCAGGAGCGCGCTGTGCACGCCGCAGGCCGCAACGGCGTCGGCGGCTTTCAGGTGCCAGTGCGGAAAGATCGAGTGCACGATCTCGAAGCCATGCGCGACCCAATCGATGCAGGCGATCAGCTCGGCATCGATCATGCCGACCTCGGGCACCTTGCAGAAGTGCACGGCGATCTCCGGCTCGATGCGCGGCTCGGGCCAGCCGGCGATTGCAAAGCTGCCGCGGCCAGCGGGCATCTCGTGCACCGTGTGCTGGTACATGAAGTTCCAGATGGGGCCCGTCACGCCCATGGCGTCCCACACGCCGCGATTGGTGAAGCCGATCTTGCGGCCGACAACCTTTTCGCCGCGGGCTTCCCGCTGCTCGCGCACGAGGCCGGCGATGGCATAGGCCTCGGCCAGGTCGAAACCCTGGTCACGCCGCGTGAAGGGCGCCACCTGCTTGCCCGTTCCCAGGAGCGACAGCACCTCCGCCGCCACCTGCTCCACGCTCAACACCTGTCCGTGCCGTTTCTTCTTCATGGGCTCCTCCGCTTGGCCCCAGTAGACACGAAGCGCGCCGCCGGGCCAAGACGCTTGCGCTCGCCTGCGATAATTGGAAGGCTGGCCCGCTGCCACCTGAAAGGATCCGCCCATGGCCCTCGACCCCGCTCTTCGCAACCGCATCATCGCCTCCGTCGAGGAAGGTTTCGCCCAGCAGATGGAGTTCACCAAGGCGTTGATCCGGTTCAGGTCCACCCGTGGCCAGGAGCACGCGATCCAGGATTTCGTGTTCCGCGCCATGCGTGAGCGCGGCCTCGCCATGGATCGCTTCGACATGGACCAGGAGGCAATCGAGAAACATCCCGGCGGGGCGAAGTTCAGCGCAGAGCACTCGCGCGCGCCGATCGTGGTCGGCATCCACCGGCCGCGAGCGGAGACGGGGCGGTCGCTGATCCTGCAGGCGCACGTCGATGTCGTGCCGGAGGGCCCGCACGACATGTGGACGCATCCGCCGTTCGAGCCGGTTGTCGAGGGCGATTGGCTCTACGGCCGCGGCGGCGCCGACATGAAGTGCGGCCATGCCGCCAACTTCGCGGCGCTGGATGCGCTGGCCCGCATCGGCCTGCAGCCTGCGGCGACGCTCTACCTGCAGTCGGTGGTGGAGGAGGAATCGACCGGCAACGGCGCGCTCATGACGCACCTGCGCGGCTACACCGCCGATGCCGTGCTGATCCCGGAGCCGGAGGAGGAGAAGCTCGTGCGGGCAAACACCGGCGTGCTCTGGTTCCAGGTGGACGTGCGGGGCCTGCCGGCCCACGTGCGCGAGATGGCGACGGGCGCCAACGCCATCGATGCCGCCTATCGCGTGGTGGGGGAACTGCGCAAGCTCGAGGCCGAGTGGAACGAGAAGAAGAAGGGGCGCGCGCACTTCGAGGACGAAGAGCATCCCATAAATCTCAACATCGGCAAGATCGAGGGCGGCGACTGGGCATCATCGGTGCCGTCGTGGTGCCGGCTGCATTGCCGCATCGCCATCTATCCGGGAGAGACGGCGGAGGCCGCGGCGCGCGAGATCCGCGACCGCATCGCAGGCTTCGCGCGCACGGACAGGTTCTTCGCCAATGCGCCGCCGCAGGTGACGTTCCACGGCTTCTTCTCGGAGGGCTATGTGCTGGAGCCGGGCTCGGAGGCCGAAGCGGTGCTGGGGCGCGCGCACGAGGCTGCCACCGGCAAGCGGCTCGAAAGCTTCATGACGGCCGGCTATCTCGACACCCGCGTGCACGCGCTCTACGACAAGATCCCCGCGCTCTGCTATGGGCCCGTGTCGCAGAACATCCACGCCTTCGACGAGCGCTGCAGCATCGCCTCCTTGAAGCGCATCACGACGGCGATGGCGCTGTTCGTGGCCGAGTGGTGCGGGGTGGAGCCGCGATAGCCGGAGAGCATGCGCATCGGCAAACCCTGGGGCCGGCGCCTTGCAGAGCGCGCCTGCTTCGGGGAAACTGCCAGAAAAACATCTCAAGCGAGGAACTCCCAATGCAGGCCACCACCACTGCCGCAGCTTCCCCCCGAACGCTGCGGCTGAATGCGAAGGACAACCTGATCGTGGCGGTCGATACGCTGGAGGCGGGCCGCAGCATCGACGGCGTGACGGCCAGCGCGCGCATCCCCCGCGGCCACAAGATGGCGACGGCGAAGATCGAGAAAGGCGCGCCGGTTCTCAAGTTCGGGCAGATCATCGGCTTCGCGACCGAGGACATCCTGCCCGGTCAGCACATCCACACGCACAACTGCGGCTTTGCGGCTTTCGAGCGCGACTATGCCTTCGGCGTCGATGCGCGGCCGGTGAATGTCCTGCCCGTGGCGGAGCAGGCAACGTTCCAGGGGTTCCGGCGCTCCAATGGCCGGGTCGGCACGCGCAACTACGTCGGCGTGGTGACCAGCGTGAACTGCTCGGCGACGGTCGCGCGCTTCATCGCGGAAGAAGTGAACCGCTCGGGCCTGCTGAAGGACCATCCCAACATCGACGGCGTCATACCGCTGGTGCACTCCACCGGCTGCGGCATCGACTACAACGGCGAGACCTTCGAGATCCTGAAGCGCACCACGTGGGGCTATGCCTGCAACCCGAACATGGCGGGCGTGCTGGTGGTGGGGCTCGGCTGCGAAGGCTTCCAGATCGCGCGCATGAAGGAGGCCTACGGCATCTCGGAAAGCGACACCTTCCGGACGATGACCATCCAGGAGACGGGCGGCACGAAGAAGACGATCGCTGCCGGCGTGGAGGCCGTGCGCACGATGCTGCAGGCAGCCGGCAAGGCCAAGCGCGAGACGGTGCCGGCGAGCGAGCTGATGCTGGCGCTGCAATGCGGTGGCTCCGACGGATACTCAGGCATCACGGCCAACGTGGCGCTGGGCGTGGCGGCCGACATCCTCGTCCGGAACGGCGGCACGGCGGTGCTTTCGGAGACGCCGGAAATCTATGGTGCCGAGCACTTGCTGACGCGGCGGGCGGCGAGCCGCGAGGTGGGGCAGAAGCTCGTCGACATCATCCACTGGTGGGAGGACTACACCGCGCGGGCCCGCATGAGCATGAACAACAACCCGAGCCCCGGCAACAAGGCGGGCGGACTGACGACCATCCTCGAGAAATCACTTGGGGCCGCGGCCAAGGGCGGTTCGACGCCACTCAACGCCGTGTATCACTACGCCGAGCCGATCACGGCCAAGGGGTTCGTCTACATGGACACGCCGGGCTACGATCCCGTCTCGGCAACGGGGCAGGTGGCGGGGGGCTGCAACATTCTCGCCTTCACCACGGGGCGGGGCTCGGCCTACGGGTGCAAGCCGACGCCGTCCCTGAAGCTTGCCACCAACTCCGACATCTACCGCCGCATGATCGACGACATGGACATCAATTGCGGGGACATCGTCGACGGCGTGCCGATCGAGGCCAAGGGGCAGGAGATTTTCGAGACGCTGCTGCGCGTGGCCTCCGGCGAACGCACCAAATCCGAACTCTTGGGTTATGGCGACGCCGAGTACGTGCCCTGGCAGATCGGCGCCACGATGTGAGCTGCGCGACCAAGGCGCGCGGTGCCGCATGCCACTGGCGATGCGAAACGATGCGAGGCGCTGCTTCTTTTCAATTTTGCAACGGGAAGAGGCCGTGTCTCGCGGCGCTCGCGCGCGAAGGCAAGAAGAGAGGTTGCGCTTTGATCGGGGGCTGGCGTGGATCTCCATCTTCGCAGAGATGACGTTTGCGGGGCGGGATGCGGCCCTCAACTGGCGGCATGACAGCGAAGACGGAATTTCATGCAAGCGCACGCACAATCCGATGGCGCAGGCGCTAAGGTGTGGCTTGCGCCGCCGACGTCATCGCGCGCGGAAGCGCATGATGTTCGTCACGTCACCGGGTTCGGCGGTGCGACGGGCCTTGCGGGCGAGTGCGCCTCGAACGGCATCCTGCATGAGCTGCCATTGCCGCTCGATGCCATCCGCCTCGACGCGCACGAGATGCACGGCGTGATGCTGGGCGTGCCGGGTGGCGTACGTCGCCTCGTCCTCGACAAAGACCAGGTCCGCCTTCGCCATCAGCGCAGCATCGACGGGCGGGCCGCAGACTTCGCGGCACTGGTAGACGACGAGGTCTGCATCCAGAAGCGAGCTGCGGGAAAGTGCCGAGGGCGCCACATGCCAGGCCACGACCTGCTTTGAGGCGATAGAGGCGAAAAAGGCGCCGAGGGGTCCGGCCTGTTCGCGCTCGTTGCGCAGGAGTGGCTGCAGGATCGTGACGCCGCTGTCGTCGCGCCGGATATCCAATCGCGGAGGTCCCGCCGCAATTCTCCCGCTCTCCTCGATGTAGAACACACGCAGGGCGCGCGCTGCGGAGGCCAGGAGCCGCCGCATCGGCTGGCTCTTGATGCTTTCCCAAGGCTCGATACCGAAGCAGACCAATGTTTCTGGCAGCCGGTCGGCCATTGGCGATCCCTGGCAGTTGCTGATGGACGTGTCGCGAGATAAGGGAGGGAACCCCGCAATCTTGCGGACGTTCCCGAAAGATTGGGTTCACAAACAGACAGCTACGACTTCAGACTGATATAAGTTCCGAAGGCAGAACACGATTGTGTGCACGGGGCTGGCAATGCGCCTCTCCCGCATTATTTTCCGCCTCGACACGTTTCACTCATCGGGAGTCCGCAATGACCCTTCAGGTGCGCCGCAGCGAGGAGCGCGGCAAGGCCAACTTCGGCTGGCTCGACAGCCGGCACAGCTTTTCGTTCGGCGAGTATTACGATCCGCGCTTCATGGGCTTCGGGCCGCTGCGCGTGATCAACGAGGACCGCGTTGCTCCTTCGGGCGGCTTCCCGACGCATCCGCACAGCGACATGGAGATCATCTCCTACGTGCTGGACGGCGCGCTGGAGCACAAGGACAGCCTGGGCACGGGGAGCGTGATCCGGCCTGGGGACGTGCAGCGGATGTCGGCAGGCCGAGGCGTGCGCCACAGCGAGTTCAATGCCTCGGAGACGGAGCCGGTGCACTTCCTGCAGATCTGGATACTGCCGGAGCGGAAAGGCTTGCCCGCCAGTTACGAGCAGCGGTCGTTTCCCGAAGCGGAGCGCAGGGGACGCCTGCGCCTGATCGGGTCACCGGACGGGCGGGATGGCTCGGTGACCATCCACCAGGCGGTCGACCTTTATGCCGGGCTGTTGAGGGAGGGCGAAAGCGTGCGGCACGCGCTTGCTGCCAACCGGCAGGCGTGGGTGCAAGTGACGCGCGGGGCGATCCAACTCAACGGCGAGACCTTGGCTGCGGGCGATGGCGCGGCCGTGGCCGGCGAACCGGACCTCGTGCTTTCAGGGCGCGCGGGCGGCGAGGCGGAGGTGCTGGTGTTCGACATGGCCGTGGCGCGGTAGCGTTGCGCTAGGCGGTGAGCACGAGGGAAATTTCCGGGTTACGCAGTTGGCGCTGCCAACCCAGTCTATAGAACGTGTGCATTGGGGCGCTCGGGTCTCGTATATTCGGCCGACTGGCGTGGAAGCCTTCGCGGGCATGACGGGAGGCGCGCGGAAGGTGCCGCCCCCAAAAAGAGAGAGAGCGCGCCAGTGTGGCGCGCTCCCGGTGCGTTAGCGGCGATGGTGGTGGCCGCCGTGGTGACCACCGTGATGTCCTCGATGTCCGCCGCCGCCGAAATAGAAACCGAGTGACGGACCGTAAGCGTAGCCCGGCCCCCAGTAAGCGTAGGGGTAATAGCGACGGACGTACCGGCGGCAAACCCAGACGCCGCGATGACGCCAGCAGTGACGACGTGCATAACGCGTCTTCTCTACGAGGCCGCCCTGCTGTTGGGCCTCTGACAGGCCCGGTGCCGAAAGAGGCGCCGCTTGCGCGGGTGCCGCAAGCACACCAAGCAGCATCAGACCTGCCGCCGACAGTGTAGCGTTTCTGATCATCATGTTTTCATTCCTTTCTGCGCCGCAACCCCGGCATGCCGATAAAACCGGCAGGTGGCAGATCGCGTTCCAATAGCGAAGGCTGATTTGCTGATTTTCCAGCAGATGGCGCAAACACTGCCCAGCGCGCATTTGTGCGCAATGGAGGCGGCGGCGGCGGTCGAATTCTTATCCAACCAGCGACGGATTTTTTTCGGGGCACCGTTCACGGCGCGCAACCCAGCAGCAATGAGTGCGCGCGCCAATGCTGGGCTATGCAGCTGGCGCTGCTAACGCAGCCGACGGATGCGGCGCTGAAACGCGTGCGTCGGAGGCCATCGCAGTGGTGACGGCAGGCTCGCGTGGATGCCCGCCTTCGCGGGCATGACGGTGGGTGTGGAAGGCGCTCCGGCAATACGAACCTCATCTCCGCGAAGGCGGAGATCTACGCAAGGGGGTGGTGAAAGTGACACCTCTCTGCATTCCCCGTCGAGCGTAGCGGGCCCCGGGATCTCCAGGTGCGAATAGCAATGGGCGGGAAAGCATGAAGTGAGATCGGCGCGAGAGATGGAAATTTTCCCCGGTGCGAAAGAAGCGGGCGGGAAAGATCTCGGCGTGCCGCGCCTTCGGCACGGCATCCGGGAAGGCAAGAGGAGAGGTGGGTGGGAAGAAATGCGTGCTGCTGGCGGGGCGCGAAGAGGTGATGGCCAGCTTGCGTGGATGCCCGCCTTCGCGGGCAGGACGATGGAGGGTGGGGCGGGCGCGTGGCGCCACGCTCTGTCCCAGGGTGGGCCGGCGCAGACGAAGTGTGACCGTCCCACGTCCGTCATCTCCGGGAAGGCGGGGATCCGCGCAAGGCAGCGGGGGACGATGAGGGGGCACGCGAAAAGAGGTGGCGGAGGCGGTGCGGCCTCTTCGCCGCTCTTTGGATGTTGTGGCACCTCTCTTCTCTGCGTTCCCGGACGAGCGGAG
>JBDHTJ010000116.1:0-17269 GCA_039808585.1 Hyphomicrobiaceae bacterium | reverse complement strand
AGAGGAAGAATGCCGCGATATTGTTGGGCTCGGTAATCGTGAACGTGTAGATCGGGGGTAGGAAGAAGAAGTTATAGGCCAGCGAGGCGAGCACGCTGGCGAGCAGTGACGGCCAGAGCCCGAAGCGCGCGGCGACGCCGACGACGGCAGAAAGAAAGATCAGATCGACGTTCTCGAGGCCGAACCGCGGCTGGAGAACCATGCCGGCCGCAAGGGCTGCGGCGACCGCGACAAAGGCGATGGCATAGGAGGCCGGATCGGCCTGGGGCGCCTCCTCCGCAACCTTGATGCTCTTGCCCGGCGGTGTGGTGGACTCCGCCTCTCCGGCCATGACCACCACGCCGAGTGCCCCGGCGCGGCGGACGAGATCGTGAACGACGGAGCCGTAGATGAGCTCAAACCAGCGCGTGCGGATCGATTTGCCCACGACGATCTGCGTGCAGTTGCTCCTCTGCGCGTAGGCTATGATGTCGTCAGCGATGCGCGAGGACTTGCCCGGTACCGTCGCGACCTGAGCGCCGAGCCGCTCGGCGAGTCGCAAAGTGTCGGCAATGCGCCCTTTGTCTGCCTCGCCGAGCCGCAGGCTGCGCGGGGTCTCGATCGACAGCACCGTCCACGGCGCCCGCAGGCGGTCGGCCAGCCGCTTCGCGTGGCGGACGAGACCTGCCGCCTGCGGGCCCTCATTGATGCATACGAGCAGACGCTCGCCCGCCGCCCACGGGCCAGCGATGGCGCGCGCCTGCATCTCCTCGAGCAGGCGCTCGTCGACGTGCTCGGCCGTTCGCCGCAGCGCTAGCTCGCGTAGGGCCGTCAAGTTGGCCGGCGAGAAGTAGTGTTGCAGCGCACGCTCGGCTTGCTTGGGCACGTAGACCTTGCCCTCTTTGAGGCGCTGGATTAGGTCCTCCGGCGTCAGGTCGACGAGCTCGATGGCATCGGCCCTTTCAAGCATCGCGTCGGGCACGATCTCGCGGACGCGGATGCGCGTGATCTGCGCGACGACGTCGTTCAGACTCTCGATGTGCTGGATGTTGATGGTGGTGTAGACGTCGATGCCGGCGCCGAGCAGCTCCTCGACGTCGAGGTAGCGCTTGGGATGCCGGCTGCCCTTAACGTTGGTGTGCGCCAGCTCGTCGACGAGAATAAGGGCCGGCCGACGAGCCAGCGCGACGTCGATGTCGAATTCCTCGAGCGTGCGGTTGCCGTAGGCGATGGGCTTGCGCGGGAGCACCTCAAGGCCCTCGAGCAGCGCCTCGGTCTCTTTGCGGCCGTGCGTCTCGACGACGCCCACGACGACGTCGAGGCCCTCCTTGCGTTTGGCACGCGCTTCTTCGAGCATCGCATAGGTCTTGCCCACGCCAGGCGCGGCGCCGACGAATATCTTCAGGCGGCCGGCCTTGCTCTTTTCTGCGCGCTTCGCTTCGGCCAGAAGTGCCTCTGGAGAGGGCCGGCTGTCGGTCTCGCGTGCTTCCTTCGCCATCTACCGACTCTCGCTCAGAGCCCCGCTCACCTCGTCGCCGTGATGCGGTCCAAACTCAGGTTGAGCTGTAGCACGTTCACCCGCGGCTCGCCGAGGATGCCGAACGAACGGCTTTCGGTGTGCTGCGCCACGAGCTGTCGTACGCGCTCCTCCGGCATGTTACGTGCCTTGGCAACGCGCGGCACCTGGAATAGTGCCGCCTCGGGCGTGATGTGCGGGTCGAGGCCACTCGCTGTCGTCGTGACGAGATCCATGGGCAAGGCCGCGGAGGAATTCTCCTGCCGGAGTTTCTCGACGTCGGTCTTTACGCGCTCGATCAGGGCCTTGTTGGTGGGGCCTAGGTTCGAGCCCATGGAGTTGGTCGCATTGTAGGGCGCGTCGATTGTCTTGGTCGCGTCCTTTGGATCGGGCGCAGTGGTCGCCGATGGCCGGCCCCGGAAGTAGCGATCTTCCGTGAAGGACTGGCCGATCAGGACTGAGCCTACCACCTTGCCCTCACGCTCGACGAGGCTGCCGTCCGCTTGTCGCGGGAACAACGCTTGGGCGACCCCGGTCATGGCCAGCGGGTAGGCTAGCCCAGTGATCACGGTAAGCACCAGCATCAACACCAGTGCGGGTCTAAGCTCATTCAACATTGGAGCTCTCCTTCAGGCCAAGCCGAGTGTCGAGACTATCACGTCGATGATCTTGATGCCTGCGAACGGTGCGATGAGCCCACCAAGGCCATAGATCAGCAGATTGCGCTTCAGCAGTGGTCCCGCACCGATCGGGCGATAGGTCACGCCCTTCAGGGCAAGCGGGATCAGCGCGATGATGATTAGGGCGTTAAAGATGATCGCCGATAAGATGGCGCTCTGCGGGCTTGAAAGCCCCATCACGTTGAGCGCGTCGAGCTGCGGGTAGAACGCCACGAACATCGCAGGGATGATGGCGAAATACTTCGCCACGTCGTTCGCGATCGAGAACGTGGTGAGCGCGCCACGCGTCATCAAGAGCTGCTTACCGATCTCGACGATCTCGATGAGCTTGGTCGGATTGGAATCAAGGTCGATCATGTTGCCGGCCTCGCGCGCAGCCACCGTGCCGGTGTTCATCGCCACACCGACATCGGCCTGGGCGAGCGCGGGCGCGTCGTTGGTGCCATCGCCGCACATGGCGACGAGCTTTCCTTTTGCCTGCTCGGCACGGATCAGGTGCAGCTTGTCCTCGGGCGTAGCCTGGGCGAGGAAGTCGTCGACACCGGCCTCGGCCGCGATAGCTGCTGCGGTCGTCGGGTTGTCACCGGTAATCATGACAGTGCGGATACCCATCCGCCGCATCTCGGCGAAGCGCTCACGCATGCCACCTTTGACGATGTCCTTGAGGAAGACGACGCCGAGCAGCCGCCCGTCCCGCGCGACAGCGAGCGGCGTCCCGCCCAACTTGGCAATCTCTTCGGCGATCCGCTCGATCTCCCGCGCGGTCTCGGTCGAAGCGTCGACCTTCACAGCCGTTGCCGTCGGTCCTTTCGTGATAGCCGCTTGGGTCACGCCGCCAACATAGGTCAGCACGGCATCGACAGCCCCCTTGCGGATCGAGGTGCCCGCAAAGTCGATACCGCTCATGCGCGACTGCGCGGTGAATGGTACGAACGTCGCTTCGAGCTTGCTCATATCGCGGCCGCGGATGCCGTACTTGTCTTTGGCGAGCACCACGATCGAGCGGCCTTCAGGTGTCTCGTCCGACAGCGAGGCAAGCTGCGCCGCGTCAGCCAGCTCCTGCTCGCTCACGCCACGAACCGGACGAAACTCCGTCGCCTGGCGGTCGCCAAGCGTAATGGTGCCGGTCTTGTCGAGCAGCAACGTGTCCACGTCGCCTGCCGCTTCGACAGCGCGGCCTGACATGGCAAGAACGTTGAAGCGGACGAGGCGGTCCATGCCCGCGATACCGATGGCCGACAGAAGCGCGCCGATCGTGGTCGGAATGAGGGTCACGAACAGCGCGACGAGCACGACCACGGACACAGTACCTCCCGCGTACGCGACGTAGCTCGGTATGGTCGCCGTAGCGAATACGAAAATGATGGTGAGCCCGACGAGCAGTATGGTGAGCGCAATCTCGTTAGGCGTCTTCTGCCGCTGCGCGCCTTCGACGAGCTTGATCATCCGGTCGAGGAAGGTCGAGCCCGGTTCGGACGTGATGCGCACGCGCAGCCAGTCGGAGATCACCTGCGTTCCGCCGGTCACGGCCGAGCGGTCGCCGCCCGACTCGCGGATGACGGGCGCGGACTCGCCTGTGATCGCTGCCTCGTTGACCGAGGCGATACCGGCGATGACCTCGCCGTCGGCCGGGATGATGTCGCCGGCCTCAACCAGCACGATCTGGCCGACCTCGAGCTGATCGGCCGGCTTGAACTCATAGAGATCATCGTGGGCGTCATTGGGATGCAGCAGCAGTTTGGCGCGGGTCTGGGTGCGGGTACTGCGAAGAGCATCAGCCTGCGCCTTGCCACGACCTTCGGCGACGGCCTCGGCAAAGTTGGCGAACAGCAGCGTGAACCACAGCCAAAGCACGATTTGGAACTTGAAGGCGAAGTCGGCACCGCCGGCCCACCCGTCGCGCACGAGCACAGCCGTGACAAGCACGCTAACGATCTCGAGCACGAACATCACCGGGTTCATGATCATGACCCGCGGATCGAGCTTGACGAACGCGGCGCGAATTGCGGGGACGACGATCTTCGCATCGAACATGGCCGGAACCGGCATGCGCTTGCGCTGATGTGAGGCTTCCATTGGCGTCAACTCCGAGAACGGGCTCAGTAGAGGGTGCCGGCGCGCATCGCGAGGTGCTCGGCCACGGGCCCAAGCGCGAGGGACGGCAGGAACGTGAGGCCGCCGACGATGAGGATGACACCGACGAGCAGGCCGACGAACAGGCCGCCATCGGTCGGGAATGTTCCCGACGAAGCCGGCACCGTCTTCTTTGCCGCAAGCGATCCAGCGATCGCCATGGCCGGGATGATCACCCAGAACCGTCCGACCAACATCGAGACGGCGCCGGTGATGTTGTACCAGAGAGTGTTGCCGGTGAGCCCGCCGAAGGCCGAACCGTTGTTGGCGGTCTGTGACGTGTAGGCATAGAGCACCTCGCTGAACCCGTGCGGTCCGGCATTGGCCACCGACGACACCGCCGAGGGTATGACGACGGCAGCCGCGGTCCAGCCGAGGTACATCAGCGGCAGGACGAGAACGGCGATCATGGCCATCTTGACCTCCTTGGCCTCGATCTTCTTGCCGAGGTACTCGGGCGTTCGACCAACCATCAGGCCGGCTATGAAGACCGTGATCACCACGAAGATCAGCATGCCGTAGAGGCCGGCACCGACGCCGCCGATGATAATCTCGCCCAGCTGCATATTGATGAGCGGGATCATGCCGCCGAGCGCCGTAAAACTGTCGTGCATGGCATTGACGGCGCCGCACGAGGCCGCGGTCGTGATCACTGCGAACAGCGCCGAGTTGACGATGCCGAAACGGACCTCCTTGCCCTCCATGTTGCCGCCAGTCAGACCGAGCGCGGTGAGAGCGTCGTTGCCGCGCGCCTCTGCCCAGTAGGTGATTGCAACGCCGGCCAGAAACAGAACGCCCATCGCCGCGAGCAGCGCCCAGCCCTGGCGCTCGTTGCCGACCATGCGACCGAACACGTTGGTGAGGGCCGCACCGATGGCAAAAATCGAGACGATGTGGATCAGGTTGGTCCAGATGCTGGGATTCTCGAACGGATGCGCAGCGTTGGCATTGAAGAAGCCGCCACCGTTGGTGCCGAGGTGCTTGATCATCATTTGCGAGGCCACCGGGCCTTGCGCGATCACCTGTTTGCTGCCCTCGAGCGTCGTTGCCTCCGTATAGCTGTTCAGATTCTGCGGGACGCCGAGCGCCACGAGCACGATCGTGCCAACAATGCAGATCGGCAGCAAGATGTAGAGCGTTGTCCGCACGAGATCGACCCAGAAGTTGCCGATTGAGTTGGCCGAAGCGCGGGCAAAGCCCCGGATCAGCGCGACCGCGATGGCGATGCCGGTGGCCGCAGAGACGAAATTCTGCACCGTGAGCCCTGCCATTTGTGTGAGATAGGACAGCGTACTCTCGCCGCCGTAGTTCTGCCAGTTGGTGTTTGTGACGAAGCTGACAGCGGTGTTGAATGCGAGATCAGGCGCGACTGCGGACTGGTCGGCCGGGTTGAAAGGCAGAAGCTGCTGGACACGCATCAGGGCATAGAGCAGCAGAAACCCCGCGATTTGGATTAGCAGCATCGCGACCGTGTAAGTCACCCAATGCTGCTCGCGCTTCTCGTCCACTCCGGAAACGCGGTAGAGCCCGATCTCGACGGGCCGGAGTACCGGTGAAAGGAACGTGGGTTCACCGTTCAGGACGCGCGTCATGTAGCCGCCAAGCGGCCGTGTCAGTGCCAGCACAATCGCGCAGTAGAGGGCGATCTGCATCCATCCGTTTAGGGTCATCGCAGCAACCTCTCAGAATTGCTCAGGTCGCAACAGCACGTAGGTCAGGTAGATGAGGATGACCGCTGTCACGAGGCCTCCAAGAACGTATTCGACGAGCACCGAAGCCTCCTCAAAGATGGTCGCAGCCGTAGGTAAAGGCCGCGGTCGCGGCGAAGATGCCGAGGCCGAGCACAAGGAGCAGAATGTCAAGCATCATGTGTTCCCTCTAAGCTATCCCAGGATGCACGATGAGCGGCCGCGCTCATTGTCCGGCACCCGGACGCAGAACTTGGCGTAATTGGCATAGTAATTCGAGAGGTGGCGAGGCAGCTCGATATAAAGAAGTCATAAATACCAGCATGCCGTATTCTGTGGGACGTGCCAAGGCTCGCATTGACGGAGGTCAACTCCAGTGCGGCAATCCAGTGCGCTGCCTCTTCGCGCGTGCGATGGCCGAGCGGCGCACTTATGCGATTCATATGAGATTGCTGGACGTCTCCCCTCGCTTCTAAATGCGCGAATAGCGATATTGCCGTTACTAACAGAGGAGGAGAGCGCAATGTCACCTCATCATGGATCGTCTGAAGCCGCCCCGGCAGCTGCGAACAGCCGCGTTCACGGCCGAGGCATCTCGTGCGCGAGCAACGCTCTGTTTTTTGTCGCTGCCCTGATGTTCGTAGTGTCTGCGGCAGGGCTCGGCATTCTATTCAGCCACTGAATGGAGAGTTACATGAGCGATCGAACCGTAAGGCACGTCATCGTGCGCATTGCCCCATCGGGCGCCTGGCTGATCCGCGACGAGCAGGACCATCGTGGCGGACGATTCTACAACCGGCATGCCGCTCTGCAATTCATCCGCATGGAGTTCGGCTGCCACGCGGTCCTGACTTTTGCGCCGTGGCCGGTCGCAGGCAGCTCAAGCGACCACTACTCTGCTGCCCAAGCAGACGCACGAGCGGGCTGACAACGCGCCTGTGTCGTCGAATCGACACAGGTCCGTATGCAACGCTTTTCGATGCAAAGGCGGACTTGCGAAGGAGTCTCACTCAAAGATAATAGTCAAATGCGAGTCGAGGATACTACACCGAGCTGAAGCTCGGCGGCAACTGTCTCACAGCCAGGTCATCATCCCGCAAGCGGCGCGAATGCTTTGCGGCCCGGCACGTCGCTGACGACAAGGCCCAGCCAGTCCACTCCCTGGAGCAAAACATGAGATCGAACTTTGCCAAGCTTTCCCTTGCCGCAATCGCGCTCGTTTCTCTGAGCGGGGCGGCATTCGCCGGCGGCAGCCTGAAGGATGCGCCCGCTTCGGCCAAGCCGCGCTGCGCATTCTCCGCCAACGTCGGTCTGACCACGGACTATGTCTTCCGCGGCTACTCGCAGTCGTCTGAGGGCGCGGCCGTCCAGGGCGGCTTCGACGCCACCTGTGGCATCTTCTATGCTGGCGTCTGGGCCTCGAGCATAAACTGGAACGACGTGGCCTACGGCAGCAACAACGCCAGCGTCGAGATGGACTGGTATCTCGGCATCAAGCCCGTCACCGGCCGCGTGACCTGGGATCTCGGCGTCATCTACTACACCTATCCCAACGCCTCGAAATACGCGCCCGGCGGCCTCGGCTTCAACGGCAGCAACGAGTATGTCGACCTCAAGGTTGGTGCCAGCACCGAGGTCTGGAAGGATGGCACCCTGACCGGGACCATCTTCTACTCCCCCGACTACCAGTACAGCACCGGCGCGGTGTGGACCTTCGAGGGCGGCTTGTCGCAAGGCCTCTCCAAGATCGGTCCGTTCACGCCAACGGTCAGCGCGATTCTGGGCTACCAGGTTGGCGAGAGCAACAAGTACAAGCTTGCTTTCGGCAATGGCGACACCAGCTACCTTTACTGGAACGCCGGCGTAACCTTCGCCTTCGCCGAGAAGTGGAGCCTCGATCTCCGCTATTGGGACACCAACCTCGGCGACAACGCTGGCGGTTCGGGCTGGTGCAAGGGTCCAATCTTCCAGTGCGACGACCGCTATGTGGCGACGCTCAAGTTCACTTACTGACCGCCTGAACTTCCTCGAGGGACGAAACGGGCCCGCGAGCGCCCGTTTTGCTTCGAAACGGCGCGCTGCGCAGATGGTTCAGAACGGCGAAATTGTACCGCACGAGATCGAAGTCCGCTGCCAAGGCAAAGCCTGTGCGAGATCCTGCATCGCATAGGCGGATTTTCGCCTGTGCCGGCGAGGTGGAAGCGCTTGCCCAGACGGGTTCGGGCAATTAAAGGCAGCGCGCGCGAGAGGCGCTGGGCCCGTTCAGGGGCGCGGCCTCGCTGTTCGATCTCATTGCCCAATTGCTTTCTTTCTCCAGCAGGCCCTGACGGTGAGAGAGGCCTGGTCCTTGCTTGAGTGCGTCTCGTTCAACAACGCAGATGAAGATGGACCATAGCGGCTGGGCGGGCGGCATGGTGGCGGTTTCGTCGGATACCGCAGACACGCGTCTGCTTTCCTTTTAGGACGAGCTACACCACAGAGCAGCAGGCCATGTCACGTCATAGCGACCTGGGTCTCTGAGACCTGTGTCATTGAATCGTCCCGGCTTACGGGGGAGACGCTATCTTGGTGGCACGGTTAAGGCCCACCTTGCCATCGCGCTTGCTGTGCGCAATCCATCCAGGTGATCAACCTCCACCGTGTCTCCCTGCTGGATGCCGCATGGCCACGAGCGGGGAGACGCCGGGCCACGCCGCAGATCGACTTGCGACCGCGACGCTGCTTGCTGGCAATCAAGCGCGTCTGTCCAAGCGAACGTTCACAATCGAATGGGCCTGTGAGCCAGGCGCGGTGGAGCCGATGGCCGAGGCATCATCGGTCAGATCGGCTCGGCGAGCATCTCTTCGTACAGCCGGGGAGTGCCGCGGCGACACTCCCCGAGCTGCGAAGCTTAGTTGCTTTCCCGACGCTCTGCGACCACCAGCACGTGTGTGCCGTGATCGATCCACCCCGGTGATCGGCACAGCGCTTCCTCCATACCGTCCAGCTCAGCCAGCACAGCGCGATGCTCGCACGAGCGCTCGAGAAGCCCACTTGTCCAGTTGTCATCAACGGCAAATCGCGTGCTGAACAAGTTGACAGCCCTGAGATCCTTTACGATCGAGGTGCGCTCGAAAACGGCCTTGATCTCACGAGAGCTGTAGAGCCTGAATGGGAGCACGTGGCGGCTACCGTCTTTTAGAACGAGAGACAGCTCTTCGGCCTGCTCGTCCAGATGATATGAGGCCACATTCTCTAGTCCGATAATGCAGGCTGTGGGTGGGCTTGCGACGGCGCGGAAGGTCGCCATGACTTCGCGCCGCGCAACACGACAAAGCTCCGAGACGGCGGACGGCAGCTCATTGCTGCGCAGATGGTTCAGCACGGCAAAATTGCACAGCACGAGATCGAAGTGTGCATCGGGCCAAGGCAAAGCCTGTGCGAGATCCTGCGTCACAAAGCGGATTTTCGCCTGTGCCGGCAAGGTGGAATAGCTTGCATCCAGGCTTGCTTGGGCAATTAAGAGCTGCGCGCGAGAGAGGTCGCAGCCTGTCGCCTCGACGCTGAGGCCCCTCTGGCAGGCATATATTGAAGCCCTGATTGTCCAGCTCCCGGGGCCACAGCCGGCATCGAGCACCCGTACGAACGAACGGCCTTCCGCCTTCAAGTCATCGATCGCGGTACAAATCGTTGACCATAAGAGTGCATCAGCGTGGGCGTGCTTCGTTTGTTCACCAGATGCAGATTCGACTCCGTCAGCGTAGACGCGGTACTGATCGCCGACGTGGTCGTAGGCTCGGCCACAAGCAGCCGCGCCAGAGCTTATCGCCTCGATGGCGTAGTGCCTCTGTGATCGCAGGCAATGGGTCAGTGTAGACATCGATTGCATCCTTTCTTCCGCGCCAAGGGGCGAGGAGCGACCAGTAAATCATCGGTCGGGTGTAGGATTGCCAGATCATGGCTCTGCCCGTTTCATAAAAAGCCAATAGTCGTTCCGTCTGCGACGCGCCCTTCCAGTCCGCGCTTTCACGAATCATCCGGTATTCCTAGCCTGATGATGGGATGCTTCGGGTCTCGGAACGTCTGTAGTTGGCCCATTGTCGCCATCCGCGCTCCGGGCTGAGTGCGATGCGGCATTTCTCTGAGGCTCACCAATTGGGCTTCTCGCCATCGTGAGCCACTATCCCAGCACCCGGCCGCCAACCGCGCACGGCAAGCACATCCTTCGGGGCCGTTGATCCTGAGAATGACAAAAGCACAGTGATTGCGCTGCGCGAGCTCGCCGAGAAAAGACTTCAAGCTAACGACATGCGCGAAGGGCTCCTACACTCGATGCTGGAAAATGCCGAAGTAGACGAGCCGGAGTCGGCGGCGGCTCCGACAATGCCGAGCGCCGAGCAAACCGTGCTTGGGCGCGACCACCGATCGATAGATACGGTTGTCGATCAACTCACGGAAGATCAACTCCTCAGCGGCATGCAAAGGCTGCTGCCGCCAGAGCCCAGCAAGCGTGTGGGAAACCGCGTCCCGGGGGCGGATGGCTGAACCCAATTGCGCCTTTGTGCGGCGGAAAAAGAGCCTGCGGCATGGGCATGCTCGCGATCTTGCCATTTACGCCTGCCGCTGATGCAGGAGGGCTTTGCCGATCTCGCGAAGGGCCCCCCGGCATCATAGCCGACTGCTGACACCTATGTTGCCTTTATGCGGAAGTGGCTCGAACCGACTCGAATTTATATGCAGTTCGACGCATATTTGAGATGCTGCCGCGGAGGCTTCCATGCCTGAATACATTTCCCGCCTATTCGCCACCGGCCAGAAGATCATGACGGCACTGAGTAGCTCCATGTTCTGGCGCGGCCTGCGAATGGGCCTTTTTGTTCCCTACCATCCCGAACAGCACTACATGCGAGGGCCCGGGCCGAAGTGGCGCGAAAAGCACTCGAGCTGAAAAGCGAGGCTGGGAACACTCATTCGAGGCGAACATGGCTGTCCCGAAGAGAAAAGTATCGCGATCGCCGCGCGGCATGGGGCGCTCGGCTGATGCGCCGCAGTCGCCAACATATGTAGAGGACAGAGAGTCGGGTGAGCGCCGACGCTCGCACCACATCGATTTGAAGACGGGGAAGTACCGAGGGCGTCAAGTCCTGCGCCAAAATCATAGATCTGAGCGCGCACCGTGCGTGACCTGCTAAGAGCGCTTAACGATCGCAATCATTGTGAGGTGTCCACCCTCGACGAGCATGCGCTCCGGCGCTTTGAGACCCTGTGCGAGACGTGGGCCAGGATCGCTGAAGCCGAGCTTGCGCGACGCAGTGCTCTTCCGCGCAGTCACCTGCGCACGGATGTTTGCTATGAGGCACGTCGAACGAATGACTAATGAACCGGGAAGGCGCCGCGCCGAGATCATGACCTTCCTGGGTCAACTTAGCGAACGCAAGAAGCTTGTCGCACTTGCCCATCTCGCGAATGACGCCGGAATCAGCGCGCGCATCCCGGACCTGGCGCAGACGGTTCAGGAGATGCACCGGGCGTACCACCGCGTGGAGCTGCTCAAGGTCACAACGGAGAGGTCCAACCTAGATCTGCAGTTCCTCGCCCGACGCAAGGGTTGTAAGCTTCGGCGCGTCGAAGGGCCCGGCGATCGCTGGCGCATCATACCGGCCGCCGGCCGTGGGAGTGTCCGCGCACAACGAGCCCCCCTCAGCCGAGAACAGGCTCTGGACTTATTGCGTTCCCTACCCGATCAAGATCGGAAGCTTCACCGGGCGGGACGGCACCAACAGCCCGCTTGAGAGGGCCAGCGATGGTCGTACTGGAAATCGCCGTCGTCTTGACCCTCTTTGTCGTCAACGGCCTATTTGCGATGGCTGAACTCGCCATCATCTCCTCGCGCCGAGCGCATCTGGAGCGCTTGAAGAAGGAGGGTGAGCCTGGAGCGCAGCGCGCCCTCGAACTTGCCAGCGAACCCGCACGCATGCTCGCTGCGGTCCAAGTAGGGTTCACGACTACGGCCACGCTCGCGGGAATATTCAGCGGCGCAACTCTTGCGGAACGGCTAGGAGACGCACTGATCATCATACCTGGGCTGGGGGACTACGGCAGACCAATCTCCATCGTTGCCGTCACGGTCGCCGTGACATACGTCGCGCTCGTGATCGGCGAATTGGCACCCAAGCAGATCGCCCTCATAAATCCCGAGGCGATCGCCATCCGCGTCGCACAGCCCCTTGCGTCGGTCGCCAAGGCTGCCGCCCCGATCATTTGGATCCTTAACAAATCGACGAAGTTCGCTCTGTGGGCATTGCGCGTGCGTCCTCGCCCGAGTTGCGCCGTGACCGAGGAGGACATCCACTACCTCGTGGCGGAAGGCGCTCGATTAGGCGCCATTCACGCAGTTGAACGCGACATGATCGAGGGCGTCCTCGATCTGGCCGACAACCCCGTGCGCAGTATCATGACGCCTCGCCCGCGCGTGCAATGGGTGGATATCGAGGAGCCCGCCGAGCGGATGTTGAGCCGGGTTCGCTCTTGTCCGCACGCCCAGTTGCTGGCGTGCCGGGGTTCGATCGATGATGTCGTCGGCATCGTGCGCAAGCAGGATATCCTCGACCAGGTCCTAGACGGGCAACAGGTGAATGTGGAAAAGGCAGCGCGCCCTCCCCTGACGGTGCATGAATCAACCACGATATTGCGCACGCTCGATCTGTTCCGGGACACGCCGGTGCACGCCGCCATCGTGGTTGACGAGTTCGGAGCCATTCAGGGCATCGTCACGCGCACTGACTTGCTGGAGACAGTCGCCGGCGACTTGCCCAAGATCGATGCTCCCGTTCGGCCGAAGGTCACCCAGCGCGAGGATGGCTCATACTTGATCGATGCCTCCCTGCCCTTCAGCGAGGTAATGCAGCTCATCGGCGCGCAGGAACCAGCCCCTGCGGGCGACTATGTGACGTTGGCTGGATTCGTGCTGTGGGACCTTCAAGTACTTCCCAATCCTGGTGACCACGTTATGTGGGCTGGATGGCGCTTCGAGGTCGTAGATATGGACGGCCGGCGCATCGACATGATCCTAGCACAACGCGCGTCCGAGGCCGGACTGATCTCGGCCGGCCGTTCACGGGCAAATCGGATGCAAATTTGAAAAGTGTGGCCGCAGCGCCAAGGCCCATCACGCCAATTTACTCGGACGACCCTCAGGCACCTAGTCAGGCATGAACGATCTCACCCTGCCAAGTCATGGAGTAACCGCGCTAACGCATATTGTTGCGGATGCTCAGGTCCGTAAGTGGCCCATCACGTCCGGATGCCGACGGAGGCTATTGGATCACTTTGACAGTTGCCAACTGCTAGCGACGCCGGACCGTCTTGGCGGCGCTTAGGTGCCGCTCCTCCTGCCAACGGTCGATCCCAAGAGCCGACATCGGCGTCCTGTCGAAAAACTCTCCGCAGGAAGCTAGCTGTCTCGTCCGGATTCGGATGTAGTTCGGCTATGACAGCGCCCCACTCCCCCTCAGGGGGGGGCGGTGCCAACTCGCACAGCACCTGCGGTGCCTGCTCTGATCGCGATGCCGGAGATCTATGGCGCAATCCCACTGTGCGTCGATGCGGATCAGCACTCGAGCGAGGTCGCCATCGCCGCCCGCCACCCAATCATTGCATATATTTCGATTTTGGCGCATTGTGTATCGCCAATCACGCATAGAAGACCATCAAAGATGCAACACTTTGCCGTCATACAATCCCTCTGCCGCCTCGGCCTGCAGACTAGGGACCCAGCCATCCGCCAGCAGGTTGAGCGCTTGCGCGATCGGCTGGTGAAGGCCGGTGACGCGAAGGATGCCGAGACGCTGTCGCGGCTGCTCGGGGCGGAGACGGCAGTTGCCATGACGCCGACCCGCGTCGAACTCTCCCGCTTTCATGTGCAGGGCGAGCCGCTGACCGACGCAGTTCCACCCCCGGTCGATCGGGAAACCTCGCAGCCGCTTTGCCGCATCGTCCTGCAGCCGGCCAAGCCCAACGAGAAACCCGTCCTACCCGCACGGACCGCGAAAGCCGTCGGCGACCTCGTTACCGAGTGGAACAGCTATGAGAACCTGGAACGCCTCGGCGTCGCGCCGTCGCGCTCCTGCCTCCTCTTCGGTCCGCCAGGCACCGGCAAGACGCTGACGGCCTATCACATCGCATCGGCCCTGCGCCTGCCCCTCATCGATGCCCGGATCGATGGGTTGATCAGTTCGTTCCTCGGCACCACGGCACGCAACATTGCCAACCTGTTTGCCTTCGCCAACCGCTTTCGCTGCGTGCTGCTGCTCGACGAGTTCGATGCCGTCGCCAAGCTCAGGGACGATCCGCAGGAGGTCGGCGAGATCAAGCGCGTGGTGAACAGCCTACTGCAGAACCTCGACGAGCGCGCCGAGATCGGCATCACCATTGCCATCACCAACCACGACAAGCTGCTCGACACCGCCGTCTGGCGCCGCTTCGAACATCAAATCGAGTTTGACATGCCGGACCGCCCGGCGCGGGAGCAGTTGTTCGCGCAGTTTCTGAAGCCGATGCCGCCAAACCCCACCCTCACTCAGCTCGCTGCCTACGTGACGGCGGGGCGATCCGGCAGCGACCTGCGTCGTCTCTGCAATGCCATCAAACGAAACATCGCCGTCAGCTGCCGCGAGCCGACACCATCGAACCAGTTCGCAGCTCTGCGCGAATGCCTGGCCCGCGAGCCATCGAGTCGCTCACAGGGCCACGAGGAACACCTGATCGCCAGCATCGAGGAGTTCGTCACACATGCCCTTGCCGACCCCGCCTTCGGTATCAAGCAGAAACCCTTGAGCAGCCTCGTCCAAGTGGACCAAAGCACCGTCAGCCGCTGGGCCAAGAAAACGGGCGTGAAGGATGCGGTCCATGCCCAATAATCCCATTCAGTACATCGCCAATGGCGAGGACTTCTTGTCCCCGCCCGACCCGGGCAAGAGATTCGGGGAGAAGGACTTTTTTGAGAACCAGGACGCGGCGTTCGCCGCCCATCGCGTGAAGCTGTTGGCCGAGATCGACGCGATTGAGGCGATGATCGCGGTATCGCCCTATGGACCGGCGACCTACATCAAGGTCACCTTGCGCGAAGAGGCGCTGGCCAAATCCTATCGGCCGAATGCAGCGCTGTTGACACCTGATCGCTTTCCTTGTGTCGGTGCCGGCGGCATTGGCGAACTGTTCTTCTTCCTGCCGCTGGTCCAGGTTCCCGAACTCCTCCGCCGCATCAATGATGCGGAAGCAACGGTCGAAGTTGTCGTTTCACGTACCGGCAAATCACGCCGAACCACCACGCGTATGCGCTGCGAGGTCGGGGCTATCGAAGCGATCGAGGTGCTCTCGCCTGCCGACAAGCGCGAGTTCTCCGCCAGCGCCGCCGTCCAAGCCTTCCTAGATCCGCACGCGTTTCCGGGCTATCACATCGAGTTGTTCGAAGTGCCTGACTTGCGCGAGGTCGCCGCCGATCGCTGGGGTCGCAAAGAGCTGTTCGAAAGCCTGTTTCACCTGCTGCTTGATCTCGGTCCCGGGGCCCGTAGCTTTCTGCTGCCTCCCGTCGGCCGCACGCCGATGCTGGAAGTGCAGATCACACGCCAGGCCGAACCTCCGGCCCTCATCGATTTGCGGCAGATCGCCGTTGCCTCCGCCGACCTCCCGGATACCACGCCCGACGTAGACCCGGCTGTCGCACGCCACGAAGACGCGCTTAATCGAATCGCGGCGCATCCGCTCATCCGCCGTATAGATCCCCCAGTCCAGCTGTCGCTTGAACAGAAGGACGCCCGGCCCGCACCACAGGCGTTCGCACTGCCGCAACCGCGCACCGGCAATGTTTACCCGCGCGTCGGTGTCATCGACACCGGGCTCGGCCCCGCCTTCGCACCGTGGGTGCTCGGCCGCTTCGATCACCTCAAACCCAATCAGCATGACCCTAACCATGGCAGTCAGGTCTCTGGGCTGATCCTCGCGGGGCGGAGCGCCAACGGTGCCGCCATTGCGCCGGAAAGCGACGGTTGCCAAATCTACGATCTACCGCTGTATCCTAAGCTGCCCTTCGGCTTCGTCTACGCTGGCGGCTTCACGGACTTCCTCGAAGAGGTCGAACAGGGCATCCGAGAGGCCAAGGAAAACCACAACGTCCGTATCTTCAATCTCTCGATCAACAGCCTCGGGCCCGTGGCCCGGCGCACCTACAGCCCGCTCGCAGCTCGGCTCGATGCCATCGCCGATCGCCACGGCGTGCTCATCATCAATTCCGCCGGCAATCTGAAAAAGGCTGATGCGCGTGTGCCGTGGCAGCGACGGCCGGTCGACGTACTTGCATATTTCGCCGCGCGCACCGAGCCCGACACCATCTGCCAGCCGACCGAGAGCGTGCGCGCCCTCTCCGTTGGCGCTCTCAATCCGCCGGGTGCTGCCCAAATCGCGGGTGCGCCCGCTCGCTATTCACGGCGTGGGCCGGGGCTGCAAGTCGGTATTAAGCCGGACCTCGCGACATTCGGCGGCGCCGGTCCCATGAATGTCACTGAGATCACCGGCCTCGTCTCCACCCTGTCGGACGGCACGGCTGCGCATGTTAGCGGGACCTCGATGGCGGCCCCACTTGTAACCCGCGCGCTGGCCGAGGTCGATTTGCGCACGGGCGGCCAGCTGGCACCACGAACCCTGCGGGCCCTCGCGGTGCACCACGCCTCCATGCCGGAGCCTCTAACGCAGCGGGGATTGCGCGATCTGGCGCGTCAGTTCGCCGGCTACGGCCGGCCACCCTCGGCCAGCGACATGCTTGAGACGCAAGACCATCAGATCACGCTGCTCTTTGAAGCAACGCTGCCCAAAGGCGAGCCGCCGCGTGCAAATGCGCCGCCCCGCAATCCGATCTTACGCTTCGATTTCGCCTGGCCTTCTGCACTCGTCGATACGGTGTCGCGCGCCTGCTCCGGCAAAGTCCGCATGACGCTGGTCTACGATCCCCCGCTCGATCCCGCATTTGGTGCGGAGTTTGCGCGCGTGAATCTCGATGGCGCGCTGAAACAGCGACAGCCGGTGCCGCGTAAGGACGGACGGCCGTCGTTCAATGATCAGCTGACGATGCTCGGTCTGCCACGGGGCCGGCGACCGCTTCGCGAGAAGGCGCTCATCGATTATGGCCTCAAATGGTGGCCAACAAAGAAGTACGAGGCCAATCTTTCCCACAACGGCGTCTCCGCCGAGTGGCGGCTGGAAGTGACCTCCCTCACCCGAGCCGAGGCGTACTATCCGTC
>JBDHTJ010000115.1:0-17408 GCA_039808585.1 Hyphomicrobiaceae bacterium | reverse complement strand
GATGCCTACAACATCTTCAACGAGCGATCGAACCAGATCGACTACTACTACGCGTCGCAGCTTGCCGGCGAGGTTGCACCTGTCAATGACGTGCACTCGCATCCGACTGAGCCGCGCTCGTTCAGATTGATCTTGCGAAAAGAGCTATAACGATCGGTCGCTGGGGACTAGCGGCCTCGGCGACCTTCGGCACCTGTTTGGATGCGCTCCGTCATCCACGCCCCACTTGCCTCGCCCCGCTTCACTTCGGCCAGCCAGCCGCAATCTTCTCCGCGGAGGCGGTGGCCATATCGGCAAACGGAACCAGCATGGCGGTCATGAGTTCTGCCGGCACTTTCGGTGCCGTCGAGATGGAGCCGGCGGTGAACGGAGGCTCGGGATCATATTCGGCGAGCAATTGCAGTGCTTCCGCGTATTCACGATCGCGAAGCATGGAGACAAGCCGCAAACCGAAATCCAGGCCCGCCGTGACGCCCGCGCCCGTGATCCGGTTGCGGTCGATCACGACGCGCTGCGCGACGGGCTCCGCGCCGAGCGCGGACAACACCCGCAGGGTGGCCCAGTGCGACGTAGCCTTGTATCCCCTGAGCAGCCCCGCAGCACCTAGCACGAGCGACCCTGTACAGACACTGGTGATGAACTTCGCCCGGCTGCCAATGTCTTTGAGAAAAGCGATCGTCTCCGGATCGCTCATTGCGGCAAGTGTTCCCTCCGTGCCCCCCGGTACGCAGATAATGTCGATATCCTTGGGACAGGTTTCAAACGAGTGCGTGGGCACGATCGTGAGCTTCATGTCGCTCACGACCGGGTCCAGGGATTTGGCAACGATGAGTGTCGTCGCCCCCATCAGATTGCCCAGCATGTAGTGCGGCCCAACCATGTCGAGCGCGGTGAACTTGGGATAGATAACGAATGCGATTTTTTCCGATCCCGTCCAATGCGGGGGAAATGCCGACATGTCGTGGTTGTGGGTCGGGGGCACTTGCTGCCGATCTTTCGCGGAAGCCCCCCCAACGGATTGCACAAGATTTTGGGCAGCAAGCATGCCGCCAAGCATCAGCCACGCATCCCGACGCGAAATCGACATTGCTTGCTACCCCTGCTTCTCTTCAGTTCCTGAATACGATCCGGCCGTACACCTCCGGGCCACTCACAGGGGCCACACGTCCCCCGAAATAGCTGAAAGGCTCGTAGTAGTGCTGCGCCGTCAGGTTCTTTACAGACAGCGACACGCCGAACGACTTGGTATCGTAGGCGAGTTTCGCGTCGACGCTGTGGAATGTTGGCGTCTTGAACTCGTTCGCCAGTTCCACGAACTGCGATGAGGCGATGTAGACGCCGCCCCCCAGGCTCCACCCGGTCAGCATCCCGTCGAACTTGTAGTTTGCCCAAATGCGTCCGGAATCTGTCGGCACGCCGTTGAGAAAGTTGCCTGCAGGGATTGCTGCAGACGTGAAGGTCGCCGGGATTTCCTTGGTCAGCGTCGCATTGACGTGTGCATAGTTGGCGATGAATTGCCAGTTGCGGCCCGGCTGCCAAAGCAGATCGGCTTCAACACCCCGCGACCGCTGCTCACCGGCGGCAATGGAGAGTCCGGGCGTGGCGGCATTGGCGACTGGCACGTTGCTGCGATTGATCTCGAACATGGCGAGAGTGCCGCTCAGGCCATACGGCAGCTGCAGTTTGAGACCGCCCTCGATTTGATCGGAGAACTCCGGCTTTGCCGGGCCGCTGTAGTTGACGAACGGATTTGCCTTCATCCCTTCGCTGTAGCTGCCGAAGACCGAAATACCAGGCACAACCTCTACGACCGCCCCCACACGCGGCAGCAACTTGGCAGTGTCAGACACCTGGAAGTTGAACGCCACCGGATCGTTGTTCTCGATCGAGATGCTGGCAATGCGAACCCCTGCGAGGAGATGTACGCGCTTCCACAAACTGGTCAGAAGCTGGGCGTAGGCCCCCTTGGTCACGTAGACGTTGCTCGCATCCTGGAAGCGTCCTGCGGCCGTCGGCTCCGTGTATGCCGGATATGCCGGATTGGTGAGGTCGACAAACGCGGGCGCGAATTCTGCGTCCAGAAACCCCTTGTCGGTCACGCGGCTATAGTCGGCGCCCAGAACGAACGTCGATTTCACATCTTTGCCCTGGAATTCACCTTTGACATGGCCTGTTACAGTCTGTTCGTGCACGAGTTGATGCAGATGCGCGTTCGCCAACCCCCAGAAGGACGTGCCTGGAATAAAGGGCTTGTTCGCTTGGAAGCCATCTTGACCGAACAGGGTCTGTACCTGCTCGTCGAACTCTGACCGGCTGAAGCGCGCCTTGAGGTTCATGGACCAGATGGGGTCAAGACGGTGATCCAAAGTCAGGGTCACGGCCTCGCGACGCGAGTATGAGTCTGGAACGTTGCTCGGACCGATAAACATGTCGGAACGGAGCGCAAAGTTGCCGAACACCGTGCCGGTCGCAGGAAGGCCCTGATATTCCTTCTGCTTCCAATTGCTGAAATCCGCTTGCACCGTGAAGCTCGTGCCGTTGCGGTTGGTGAGCGTCAATGCTGGATGCAGCGAGTAGCGCTGCGTGTGCAGCGCGTCGATGAAGGAGTCCGAGCCCGTATACTGGCCCGTCATGCGGAAGAGAACGGTCTTGGAACTGTTAAGGGGCTGGTTGATGTCGAAATAGGGCTGGACGTACCTGTGGCTGCCGAACGTCACGCCAATTTCCTGCGAAGCCAAGTCCTTCGGTAGCTTCGAGACAAAATTGAAGACACCGCCGAGAGGATCGCCTGATCCGCCACCGTAAAGGATGGCACTTGGTCCTTTTAGGACTTCGATGCGCTCGACGTTGACGAGCGAGTCACGATCTCCTGCGTTGTAGTAAACGCTCAGCCCATCCGTCCACTGCTCAGCAGGAAATCCCCGAAGCTTGGAAGCGTCGAAGGTCGGGGTGGAAAGCGGGTTCATTCCTTGTGCGCCGCTGACATTGCGCAATGCCTCGGCCGGCGTCACCGACAGCTGGTCCGCCAATACCGAGCGCGGGATGACCTGGATGGACTGCGGGATCTGCTCGATCGGCGTGGCTGTCTTGGTCGCTGAGAATGCCGACAATGCCTGATATCCGAGTACGGGGCCGGCCGTTGTCAGCGTCGTTCCCGGTGGCAGCGTGAGGCCCTTGAGATCGAGCGCGGGATTGTAGGTGCCGAGCTGATTGGCGGGTTCTTCGGTCTTTGCGACGGGTGTGGGAGCCCTCCTTTTCCGAGCGGGTTTGACAGTGTTCACGGGCGGTGTGACCACGATCTGTGGCAGCGGGGTGGACTGCGCCTGCTGGGCTTCGGCAGTTGCGCCCATCGACGCAAGGCTGGCCACGCAAAGGGTTACAGCCCACGCCTTCCGGGACTGCAGCTGGGTAAGGGTACGCGAACGCGCTGATGGAGCTAAAATCATGATACGCCATTACAAGAAATGGGAATTCGTACGGTCGCCGACGCCCCCAAATTCGTGAGAACACGGAAAGCGAGCGCAAAAGACCTGCGGTAAATGAAGTCTCAGCCTATGTGAGGCGGACCGCGACTTTGCGGCCGAAAAAATCGAAGCGAATGGTCGCGCTCGTCAAAAGGGGTGAATTCAATCAATTGCACGAGTGTGTGGGGGTGCGCGGGCAGAACCGAGGGCGGACACATGCCATAGGCGGAGACCAAGCCGTTGCAGATCGGGCAGGAGTTCTGCGACCCGTCTTTGCTTGGGAACATGCCGGGAAACGGCGAACCGTCGCGATCAGGATGACAAATCGAAACCAGTAGATCGTTTAGAAGGTCGCGGGGGACGCCGGGAACTTCGGATACTTCGACACCCGCTGCAGGTTGGAAAGCTTTGTTGAGGAGGGATGCAGAGTGGCGTACGACCGCAGCCGCCTGCACAAGCAGCGCGACTGCGACACAGACGGATATTCCAATTCGACGCACGCAAGCCGCTCAAAAAGGTAGGCCCATATTTCTTGCAAAGAAGCATATGCTATCAGTTGTAGCAAGGTCCGCAGTTCAAATCTTGAAACCACTGTCGCCCGTTCGCTTCATCATCCCGTCGGCAAACGCAGCGGCAAAGCAACGCGCACGCAACCTGAGACGCAGTCTTGCGACCGCAGATCGGCTGTGCTTCTCTGCCCGAAGCTTCTCCACACCGGTCGAGCACATCTGCCAATGCGAGCGCGCTTCATTGCACTGCTGATCCTGCTGGGCCTCTTCGCCCAGTCGGCAGCAGTTGTGCGTCACGCGGGCATGCTGGTCTCGACTGCTCTGGCAGCAGATAGTGTATCATCGCTCGACCGCGACATTCTTGCGGCGATGTGTATGCCTGGAGAGAGTGCGCTGGGGCTTCCGCTCGCACCCTCGGATACTGGCAAGGCCTCGTCTACCTGTCCGGTCTGCAATGGGCTCGCAACAGCGTTCTTGCTTGACGCGCCCGACCTCGCTGTCAGCGATGTACGGCCCGCAGTCCGCCTGGTGCTGTTCCCGGCGCTTGACCTCCGCGACAAGTCTGAGCGGCACATTCGGCCGCAGAGCCGCGGACCTCCTGCCGTCGCCTAACGGCACCTCGTAACACGCAGTCGACGCTTCTGCTGGCCGTTTCGGCGGCGAGGTGTCGTCTGCGGCCATCTCTTCCAGACACACGCATCTGTGCGGCCCGCGCGTCCACCCCGACGGTCGTGGCGCGGCGTCCCATACCTTGGCATTGGGTCTTTGCATGTTCCCCTCGCGACGGCACATCCTCGCTTGCGCCTCGTTGGCACTTCTCTGGGCCATTGCCTCACAGCCCGCCGCCTCTGATGCTACCGCCGAGCACCAGATCACTCACCTTTTGAAATCGACATTCGAGCGCCCGACCGCGCCGCTTTCCGTCGAACCTATTGTTGTCCTGGGCGACCACGCCATCGCCGGCTGGAGCCAGGATGGCCGTGGCGGCCGGGCTCTTATGCGCCGCGTCAAAGGCGAGTGGACCGTCCACCTTTGCAGTGGCGACAGCCTCAAGCAGTCAGCTGTGCTCAAGGACACTGGCATCCCGGAAGCCGATGCCGAAAAGCTCGCGAATGCCCTCGCCATGGCCGATGGCCAGTTGCCAGCCGACAAGGTTGCACTGTTCGGCACTTTCGAGGGCACCGTGGTGATCGGCGGCGACGGGCATCATCCGCAGTCGCACGGCGCCCATCCACAACAGCACAAGTGAACCAACCAAGGAGAACATCATGAAACGCATGCTTGCTCTTGCAGCTCTCGCAACCACTCTCATGCATTTTGTTCCGGCCCACGCAGAGGAGTACAAGCTCGGCGCTCTCAAGATCGAAGCGCCCTGGACACGCGCGACGCCGGTCGGTTCGAAGGTCGCCGGCGGCTTCATGAAAATCGAGAACACGGGAAACACGCCCGATCGCCTGGTTGGCGGCAGCGCGTCGGTCGCCGGCAAGTTCGAAGTGCATGAGATGGCGATGATCGACAATGTCATGAAGATGCGTGAACTCGCGTCCGGCCTTGAGATCGCGCCCGGCAAGAGCGTGGAACTGAAGCCCGGCTCGTTTCACGTCATGTTCATGGACCTCAAGGACACCTTGAAGGAAGGCGACAAGGTGAAGGGCACTTTGAAGTTCGAGAAGGCCGGCACCGTTGAGGTGGAATACGTCGTGCGCGCCATGGGCGCCCAGGCCGACCATTCCATGAAGAAGGGCCACTGATGCGTCGCCTGCAACGCGTGCTGTGGGGCGCTGCTACGGCGGCGCTCCTATCTTTCGGCGCGATCCTCCTCTGGCCAAAAGTTCCGAACCTCTCCGACGGCCGTCTGCCTTTCGCTGCCCACGTCGGCGGGCCGTTCGAGCTCATCACGCACGAGGGCACGCGCCTTTCGAGTGCAAGCCTTACTGGCACACCCTTCGCAGTTTTCTTTGGCTTCACTTTTTGTCCCGACGTCTGCCCGACGACGCTGCTCGAGCTTACCAATGTCCTGGGCCAGATCGGCCCCGATGCAGACAAGATCCGCTACTTCTTCATTAGCGTCGACACCGAGCGCGACACGCCCGAGCATCTAAAGCTCTATCTCTCCAATTTCGATAGACGCATCACTGGCCTCACCGGCACGGCGGAAGAGATCGCCGCCGTCGCAAAGGCCTATCGCGTCTACTACGAGAAGGTGCCGACGAAAGACGGCTTCACCTACAATCACACCGCTACGATGTTCCTCATGGATCGTCAGGGCCGGCTCGCCAGTACCATCAGCTACTCCGAACGCGAGGCGACGCAGATCGCAAAGCTCAAGCGGCTGGCTGCTGAACCGTGCAAATGATTGCTCAGGTTTCGCATTGGCAGAGATCTCCAATGAGAAGGCTTGCCCTTGTCGCAGCATTCGCAGTTGCGCTTGCCTTTCCACTGACATCCTGGGCGCACGCAACTGATGCACTTCCGCGCGACCTGTCACCGTGGTCGATGTTCCAGGCTGCTGACTGGGTCGTGAAGGGCGTGATGCTCAGCCTTGCCTTCGCATCGCTCATCACCTGGTCGGTGTGGCTAGTGAAGACGATTGAGCTTGCGCTTGCCAATCGCCGCCTAGCGCGTGCGCTGACGTCGATCGGAGATGGGCGCTCGCTGGTAGAGGCGAAGTCGCGGCTGCCCCGCAATACCGGTGTGTTGCCCGCGCTCGTCGCGTCTGCGCTGCACGAACTCGATCTTTCGGCCGAAACACACGACAAGGCCGGCATCAAGGAACGTGTCGCGCTCCGTCTCGCTCGCCTCGAAGCGGCGGCGGGAAGGCGCATGAACCGCGGCACGGGAGTGCTCGCCACGATCGGCTCCACCGCGCCGTTTGTCGGCCTCTTCGGTACCGTATGGGGCATCATGAACAGCTTCATCGGCATATCGAGAGCGCAGACGACAAACCTGGCCGTGGTAGCTCCAGGAATTGCGGAAGCGCTGCTCGCGACAGCGATCGGCCTCATCGCCGCTATTCCCGCTGTCATCATCTACAATCACTTCTCGCGCCAGATCGCCAGCTACAAGGCACTCGTGACAGATGCTTCAGCGGAAGTGCAGCGCCTTGTATCGCGCGACCTCGATCGCGATGAGTGTCTACCCATCATGCGCGCAGCGGAATAGCCTGACATGGTTCAACTTCCCGAGCGTTGTCTCAAAGTGCATTGCTTGCTTCCGGCCGCTCCAGCCGGTAGCCGATGCCAAGCTCGGTTTGGATGAGATCGGGCATCCCGCCCGCCGCTTGCAGTTTCTGGCGGAGTTGGCCCATGAATACGCGCAGGTATTGCACATCTTCAGCGTGAGATGGGCCCCAGACTTTCGTCAGGATCTGGCGGTGGGTCACGACCTGTCCTGCATTGCGCATGAGGATAAGCAGGAGTTCGAACTCCTTGCGTGTGAGCTTCAGGGTGCTTCCGTCCCAAGACGCTGCATGGGCTGAGACGTCGAGCCGCAAAGGGCCTACCTGAAGAACTGGCGCCTCAACGTGCTTCTGGTCGCGGTGCCGCAAAGCCGCCCGCATGCGCGCCAGAAGCTCGCCGATGGCAAACGGCTTGTTGACGTAGTCGTCTGCGCCGAGATCGAGAGCCGTGATTTTTTCCGCCTCTCTGTCCCGCGCCGACACGACGATGACGGGCACCTGGGACCACCCACGTATCGCTTTCAATACGGCTTTCCCATCCATATCGGGCAGGCCGAGATCGAGGAGGATCAGGTCCGGAGCCTGCGCAGAGGCCGCACGCAAGGCTTCCTTTCCGTCGCTCGCAGCGATGACGTCGTAGCCGGCGGCCTTCAGGCTCGGCTTGAGGAAGCGCATGATCTGCGGCTCGTCATCGACCACGAGGACCCGGACTGCGGTCATGCCATGCTCTTCGTGTTGTGAGGCCCGTCCCCTCGCAGCGGCAGGCGAATAGTGATGCGCGTTCCTTGATTGCCCTCGACGGGACTTTCAGCCTCAATCGTACCGCCCATCGCTTTGACGAGGCCGGCGCAAATCGACAGGCCAAGGCCCGTCCCTGCTGGCCGACCGTCACCTCCCGCAACGCGGTAGAACTTCTCGAACACCCTGTTGAGATCTTCTTTCGGGATACCAATGCCGTGGTCCGCAACTGCGATCGACAGTTGCGTTCGCGCGGCTTCTACGAGCACCTCCGTTCTGCTCCCAGCCGGGGAATACTTGTGGGCGTTGTCCAGGATGTTCAACACGACATGCTCGAGAAGAGTGGGATCGGCGTGGATTGGAGGCAGTCGGTTCTTGAGTTTCAGCGTGATCTCGCGGTCTGGAAAAAGTGAGCGAGCGTGCGCGATGGCTGCCTTCACCGGTTCGGCGGCGTCGATCACCTCCATCTTCATCTCGACCGCGCCCGCTTCGAGTTTCGTCATGTCTAGGAGGTTGGTGACGAAACGTGCGAGACGATCGGCCTCTTCCTCGATCGTTGCCAGAAGGTCGTCGCGCTCGGCCTTCGGCATCTTTTCTCCCAATGCTCGCAAGCCTGTCACGGAGCCAAGAATGGACGCGAGCGGTGTGCGCAGGTCATGCGATACGGCGGACAGGAGGGCCGCGCGCAGCTTCTCGTTTTCGACTTCACGCTCGGCTGCAGTGGCACGCTCCACAAGTGCCGTGCGCTCCAGTGCGATGGCAGCCTGCTCCAGGAACGACTGCAGTGTCGCCGCTGTCTCCGCCGGCAACATGTCGATCTCGCCATCGTGCTCGAAGCCCACAACTCCTAGAGATGACGCCGAGCCGAACGGGCGAAACTCGTAACGGGCTGTCGGCAAAGTGCCGGTGCCGCGCCCCGCAGGCTCTCGCTTCTCCAGCGACCAGCGAGCGGCAGCCAGATCCGTCGTCGCCAGTTGATCCTCCGGCGGCCAGCTGGCCTTTATCGACAAGGCGTCGCCCGTCGTCGTCAATACAATGCATTTTCCTTTCACGATCTGCGCGACCTGGTGCGCGAGAAGTTGAAGCACGTCTTCGGAGCCCCTCGCCGCCGAGAGTTTCGCGGAAAAGTCGAAAAGGGCTTCTGTGACCTGCGCCCGCTCGCGGGAAGCTTCCATGTGACGCTTTAGCCGCGCCGCCATCGTACCTGTGATGAAGGAGACCGCGAGGAAAATGATGAGGGATAGAATTTCGTATGGCTCCGCGATGGTGAAGCTGTAGCGCGGATCAATGAAAAAGAAATTGTAAGCGAGCGAAGACAATACCGAGGCCGCTATTGCAGACGCCAGGCCGAAACGCATGGCGCAGACCAGAACCGCGACCAGGAAGATCAACGACACATTGGGAAGAGGCGTCAGGCGTTCCAGGCCAACGGCGAAGAATGTTGCCAGCGCGACTGCTCCGCCAGCAGCGGCAAGGGCAGCACCGAAGGTTCGAACCTCCGGAAGTGCCGGAAGCCACTGGCGGGCGGGTGCGGTGTCGGGCGCGACGATGGTGATGGCGAGACCTTGTGCCCGCGAGACGAGGTCGCGTGAAAGCGAGCGTCCTGTCAGGCGCCCCCACCAGCCGGCTTTCGACTTGCCGATGACGATCTGGGTGATGTTGTTGCGCGCGGCATAGGCCAGCAACTCTGCCGTGAGGTCTTTTGCGTTCAAGCGCGCCGTGCTCGCCCCCAGCCGCTGTGCAAGGCGCATGGACTTTTCAATGCGCCTCATGACTGCGCGGTCAAGGTTACCGTCGAAAGGGGTTACGTGCAGCGCAACCCACTCCGCCTTCTGTGCGGTCGCAAGCCTGCATGCGGTACGGATCACCTTCTCGGCGTATGCATCCGGGCCCACCAGCACCAGAAGGCGCTCCGCCGTTGGCCAGGGCCCTTCGATGCCCTGCTGCCGCAACTGCGCGAGCATCTGTTCATCGACGCGGTCGGCAGTCCGGCGAAGCGCGAGTTCACGGAGCGCGGTCAGGTTTCCAGGCCTGAAGAACTGGTCGATGGCGCGCCGCGCGTTTTCCGGCAGGTAGACCTTGCCATCCTTCAGTCGCTGGATGAGATCCTCGGGGGGTAGGTCGACGACAACGATCTCGTCGGCCTTTTCAAGGACCTTGTCCGGTACCGTTTCCTGGACGCGCACACCGGTGATGCGTTCTACGACATCGGAAAGGCTTTCCAGATGCTGGATGTTCAGCGTCGTCCAAACATCGATACCGTTGCGTAGAACCTCCTCCACATCCTGGTAGCGCTTGACGTGCAGCATGCCGGGAGCATTGGAGTGGGCGAATTCGTCGACGAGCAGGAGCTTGGGCCGCCGTGCAATCGCGGCGTCGACATCGAACTCCATCAGCGTTCGCCGCCGGTATTCCACCGGTTTTCGCGGCAGCACCTCGAGATCATCGAGCAAGTCGGACGTCTCGGAACGGCCGTGCGTCTCTACCAAGCCGACCACGACATCGATGCCATCGGCCCTGAGCGCACGCGCGGCCGACAGCATGGCGTAAGTCTTGCCGACGCCGGGCGCCATGCCAAGGAACACCTTCAGCTTGCCACGCCCTTCCTGGGACGCGAGCTGTAGGAGCGCCTTTGGCGAAGGTCGTTTCGGCTCCTGCGGTGTAGTTTCAGGCATGGTGGGCCACCTATCTGGCCACGTCGGTCACCATGCGATCGAGCGCCAGGTTCAAGTGCAGCACATTAACACGAGGTTCGCCAATGAAGCCAATCGATCGGGGTTCTATCGATCTTTCGACGAGCTGCCGGACCGCCTCGGACGGAACGCCACGCGTTTTCGCGACGCGCGCCACCTGAAGAAACGCATAAGCCGGCGAAACATGCGGGTCGAGGCCACTCGCTGACGTCGTCACGGCATCGGCGGCAATGGCCTGGCCCGCTTCCTTGTCGATGCTCTGCACATCCGATGCGACGCGGTCGATGAGTTTCTTCGATAGAGGTCCGAGGTTGGAGCCGGACGAGCCTGCCGCATTGTAGGGAGCGTCGATGGTCTTGCTGGGATCGCTTGGATCGGGTGCGCTTGTAGCGGACGGCCGCGGACGAAAGTATCTGTCGCTGCTGAAAGACTGACCGATCAGGCTAGAACCCACAACCTTACCGTCGCGAATGACAAGGCTCCCATTCGCGGCAGCCGGGAACAGCACCTGCGCCACGCCCGTGATTGCAAATGGATAGATAATGCCGGTGAGCAACGTAAAAACAGCGAGGAGCACCGCGGCGGGTCTGAGCAGCGTCAGCATCACGAGATCTCCTTAAGCCAACCCGAGGATGGCGACGACGACGTCGATGGCCTTGATCCCGATGAAGGGCACAGCCAAGCCTCCAAGGCCGTAGATCAGCAGATTGCGCCGGAGCAAGGCAGCTGCTCCAACCGGCCGATAGCCCACCCCGCGCAGTGCGAGCGGGATCAGGGCAATGATAATCAAGGCATTGAAGATGACGGCCGACAGGATCGCGCTCTGTGGGGTCGCAAGCTGCATGATGTTCAGCGCGCCGAGTTCCGGATAGGTGACGAGAAACAGCGCCGGGATTATCGCGAAGTACTTTGCAACGTCGTTTGCAATGGAGAAGGTGGTGAGCGAGCCCCGCGTCATCAGGAGTTGCTTTCCGATCTCGGTCACCTCGATGAGCTTCGTGGGATTGCTGTCGAGATCGACCATGTTTCCAGCCTCGCGGGCCGCTTGCGTGCCCGTCTGCATCGCCACGCCGACGTCCGCCTGGGCCAAGGCCGGTGCGTCGTTGGTGCCGTCGCCGCACATGGCAATCAGCCGGCCTTTCGCCTGCTCGGCTTTGATGTAGGCGAGCTTGTCCTGCGGCGTGGCCTCTGCGATGTAGTCATCGACGCCTGCCTCGGACGCAATAGCCGCCGCGGTAACCGGGTTGTCGCCGGTCACCATCACCGTCTTGATGCCCATGGCGCGCAAGGCGGAAAAGCGTTCCTTGATGTCGGGCTTCACCACGTCCTTGAGATGGATCACGCCCAGCAACTTGCCGCTGTCCACCACACCCAGGGGCGTTCCCCCCGACTGCGCTATGCGCTCGACAGCGTCACGAAATTCGCGCGGCGCCTGTTGCATCGTCAGGCCGGCCATACGCAGCACCGCATCGACGGCACCTTTACGCACGATGCGCCCCTTGATGTCGATCCCTGAGAGGCGCGTCTGGGCCGAGAAGGTGACGAAGGTGGCTCCGGCAACATCGGGCTCGGACTGGCCGAAGCTTCCCTTGGCGAGCGCCACGATGGAGCGCCCCTCGGGTGTCTCATCGGCCATGGATGCGAGGAGTGCCGTCGCGGCGAGCTGCTCGCGCGTTATCCCCGAAACCGGCAGGAAGTTGCTTGCGAGGCGATTGCCGAATGTGATGGTGCCCGTCTTGTCGAGCAGCAGCGTGTCGACATCTCCCGCCGCCTCCACGGCGCGACCGGACGTTGCCACGACATTGAAGCGGACAAGCCGATCCATCCCGGCGATGCCGATGGCCGACAGCAAGCCGCCGATCGTGGTGGGGATCAGTGTCACGAGAAGCGCGATCAGAACGGTCAAGGACAGGGACGTTTCCGAATAGCCGGCGAGGCCCCAAAGGGTGGCGACGGCGACGAGGAAGATCAGCGTCATGCCGGAAAGAAGGATCGATAGCGCAAGCTCGTTGGGCGTCTTCTGCCGCTCCGCCCCTTCGACGAGAGCGATCATGCGGTCGAGGAATGACGAACCCGGTGCTGCCGTCACGCGCACCCGGATCCAGTCCGACAGAACCACGGTACCGCCTGTAACGGCCGAGCGGTCGCCACCCGATTCACGGATTACAGGCGCCGACTCGCCCGTCACGGCAGACTCGTTGACGCTTGCAATGCCCTCGATGACCTCGCCATCGGCCGGAATGGTGTCGCCGGCCTCCACCAGCACGACGTCATCGACCCGAAGAGAAAGGGCCGATACGTCCTGCCACTCCCGTCGCGACGGGTCGCTCGGAAATTTGAGCAACTTGGCCACCGTGTCGCTGCGCGTGCGGCGCAAAGCGTCGGCCTGTGCCTTGCCGCGCCCCTCGGCAATGGCTTCCGCGAAATTGGCAAAAAGCACCGTGAACCACAGCCACAGAGCAATCTGCAGCGTGAAGCCATAGTTGCCGTTGCCGAGCACGAGATCGCGCCAAAGCATCAGCGTTACGAGGAGCGCGACGACGGCCGTGACGAACATGACCGGGTTACGCACGAGCTTCGCAGGCGCGAGCTTCGTGAAGGCATCGAGCGATGCCTGCCGCAGAATATCGACGTCGAGCATCGATCTTACTTCGGTCTTGGCTTTCGTGTGGGACATTTTGCGCTCTCAGAAGGTCTTGCCGGAGCCCATGAGGAAATGCTCGACGATCGGTCCCAGCGCCAGCGCCGGGAAGTACTGGAGGCCGCCGAGGATGAGGATCACCCCGACAAGCAGCCCCACGAACAGGGCGCCATGGGTCGGGAACGTGCCCGTGGAAGGAGGTGCCTTTCGCTTTTGTGCCAGCGACCCGGCGATCGCCATCACGGGCACCACATAGGCAAAGCGTCCGAGAAGCATGGCGATGCCGAGCGTCGTGTTGAACCAGGGCGTGTTGGCATTGAGGCCGGCAAAGCCAGAGCCGTTGTTGCCGGCGGCCGATGAGTAGGCATAGAGGATCTCGGTGAGGCCACGGGGGCCTGCATTGGCGAGGCTTTCGAGCGCCTTGGGCATGATGGCGGATGCAGCCGTGAAGCAGAGGATTGCCGCTGGCAGGATGAGCAAGGCCAGCATCGCGAGCTTCACCTCCCGCGCTTCGATCTTCTTCCCCAAATACTCCGGGGTCCGTCCGACCATCAGACCCGCCACGAACACCGTGATGATAGCCATCACCAGCATGCCGTAGAGCCCCGATCCCACACCGCCGGGCAGGATCTCTCCGAGCTGAATGAGAAACAGCGGAACGAGCCCTCCCAGGGGTGTCAGTGAATTGTGCATGGCGTTCACGGCGCCACAGGAAAGACCGGTGGTCACCGCCACATAAAGCGCCGACATCGGCTGCCCGAAGCGAAGTTCCTTGCCTTCCATGTTGCCGGCGGCAACGTCCACGCCGAGGCGCGTCAGCAGGGGATTGCCCCGCGCCTCTGCCCAATAGACGATGGCCACGCCTGCAATAAGCAGCAGCGCCATTGCCGCGAGCAGGGCATGTCCCTGACGCGCGTCGCCGATCATTTGCCCGAAGGCAATGACCAATGCCGTCGAGACCAAGAGCATGCTCCAGATGGAAAGCATGTTGGACCAGGCACTGGGGTTCTCGAAGGGGTGGGCGGCGTTGGTATTGAAGAAGCCGCCGCCGTTGGTTCCCAACTGCTTGATGGCTTCCTGGCTGGCCACCGGGCCGAGCGCGATAGCTTGCCGTGCACCCTCGAGCGTCGTCGCATCGGTACTGCCAGCAAGCGTCTGCGGCACACCCGTTGCAACGAACGCGAGAGCGACAAGAAGGGAGAGTGGGAGCAGCACGTAGAGCGTGACCCGCGTCACATCCACCCAGAAGTTCCCGACTGTCGCGGCACCGGAGCGTGCGAATGCACGGACGAAGGCCAGCGCCAGCGCAATGCCTGTCGCAGCCGACAGGAAATTCTGCACCGCCAGGCCCGTCATTTGCGACAGATGGCTCATTGTCTGCTCACCAGCATAGGCCTGCCAATTCGTGTTGGTGACGAAGCTGATGGCGGTGTTGAAGGCAAGATCCGGTGCCACACCTGGAAAGCCTTGCGGATTGAGCGGCAGCGCGCCCTGCAGCCGCATCAGCGCATAGAGCAGGAGGAAGCCCAGGCCGTTGAAGAGCAGCATCGAAAGCGTATACGCAAGCCACGTCTGCTCCTGCGCCGGGTTGATCCCGGCGGCGCTGTACAGTGTGCGCTCGAGTGGCCTCAAGATCGGCGAAAGGAACGTGCGCTCGCCGTTGAAAACCTTTGCCAGAAAGCGTCCGAGCGGCCACGCCGAGGCCGCCACAAGAAGCAACACGAACGCAATTTGCGTCCATCCGTTGAGAGACATGGAGGCTCCGAAAGCTCAGAACTTTTCAGGCTTCAGCAAGGTGAAGAGCAGGTAGCCCGCGAGCGCCAGCGCGACCACGAGGCCGAGGATCGGCTCGAACATGGCGGGCCTCAGAGCTTCGCGCAGAGGTAGGCGTAGCCGCAAAGGACGGCAAAACCGCTGACGCCAACGGCGAGGAAGATCATATCGGACACGGGCCATAGCCTCCTTCGGGCGGGCTTGAGACGCCGGGAAGCTGATCGACCGCGCATAAAGAATCCATTCCGAAAAGTGAGGGGCACGAAAAGCGGCATGGAGAAAGGAAGGCGGCTTGTCCGCGCAATCCCTATGCGGGGGGCAGGTTGCGAAGATCCACATCGCTTCTTTATGCAGCCTCATATAGCGATCGGCCACGTTCGCGGAACGAGGGTTCGCAAAGGCAATGCGCTCCAACTGCAACTACGTGCTGGTACAGCCGTGGACAGGCGGCTGGCGTGTCTCGAATGGCGTTTCCACGTTCCCGCAGTTGAGGGCGGCAGTTGCGGAAGCCGTAGAGAACTCAAAGGGGAATGACTATTCGATCGTCGTCATTCAACACACGCCCGATGCCGCAAACGCCATGCGGGTCGAAGACCTTGCACTCGTTGCAACCGCGTTCGAGCAGGTGGTGCTCCCAACCATCGATGCCCGCGATCTGTTCTACGTGCACCCGGCAGGTCTGGAGATCGACTTTTCGAAGTGTCGTGCTCTCGTGCAGGGCGCATGCGTCCCTCTTTCGAAGCACGAAGTGAAGCTGCTCTCTCTTCTTGCAGCTGCAAAAGGCCAGACAGTTTCCCACGAGATCCTGAGCGTCGCGCTATGGGGTCCGGCACACCGCCGCAATCGGCAATACCTGCGCGTGCTCGTCCTGAGGCTGCGCAAGAAACTGGGCGCCTCGCCAGCGCTGCGCGAGCTACTGCGGTCGCACAAGGCGCAAGGTTACTCACTTGCAACAACCGGGCAGACTTCCTAAGCCTGTAACCGCGAAACGAATGCAGCGAATCACCAGGCATCTGGCACAGCACATGCCCTAAAGCTGGAGATCTGCCATGCCGTCATCTCGATCCTCGTCCGTTCTGGTGCTCGCATTCGCAATGCTCTCGATGGCGTCCGCTCTTGCGCCAGAGACGGCACGCGCTGCAGACAATGGCACCACCGACAAGAGCATGTACTCGCTCTTCAATCCGACCCCGGACAGCCTTCTGCGCAGCTTCTCCACGGACCGACCGACAAAGTCGAACGTGCCGCAAACGGTAGATGCGGGTCGGTTCCAGTATGAGACCGATCTCTTCAATTATTACCATCAGCGCACGGGAAGCGTGACCACCAACTCCCTCACGCTCCTGAACACCTATCTGAAGGTCGGGCTTACCAGCAGTGTCGATTTCGAACTCAACACGCCGGTGTTCCAGGAGCTCAGGACGCGGGATGGCTCCACCGGGATCACAACGCGCGCGGCGGGCTACAACGACACGATTGCGCGCTTCAAGATCAACATGTGGGGCAATGAAGGCGGCAAGACTGCTTTCGCGCTAATTCCATGGGTGAAGATACCGACGGCTGCCAGCGGGCTTGGCAACGGCGCCACCGAAGGTGGCATCATCGCTCCCCTTGCTTTCAGCCTTCCGCAGGACCGGACGCTGCTATTCAATTTCGAGGTGGACCAACTGAAGAATGCCAATGATGGTGGCTATCACGTGAGTACAACAAACCTCATCAATCTGAGCGGTCCCATCGCCCCAGGCTGGACGCTCTATGGCGAACTTTGGACACAGGTGAACTTCGACCCGGCTCGCACGATCACACAGGCAAGCTTTGATACGGCGCTCGCCTGGTCGGTTACCAAGACGACACAGGTCGACATCGGAGCCAACATAGGATTGACGCGCGACACCCCCGCACTCCAGGTCTACATGGGGCTCGCGCAGCGGTTCTGATGAGCTAACGCCGATATCAGATACCGACTGCGAGGATGTACCTCGTCTCGGCGGCAATAGGGTGATTTGCTATGTCCGCTGCTCGAGTGCGCACGGAGCGCTTAGCTCGAGGTTGGGGGGATGCTCAACGGCTGCGCCTGTCCCTCAGAAGCAGAAATAGGGACGCCACAGCGGCCATTGCAGCGACACCAGCAGATCCGTCAATCTCAGGCGCATTCAAGTGACGGGTCGAAGCCATCGCATGTGCCGTCACTGTAAGAACGGGCAAAAGCAGGCCAGCAAGGACAAGACGCATTGGACACTCCAGGGACGAGTTCATGTAACTCAGCAAGCTTCTGCAACCTTGTCAAGGACCTAGTGCAGCGCACCTGACGCTTGGTCCCCGCCCGCGGCTGGCCTCGTTACCAAGCGTCAGGTGCAAAAGCTGCACTAGAAACATATATGAACTAGTGTTCCTTATGGCTCCGACATTTGC
>JBDHTJ010000114.1:0-17440 GCA_039808585.1 Hyphomicrobiaceae bacterium | reverse complement strand
GTATTTGGGGCGGGCAGGGCCCCATGCCGGGTCTCGGTGTCACCTTGTCACCGGGGATCTTGCGGGCTCCTGCCCGCTATTCTTTTCGCACAAATCCGAATGACAGGGATCTTTCCCGGTGTGAGAGACGTCAGGGCAAGATCGAGCGTGCCGCGCGTCGGACTGGCACGTCAATTGTGGAACACCTTGCGTCCCCGCACCCGTCATCTCCGCGCCGGCGGAGATCCACGCAACTCAGCGGTGAACGCGCAACCTCTCCTCTCTGCCTTCCCGGGCAAGCGTAGCGAGATCCGGGATCTATCCCGGCGCGAAAAACAGCTCGCCGCGTCCTCCGGCGACGCAAAAGGAGAGGGGAACCGAACCGGCCATCGAGGGCCGGGCCGTCACCACCCCAGCCCGAACAGCCGGAAGAAGGGCCGCACGATCTGGTTCTCGAAGCTGGCGTTGGCGTAGGTCGCCCTGGCGGCGCGGTTGGCAGCGCGCGCCGGGCGCTTGTGAGCAGCGGCGCGTTCGATGACAGGCGGCGGCGCCTTCAGGTCGGGCGGCACTGTCGTGTAGGCCATCGGCGGCGGCAAGCCATCGGGCAGCGCCTGCGGCTTCGTCTCCACGAGCTCGGATTCGAGGTTGCGCCGCGCTTCCTTGTCGATCGACGCCCAGTGCCGCGGCGAGCGCAGCAGGTCGACCGTCTTGGGCGCATTGGCGAGCCACGGCGCGTCCTTCGCCTTTGCCCGCGTCAGGTTCGGCGCCTCCTGCGGCAGGCTCGGCGTCACGAGATCGAACGCGAGCCGCGGCTGGTCGCTCATGCCGAACTCCCACGTGTCGAGCAGGGCCAGCTGTTTCAGCTTCGGCTTCTGGCGCATGGCGATCATCTGCTGCGGCGAGCCCACGTGGCGCCAGCGGATCACGCGATCGGTGGGGAAGTTGTGCGGCGAGAAGCCGGCCATGTCGCACAGCGGCGCGTTGATATCGATCCTGCGGCCCGTGCTCGGATGCGGTCCCACGTCCACCTGCCGCACCAGGAACACGCGCCCGTTCAGTTCCACCTCGAACCAGTGGCCGAGCGTACGCCGGTCCATAAGCGCGATGCCCGGCACCGTCTGCGGCAGTCCCGAAGCGTTGATGCCGTTGTCGCCGCTGTCACGCCAGACGTGGCGATGAAGCCCATCGCTGTGGCGGCCCCAGCCATACTGGCCGAACCAGGACATGCGCCCGCTCTGAATGCCGTTGCCTGAGAGCTTCGTGTCAATGATCTCCGTGCCTTCCCGCGCGATGGACGCACGCGCCGGTGAAAGTGCTGCTAAGGCAACGAGGACACCGGCCGTGGCAGCGATGCAAGAGGAGACTGCCGATCTGCAAAACGTTCTGCGAATACGCGCACACAGGGTCATGCGACGATACTCCGGTTGCGGACCGCGGCGGGTCCGGGCGGCAGGCCGAGCCGGCCTGAGGTGAGTGATGCAGATCAGCCGTCTGATGCGTGCAAGCCGCGGGCGCGGATGCGGAGCGCGCAGGAAATGCGCAGCAACATGAAAAGTTCAGCTTGACCGATCTGCAATTAGGCGAGGACTTTCAGCGGCGCCAAGCAAGCAATGCGATAAGGCACTGGCAATGCGACAAATAATGTACACGCATGGCGTGTCTTCTCACGCCTCGGGCAATGCCCCTATCGCCAGCACTACCAGACGCTTAGCAAGATCGTGGCAGAATGCCGGCGCATCTCTTCGCAGGCCTTTACGACTATTGCGCGTAGCGATTGCCAACGCCCACGAATTCCGTCTCTAGTGTTGGGCGTCCGAAAACGGGAGGCCCGGAATGTCTGCATCGCCTGAAGATGCCATCGTGATCGTCGGAATGGCACGCACCGCGATGGGCGCGTTCCAGGGTGCATTCTCCTCGAAGACGGCGCCGGAACTTGGCGCCGCGGCGATCGCGGCAGCTGTCTCCCGTGCGGGTCTCACGCCGCAGGATGTGAGCGAGGCCCTGATGGGCTGCGTGCTTCCCGCCGGCCAGGGCCAGGCGCCCGCGCGCCAGGCTGCGCTCGGGGCAGGCCTGCCCCAGTCCGTGCCTTGCACCACCGTCAACAAGATGTGCGGCTCCGGAATGAAGACCGTGATGCTCGCCTTCGACGGCCTGCATGCGCGTCCCAACGACATCGTGGTCGCCGGCGGCATGGAGAGCATGACCAACGCGCCCTACCTCCTGCCCAAGATGCGCGGTGGCGCACGCCTCGGCCACGCGGAGGTGAAAGACCACATGTTCCTCGACGGCCTGGAGGATGCCTATGACAAGGGCCGTCTCATGGGCACCTTCGCGGAGGATACCGCCCAGCACTACCAGTTCACGCGCGAGGCGCAGGACGCTTTCGCGATCGAGAGCCTGAAGCGCGCCAAGACCGCCAACGAGGATGGCAGCTTCAAGTCGGAGATCGTGTCTGTCACCGTGAAGTCCCGCAGCGGCGCCAGCGAGGTCGCGCGCGACGAGCAGCCGTTCACCGCGGATCTCGCGCGCATCCCCAAGCTCAAACCGGCATTCCGCGACGGCGGCACCGTCACACCTGCGAACTCGTCCTCCATCTCCGACGGCGCTGCCGCTCTCGTGCTGATGCGCGCAAGCGAGGCTGCCCGGCGCAAGCTGCAGCCCATCGCGCGCATTGTGGGCGCGGCCAGCGCGGCGCAGGCGCCCGCGTGGTTCACGACAGCCCCTGTTGCGGCCATGAAGACCTTGCTTGCCGATGTCGGCTGGCAGGCGAAGGACGTCGACCTCTACGAGATCAACGAGGCGTTTGCCGTCGTCACCATGGCCGCCATGCGCGATCTCGATCTGCCGCACGAAAAGGTCAACGTGCACGGCGGCGCATGCGCGCTGGGACACCCCATCGGCGCCTCCGGTGCGCGCATCATCGTCACGCTGCTTGCCGCACTCGAGAAGCAGGGCAAGACACGCGGCGTCGCCTCGCTCTGCATCGGTGGTGGCGAGGCAACGGCCGTCGCAGTCGAGCGCGTCGTCTGAATGTTTCGAAAAAGGCCCGCCGTTTGATGATATCAGTACAGGTGATGTCGCGGTTGCCTGCAGGAAGTATGCGGGCGCAGCGCACCTTGCGTTTTTGTGATTTCAGGTGCTGATCGACTGGGATTGCCGCCGCCGATGTTCTTCATTCTTTCCAAAGTGCTCTGGTTCATCGCCCAGCCCTCCAGCATCGTCATGCTCATGGTGCTGGCGGGCTTTCTGCTGCAGCCCCGGCCGGCCTACGCCATCCTCGCGCGTCGGCTCGTGCTCTGGGGCGGCATCGCATTCCTCGTCCTCGGCTTCAGCCCCCTTCACCAGTTCCTCATCGCGCCGCTCGAGGATCGCTTCGAGCGCCCCGATATCGACAAGGGCCCGCCCGTCACGGGCATCATCATTCTCGGCGGCGCGGAGGATGGTCGCGCCGATCCCACGCGCGAGATCGCCGGCCTCAACGAGGCAGCCGAGCGCATCACCGAGGCCGTTGCGCTGGCGCGCCGGCTGCCCAACGCGAAGGTCGTCTTCAGCGGTGGCAATGGCCATCTCTACAAGTCCGGCCCCGCGGAGGCGACATGGGCTTCGCGCCTGCTCGGCGCACTCGGCCTGCCGCTCGACCGCATCGTGCTCGAGGACAAGTCCCGCAATACCTGGGAGAACGCCTTGTTCACGAAGGCGAAGATCGATCCCAAGCCGGGCGAGCGCTGGCTTCTCGTCACCAGCGCCTTCCACATGCCCCGCTCCATCGGCTGCTTTCGCAAGGCCGGCATGAGCGTAGAGCCATGGCCGGTCGACTATCGCGTCTCCGACCCGATCTGGGAGCCCAACGGCTACTACCCCGACGGATTGCGGCGGGTCGATATGGCAATGCGCGAATGGATCGGCCTCGTTGCATACTATCTCGTAGGCCACACCAGCGCGCTCTTTCCGAAGTGAGACGTCAGGCCATGCAACTCATGAAAGTGCTCGCAGTCATTGTGGCGGCGTTGTGCGGTCTTCAATGGCATGACATCGCCCAGGCCCAAGCCCAAGCCCAGCCCCAGCCCTACCCCGCGCGCGCCATTACGCTGGTGGTGCCGTTCACCGCTGGCGGGCCAACCGATACCATCGCCCGCATCCTCGCCGAGCCCATGCGCCGGTCGCTTGGCCAGTCCATCGTCATCGAGAACGTCGCAGGCGCCTCCGGCACGGTTGCCGGCGGACGCGTCGCGCGTGCCGCGCCCGATGGCTACACGCTCACCATTGGTCACTGGGGCACGCACGTGTTGAGCGGCGCCATTCATTCGCTCAGCTATGATGTGGTGAAAGATTTCGAGCCCATCGCGCTGCTCGCCAACGGCCCGCAACTGCTCATCACGCGAAGCTCGCACGAGGCGGCGACGCTCAAAGAACTGGTCGAATGGCTCAAGGCCAATCCCGGAAAGGCCACGGCAGGCACGGCCGGCCCCGGCTCCGGCGCGCACGTCAGCGGCGTCTTCTTCCAGCAGTCGACGGGCACTGATTTCAACTTCGTGCCCTACCGTGGTGCCGGCCCGGCGCTCAACGACCTGATGGCCGGCCACATTGACATCATGTTCGACCAGGCATCCAACGCGCTGCCCCAGTACCGCGCCAACACGGTCAAGGTGCTGGCCGTGACCTCGCCGGTGCGGCTGGAGAGTGCGCCCGAGATCCCCACGGTCGACGAGGCGGGCGTGCCCGGCCTCTACATTGATTTCTGGCATGGCATCTGGGCACCGAAGGGCACGCCGCAAGCCGTCTTGGCCAGGCTCAACAAGGCCGTCGCGGATGCATTGGCCGACCCCGAGGTGCGGCGGCGGCTCGCTGAGCTTGGCCAGGTGCTGCCGCAGGTGGCGCAGCTTTCACCGCAAGCCTTGCGCGCGCACCAGAAGGCCGAGATCGAGAAGTGGTGGCCCGTCGTCAAGGCTGCGCGCATCAAGCTCGACTGACGGGCGCAAAAAAACTCCCGCCGCGAGCCGCGACGGGAGCTGAAGTTCCAGGCGCGTGAAACGCGCCTATTCCTTGAAGGCCACCACCTTGCCGGTCTGCTGGCCGAGGCCCTCGATCTTCACCGTCATCACGTCGCCGGGCTTCAGCCACACCGGCGGCTTCATGCCGAGCGCCACGCCCGGAGGCGTACCCGTGGTCACCACGTCGCCGGGCTCCAGCACCATGAACTGCGTGATGTAATGCAAGAGGTAGTTCATGTTGAAGATCATGGTCTCGGTGCTGCCGGTCTGCCGGCGCTGCCCGTTCACGTCGAGCGACATGCCGAGCTTTTGCGGGTTCGGCACCTCGTCGGTCGTCACGAGCCACGGCCCCAGCGGCCCGAACGTCTCGGCGCACTTGCCCTTCATCCATTGCCCGCCGCGCTCGGCCTGGAAGGCGCGCTCGGAGATGTCGTTGCAGATGGCGTAGCCGGCGATGTGGGAAAGCGCGTCCTTCTCCGAAACGTAGCGCGCGCGCTTGCCGATCACGAACGCGATCTCGACCTCGTAGTCGAGCTTGGTCGAGCCCTTGGGCACCATCACGTCGTCATTCGGGCCCACGATGCAGTTCGGCAGCTTGTTGAAGAGGATCGGCTCCTGCGGGATGGGCGAGCCCGTCTCCTTGGCGTGATCCACGTAGTTGAGGCCGACCGCGATGAAGTTCCGCACGCCGCCGACGCACGCGCCGATCCGCGCCCCGGCTGGTGCCAGCGGCAGGGAGGCCGGGTCGATCTTGCGCAGCTTGTCCAGGCTGGCCGGAGACAGCGTCTCGCCGGTGATATCCTTGACGTGGGCCGACAGGTCCCGGATCGCGCCTTGCGCGTCGACCAGACCGGGTTTCTCGGCACCGGGGGCGCCGAAGCGGCAAAGCTTCATGGGGTTCCTCGCTAACTTTGGTTTTGGGTGGTTCTGGGTTTACGGCAGGAACGGGTCCGATGGAACGGACTTCGCGCGGCAAGCAGCCTTTCGCGCCGCCAAAGCTGAGGCTCCGGCGGCCGCTCACGTCCTGCGAAGGCACTGCGACTTTGCTGTGGATAACTTGCCCGCCTGGGCTGAAGGCATCCACAGAACACCCAGGGGATCTTGCAATTGCTCTGGGTAAGCCGGCGCGCGAGGCGCCGAAGCCGATTGCCTGCCAGCGAGCAGAGACTTTAGAGGAGCACGACCATCATATAGAGGCCAGCCCCGACGAATGGCGCCATAGAGCACGCCAACGCCATGAAGACGAAGGACTTATCGATCACGACACTACCCCGCAACCACGCCACTTCAACGCGCCTTGCCACTCTGGCGCGCCTCCCGACTCCACCCTCATGGTGTCAAGAGATCTTCATAATAGCGTAAGACATGCGTCTATGCACCGCATTTTTTGTCTGCTGACTGAACGTCCCCGTCGCACCACTGCGAAAACGGCGTTCAACTTCATTGCGGTCGGCGCGGCAGCGGCGATGTCAGCGGAACAGGCGCAGCTGTTTCTCGTCCTGGCCCTTGGTCTCACGTGCCAGTTGCTCGATGCGATCGAAGGGGACCTGCTCGGCATTGATCAGCGAGCGTTGGGCCCGCATCGGCCGCACCAAGCCTTCCTGCACGAGGTGGAACTCGCCGACCGTCTGTCCCGGGAGGACCGAGGCGGCATCGAGCCCGCTTTCGCTTTGGAACGCCGCTTTCAGCTTTCTCAACGCCGTGTCCTCGCGCACGCGGCCGATGAACCAGCTCGTGATCTGGTCGCGGCTCTTGTAGTCGAGGTCGCCGGGCGACTGCGTCGCCAGCATGATGCCGAGGCCCGCAGACCGCGCCCGCTTCAACAGGCTCTGCAGCGGTTCCGCCGTGGCGGGCTTTGCGTTGGCCGGAATGTAGAGATCGGCCTCGTCGAACATCACGACGGCCTGCAGCTCGTCGTTGGGATTGCGTTGGCAGAAGCGCAGCGCTTCGGACAGGAACTGGGCCACCCAGAACAGGATGTTCTCGTTGTCGCCCAGGAAGCCCGTGTAGATGATCGACAGCCGCGTGCGGTTATCCGATCGCGCGTGCCGGCCGCGGCCGAGCAGGCTGTCCATGCGCAGGGCCTCGCCGCCACCCTCGAACAGCGAGGCGTTGCGATGCCGCAAGCTGTCGAGCTGCGCCACCAGGTCTCGCCGGATGCGGCCGGAAGGGTCCATGCGCTGCGTCAGCTCGGTCAACTCCGGATCTTCCTCCTCCAGGAGATGGATCAGGTCTGCCAGCATCACTTCCTTGCTGAAGCGCGCCCCCAGCAGCCGCAGCGCCACTGACAGCGTGCCCGACTGTTTCTGATGCGTTGCCGAGTTCTTGAAGTGCAGCATGTCGCCCAGTGCCGCTGCCGACAGGTTGGCAAGCAGCTGCTGCTCCTGCTCGGGCAGTTCGTTGATGCCGTTGGGCAGCAGCGTGATCGAGATCGGGCGGCCGGACGCGCGGCCTGGCGTGTACACCGCCACGTCGATCGAATCCGCAAGCTTCTCACGCTGCCCGCGCCGGTCGCCCTCGCCATCGTGCGAACGCCAGACGTCCGGGTTGGCGTAGGAGCACAAGTCGCCCTTGCGGTCGAGAAGCACCACCGGCGTGCCGCGCAGCAGCAGCTGCTCGATGATGCACAAGGCGAGCGTCGTCTTGCCCGAGCCAGAGCCACCGAGCACCGCCGTGTGCCGCTTCAGCACGCTCTTGTTGAGCGTGATGAGCTTGTTGGAGCCCTGCTGGCGCCCCGCGATGATGCTGTCGGCCTTGTTGCCGGCCTCGTCGAGCAGCATCGCCAGCGGGATTTCCTTTTCCGCTTCTGCGGCACCCGCCGCAGCAGATGCCGGTTGTGCAGCGGCAGCATCCCCGGCCGGCGCTGCGGCCGCCTCCGGCCGCATCTCCACCTTGGGCGGCGCACGGAACAGGTCGAGCCGCAGCAGCTGCACCAGTGCTGGAATATCCGACATCAGCCGTGCACGCTTGCACCAGTCAAGGAAGCCGCGATCCTGCCTGTGCTGGTCGTGGAACTCGCGCACCATCAGCATCCGTTCCCAGTCTGCGATCGGCACCAGCAGCGACTTGCCGCCCGCCTCGCGGAATTTCCGGAACGCCTGCCCCGTCTGGTTTTTCGAGTTGGGCGGGAAGTCGCTTGCGCGCAGCATGAAGGTGGCGCGCTCCTTCATGTTCGGCACGACGCGATCGAGCTGGCGCTTGAAGCCGCCGCCCTGCGTCGGCCGGTTGCACAGGAACACCCGCACCTCGCTCGTGAAGCCCTTTTCGTGCCGCAGCGACAGGTCGAACGCCGGCACGTCCTCGACATCGAGGCGCTTGATCGAGGTTGTCACGGCGCCCCCCCATTCCTCGCGCGCCAGCGTCAGCGCCGTCGTCAGCGCGTCGAGCAAGCCGCCGTCGTCGGTCGGGATCTCGGCCTCCGATTGCGCCCTGAACCGCTCCCAGTGCTCGCGGAACTCCACCGCCGCTTCTTCGCGCGTCGGCTGCGCCTCGTCCTCTTCGGTGGCCGGACCCAATCCAAGGGCAGCCGCCAGCGCGTTGATGAACCCGGTCGGCTTCTCCTCCACCCGCACCGGTTCCGGCGCATCGGGCGCCGCTTCCGCCTGATGCTCGCGCACGCGCGTCTGCGCCAGCTCCAGGATGCGGCGCGTGGAAAGCCCGCTGAACTCGTCGAAGAAGTTGGAGCCCAGCAGTTCTGCCGGATCGATCTCGGCCACGCCGCGCTCCACGGCCAGGCGCTTGGCGATGATCTGGCGGGCTTCCTCCGCCGTCCGCGTCTCGATCAGCGGCACCGGCCCCGCCTTCTCCAGGCGGTCGATATAGGACTGCGCCAGGACTTCGCGCACCTTTTCGTAGAAATCGCCCAGGCACGACACCAGGATGATCGACGTCGGCACCCGGTTGGCGATCTGGATCAGGTCGCGCGCCGCGCGCTGGAACCGCTCACTGTAGTCCTCGAAGAAGCGCAGGTCCTCCACCTGGTCGATGGAGAACACCAGCGCCGCCTTGTCCACCGACCACATCAGCCGCCCGAGCGACTCGATGATCTCGAACGCGCGTCCCTCACCCGTGTTCGGATCGAGTGCCGCCACGCCCTGATGCGAAAGCTCCGTCAGCTGCCGCCCGTAGAGATACTGCCGCACGCGCTGGTCGATGCGCGGGTCGCGCCGCTGCAGATAGAGCAGCGCGCGCACGATGTTGATGTCGAGTTCCTGGCCTGCGAATTTCGGCGCCGCCACCACCTCGTCGGCCAGCGACAGCACCATCTTCGCGAGTGCTGCATCTTCGAGCTTGTCCTCGCGCAGCTTCTCCAGAAGCGACGGGCTCAGCACGGCGGGGTCCTGCACGAGGTGGTTGGTGAGCCGTGTCAGTGCGCTCTCGGCACCGCCGTCCGGATCGTAGGGCTTCTCCAGCGAGTTGATCAGCCGCCGCAGGTAGTAGTCGGCATAGTTCGCCACGTCCGGCGTCATCTGCGCGTAGCCGAAATAGGCCTTGCCGGCGCGATGCCCGGCCGTCCGCAGGGCCCGGATGAGGTGCGTCTTGCCGGCGCCCGACTGGCCGTGGAACAGCAGGATGCGCGACTGCGCGGCCCCCTTGCCGGCCGTCACCGCGTCCAGCAGCTCCGCGAACTTCCGGCGCGCTGGGGCATGGATCGCTTCCACGTCCACGGGGTCTGCGTGCCAAAGATCGTCCTCCCAGGTGATCGAGTGCTCGAACACCTGCGAAACGCGATCCATCTCGGGGGCGACGTCTGCCTCCACTTCCATGAAACCTCGATCTGTCTTTGCGTGATGCGTGCTGGGCCGGATCAGGCCTCGACCCGCACGAAATGAAACACGGCGTTCTTGTAGACGACGGCGCTGTCCTGCAGGTCCTTAAGGCTGGACGCGTCCTTGAGATCGGCGTTGGCGAGCAGCACGTGGCCGGCCCTGTGCGCCTCGGCCAGCATGCACTTGAACTCGATCTCGGACAGGCCCCAGGCGGAATGCTCCGCGCTCAACCTGCGCCAGATGTGCGAAATGTAGGCCTTGCGGTTTCCAGCCCAGCCCTGCGCGTCCCGCGCTGCCAGCTGCCGCACCGTCTTGCTGAAGCCTGCCAGGTCCGGCCGCTCGTTGTCGAGAGGCAGCGTTGCGACCGGGGCAGGCGCCGGCGCCGCTGCGGGCGCGCTCGGAAGCTCGGCCCGTGAGGGCGCGGCTTGCTGCGGCTTCTTGGCCTTCTTGGCGCGCGGCTTGCGCACCGGTGTTGCAGCGACCGGCACCGGCGCAAGCACGTTCTTCTCGCCGTCGAGGAAGCGCCGCAGGATCGCCTGCTGCAGCGCGCCCATGTCGAGTTGCACCGCGCCGGCCTGCTCGGCCGCAAGCGCGGCGACGAGGCGCGCATCCGTTCCGAAATCGCGCGGGCGGCGTGCCAGCTGTCCCGCGAGCGTGCGCCCGGCTTTCGCCGAAAGCCCCAGCTTGCCGCCGAAGCCTTCGCGGCCCCTGTTGCCGAAGGCCCGGTCGAGCGCCACGCCGGCAAGTGCGGCCCGCACGCGCGAGGGCGTCGGCACGCCCTTGATCTTGAGGCCGAAGGCTTTCTGCAGGATCGCCGCGCGCAGTCCTTCCGGCTTGCCCAGTGCCTTCAGGCGCTTTGCCGGCTCCTTTTCGAGGCCTAGTGCCAGCGCCAGCAGGCGCGTATCGCGAATCTGGGCCCAGGCTGTCGGCAGCGGCGGCTTTGCACTGAAGAAGACAGCAGCCTCCGCCTGGCCCGCCGGCGTCGCTTCCAGCCGTTGCCCGTTGGCGGCAACCATCCCGGCGAGGATCAGATGCCCGGTCTCGGTGTCGAGCGCTTCCCGCCACTGAGCCGGCGAAAGGCGGTGCGAGACGTAAGGGGCAAGATCCTCCGCCACGGTCGCCTTCGTCACGCCCTTCGCGCCGCTCGCGATGCGCGCCAGGATCACGGCACGCAGGCGATGCGCAAGGGGACGAGCAGCGTCCGCGGAACCCGGCGCAGCGTTCGGACCATCGAGGGTAGCAGCCTGCATGGCCTGAACCTCCCAGCGGAAAGGACACGTGTCGGCGCAGCGATCCACACCAAATCCACATGCGGTCCCGGACGCGCGAATCACCGGAAGAGATGCGGCAGTGTGTAGAATTCCCGTCTGCAAGTGAAGCGCTTGCGCCCCGATCCCGCCTCCACCTGTGAACCGTTTTTTCAGCACGCCCCGCTGCAGCGGCTTCTGGCCTCGGAAGCGGCACGCGGAAGCCCAAATGGCGTCACGATTGCAGGGTGAAATGCGACACGAGGGGTTGAGCCGAAATCATCGGTCTGTGCTGCGTCTTGCCGTCCGCGCGTTGCGTGTATGTGCAGCTCGTGGCCGCGGCAATTGCAGGGCTCGGGTTAACACCTCGGTTGCGTTAACGAGGCATTAACGGGTCGGAGCGATGCTAGCGCTGAGTAACCACGCTTCGGCGGGAGAGTAACATGGTACGCGTTCTTGTTCCGGGCCTTCTGGCCCTGAGCCTCACGGGCTGCGGTCTCAGCGCCAACAGCCTTACGGCCGGTTTCGCCGACAGCGGCCAGCCCTCGAGTTCGCTTCCACCAAGCCGCGTTGCCCTCAACGACAATCCTGCCGCCCCGCCCCGCAAGATCGACGACCGCGCGCCCAAGGGCACGTTCGAGAAGGCGCCCACCGGAGCGCTCGCCGATCGGGATTATTCGCTGACGCAACTCAATCCCGAGCGGGCGCGCGACCTCATCAATTCCTACCGCAAGCAGAACGGGCTGAAGCCACTGCGCCTCAACGCCACGCTGACGGAAGCCGCCAAGGCTCACTCGCGCGATCTTGCCAAGTGGGACCGCATCTCGCACTTCGGCTCCGACGGCTCGAACCCCTGGGATCGCGTCAAGCGCGCCGGCTTCAATGCGAAAGTCGCCGCCGAGAACGTCGGCACCGGCCAGACCACGATCGACGAGGTCCTCAAGGGCTGGCAGAACAGCCCGGGCCACAACAAGAACCTGCTGCTCGCCGAAGCCGATCAGATGGGCATCGCCCTCGTGCAGGATCCCAAGACCGAGTTCAAGACCTTCTGGACGCTCGTCGTCGGCTCTTCGATGTAGAAGAGCCTGCCGCGTCGCCGGCAGCGCTCCTTCAACTCCGCCTGAGCAAAGCATCCACGATCGACATGCCGATCTTCAGCCGCCGCCGCGCCACGACGTAGTTCATGCCGGCGGCGAACATGTAGGCCGCGCTCGTGGCCGCTGCCCCGCCCATCATGCCGAGACGCGGCACGAGCAGCAGCGCCAGCCCCACCCCGACCGTCGCGGACGCGACGAGGATCGCCGCTGTCATGCGCTGTGCACCCAGCATGTTCAGCACCGTCTCGGCAGGTCCCACCGAGGCCCTGACGAGCAGCCCCGCCGCCAGCACCGCCATCACGGGATAGGCCTGCACGAAATTGGGGCTGAACAGCCACAGCAGCGGCTTGCCGAGCGCGAGGATCGCGATCGCACCGATCAGCGACGGCCAGAACGTCCATGCCACCGCATCCTGCACCAGCCGCACCAGCCCCGCCTCGTCGCCTTGTGCACGCAGGGACGAAAGGCGATTGGCCACCGCACTTCCGACTGCGTAATGCACGAAGCTGATCAGGCTCATGGTCTTGGCGGCCGCGAAGTACATGCCCACTTCCGCCGGCGTCAGGAAGGCCGAGAGGATCAGCACGTCGGCGTTCTGCAGGGTGAGGTCGGCAAAGCTGACGACCAGCAGCGGCAGCGCCGCGCGCAGCCAGGCCGTGCCTTCGCTCGTCGTCGCGCCCGTCCCGAGTTCGCTCTTGAAGGCCAGCGTCACCAGCAGCCACTGCACCAAGGCGGTAACCCAGGTCGCCCCGATCGCCGCCGTCACGGCCGTACTCGCATCCATCGGCGCGCCCGCAGCGTAGGCTATGGCCATCAGCACCAGCAGCAGCGTCGGCCTCAGCACGTAAGGCGGCAGCAAGGCGACGGACATCCAGCCGCGGCTGCGCCCGATGCCGTCCAGCATCTCCGACATCGCAAACATTGGCATGCACACCAGCGCCAACAGCGCCGGCAGTACGTAGTGGCTGTTGACATGCGTGCCCAGGCCCCACACCAACACCATGCCCAAGGCCGCAATGATGCTGCTGGAGAGCAGCGTCGAGCGCTGTCCGAAGCGCAAGAGGCCGCGCAGGCGCGCATGATCCGCCCGCACCAGGTACTCCGGCATCATCCGCATCATCACGACGGGCATGCCGAGGTTGGACACGCCGCCCAGCACCACCACCCATGTCCAAACGAACACGTAGATGCCGTACTCGTGCGAGCCCATCCACCGGGCCAGCACCACTTGCGAAAGATAGAGAAGGCCTGCGCTCGCCACCCGCACGAGGAACGCGAAGGCAGCGTTGCGCTGCGCCAGCGCGCGCTCGTCCTTCGCCCTCACAATGCCGGCGAAGGCGTTCCACGCCATGCGCCACCGCGCGCGCATGGCCGGGGCGGTTGCCGCTTCAACACTCGAGTTTACGGCCATGCCGGTCAGGGGCCCTGCTGCAACGCGACGAGAGGGGCCACCTTACCTGCATTGTGTTGACGAAGGATCAGCAGGCCTGCGCCATCCGCTGCTCGGCATTGCGCCGCACGCTTTCAGCCACCCCGTTCCAGGCCCACGAGCGCTCCTTGTCGCCCTTGAGGCCGTGCGCGGTTGCAAAGAACTCTGCAACCTCAGCCGCCCACACGCCATGCCGGCTTTCGAGCACGGCCGCCATAGCATCCACCTCGCCCTGCGTCGGCAGGGCATTTCCCTTGAAATGCCAACCCGAAATCATGTCTCGTCCTTGCAACCGAATGTCCCTCTGGGGGACCCCGCGGGCGAATTTGCAAGAGCGGCGCCATCCTGGCTCGTCGTCTTAGAACAGCCGCGTTTGCCCTCGACACAAAGTTAATGCACGTGCGGCGGCCCCGGCCTGCCGCTCCAGGAGATGAAATTCATATGCTTTTTCTGAGACTTGCCGTTTCCGCCCAGGTCAAGACCGCTGCCGCCCCTCGCTTCCCTGCATTGGCGTTCGCGGCCCTGCTGCTGGCAGCCTTCAGTTTCACCGCGGGACAGGTGGCAGCCCAGGCGCCTCAAGGCGGAACGGCCGCCTCGCCGCCTCCGGGGGTCGAGCTTCCGTCCGCGCCCGCAGACGCCCCCGGCATGGCCGAGGAGGAAGAGGAGGAAGAGGGCGCCGAAGGCTGCCCCTACATCCCCAACACCCTCGAACTCACCGTTTGAGGGGCCGCCTACGCTTGTCACCGACGCGCCTGCCGTTTAAGGAACGGTAGATGTTGCCTTGAGATTTGTCGGTGGGTTTATGACTGCTTCCAGTGATGTTGCGGATGATATTGATAACAAAGGTTTTCTGGAGCGCGTCCATCGCCAGCCCGTAATGCTGCTGGCGCTCGGCCTGATCTTTCTCTTGATCGGCATTTGCCTCCACATCTGGGAAGATCACGCGAAAGCGGCCTGGATGCACGGCTGGCTGCAGTACTTCTACACGTTCTCGCGCGAATTCGGCTTCGCACTGATCATCGCATTCGTGATTGCGATGGGGATCGAGCGCACCTCGCGCAATCGGCTCAACTCTGAGGTGTCCAAGCATCTTGAGGACATCGAGAAGAACGTCTTCGCAGCCGTTTACAACACCCGACAAGATCCAGGCATCATTGAACTGCTCGAGACCGAGATCTTCGGAAAGCCCTTCTTCCGCACAGGGTACGAGATCGAAGCCACGTTCAAAGAGCTTGCCGACTACAAGCAAGAACGCATGTTTCGGGTGGAGATCTACTGCCGTTACAAAGTGCACAACATCACCAACAAGCCCCGCAGCTTCCACTTCCACGCGACCGTCGAGAAGCCCTATGAGCCGTCACTGGCCCACCTCGCCGAAATGACGTCTCTGGCCGTGGACGGCAAGCCGCTGACAGCCGACCAGCTCAAGCAGGCGAATGAAAATCAGCCCGACACGGACGACTATCGCAAATACAAGTGGGACGAAGCTGTTCCTGCGGACAAATCCATCCTGGTCGAAACCAAATATACTGTCATAAAATATGCCAGAGATGCCCTCGTCTGGCAGGTTTACGACCCCTGCGATTCCATAAAAATGACTGTGTACCACCCCGTCGACATCACTGTCTCCGGTGACGCGATTCATTCCTTCGAGGCAGAAAAACGCGGGGTCGATCCAAGCGACGTGGTGTTTACGATCCGCGTCAATCGCCCCTTGTTTCCAAACAATGGGGTGCAGATCTGGTGGCGGCCGAAGAACGGTGACGTGCCGGCACTTGCTCCGGCTGCCCCGGCGGAAGTTCCGCCGCTGGCGCCTGCACAGCCTGGCTCACGACAAGTTGCTGAAGCTCGCGAGTCGTAGGTATAAGGTCACACGCCGGCCGTTACTATATTCACCCAACTTTCACGTTTCGCCTGCTACCGTTGGTCACGACACTTGGAGATGCGATTCATGCCTACGCTTCATGAGATCACGCGCGCTGCTCCCGGCGGCGGAGGCATCGGAACCTGAGCGATTGTTACACCAGTAACGCTTTCGGCCGGCGCATTTCGGGTCGAAGCACTATTCCTTGGCTGCGGAAGCCGCGGCCTTTGCGGCCTTCACGCGCGGCACCACTTTCTTGTTCGTCTGCGCCGCGATCTTCTCGGCACGCCGCTTCCGCATCTTGGCCATCGCCTTCTGCGACTTGCCGCACACCCAGGAGATCACGCTTTCACGGATGGTGATGGGGCCTTTCGCGTCGGCCTCGATGGGCATGCTGTTGATCGTGGCGGACGTGAACAGCGCCTTCCAGCCCCACGTCATGAAACCGTGTTCGAGCAGGCTCGCTGCACGCAACGCGCGGTCGTTGCCCGTCACCTCGCCGAGCACCACCGCCACCAGCTTGTGGCCATCACGCGTCGCGCTCGCCACCACATTGTAGCCGCTGTCGCAGATGAAGCCTGTCTTCATGCCGTCGGCGCCGGCATAGTTGTTGAGCAGCCCGTTGTGCGTCCGGATCTGGTGCTTGCCCACCCGCGTCTCGGTCATCGACCACATGGGGGCGTATTCCGGGAAGTCCTTCACCACCGCCGTCGCGAGGCGGCCCAGATCACGTGCCGTCGTCACCTGCTCTGGCTCGGGCAGGCCATTGGCGTTGACGAACTTCGTCCGCGTCATGCCCAGCCGCTGCGCCGTCGCGTTCATGCGCTCCACGAACGCCTCCTGCGACCCAGCGACTGCTTCCGCAAGCATCACCGCCACGTCGTTCGCCGACTTGATGATCAGCGCTTCCAGCCCTTTCTGAAGGCTCATCTCGGCCCCGACGTTCAGGCCGATCTTGCTCGGCGGCTGCACGTGGGCAAGCTCGGAGCATTTGATGCGCGTCTCGAGCGTGACTTTCCCCGCTTTCACTGCCTCGAAGACCACATACGCCGTCATGATCTTGGTCAGGGACGCCGGGTGCCACTGATGGTCGAGGTCTTCCGCGTAGAGGATACGCCCGTCCGCCACGTCGAACAGCAGGGCCGGGCCGGCGTTCGCCACCGTGCCCGCAAGCCCCGCCCAGATGCCGACGAGTGCGCCAAAAACCTTCAGCTTTTCAATGCCTGCCAACGGACACTCTCCGTGTGAAGCGGCCAGCGGATCTGCCAGTCGCCGCGTCTCCAGGGATCTCAACAGCTTGGGGCATCTTGCATGCCATCTCGCAGATGGGCGATGTATGCGGCACTTTTGCGACTGCCGCCAGCCCTTCCGCGCTGCTTTTCCTTGAGATAAACGCCGGCCGTGCCCTCCGTGCCGCAACGCGGGCAAAAAATCCAGCGTCTGCTGATTGACCACCGTCAATGCCCGCAGGATGCTCTTGCAGCCACGGTGCCGCCATTCGATGCGGGAAGACATGGGCGGGCCGCAAACCCGGTCGGTCCAGTCGCACCCCGTCCCCTCCAACCATGAACGAGGCGCTTGATGTCAGCCCATACCCATGCCGCTGTGTGGATCGACCACCGCGAAGCTCGCATCTTCCATTTCAATGCCACCGACGTCGAGACGCTGGTGTTGCACCCGGACAAGCCAGCCCACCACCTCCATCACAAGCACGGCAGCATCGGCTCGGGCCATGCCAAGGAGGATCAGGAGTATTTGCATCACGTCGCCCAGGCGGTCTCCGACGCCAAGGCCATCCTGGTGACGGGCCCGGCCAACGCCAAGACGGAACTGGTCAAGTACATCCAGAAGCACATGCCGGCCGTGGCCAAATGCATCGCAGGTGTCGAGCCGCTCGAGCGCCTGACGTCGGGCGAGATCGTGGCCCATGCCCGCAAGTACTTCGGCGGCGACCACCTCAATCCGCCCCGCATCAAGCAATAGCTCCGCAAAAAGAAAACGGCCCTCCCGCGATAACGCGGAAGAGGGCCGCTTTTCGGTGCCTTGGCTCCAGCCTCAGGCGAA
>JBDHTJ010000113.1:0-17671 GCA_039808585.1 Hyphomicrobiaceae bacterium | reverse complement strand
AGGTGCGGGCGCCCTGGGCTGTCACCAGGGCGGCAGCCTCGGCAAGGGATGCGATGTCGCTCGTCTCGGCCGTCTGGCAGATGAGGATCGCGCTTCCGGCCTTGCTGCGCACTTCAGCGACACGTCCAGGATCGAAAACGGCCGCGCCGACCGCCACACCCAGGCCAGCCGATGTTCCGCGCGCAATAGGCACAGCATCCACTGGCACGTCGAGGCGTTCATCTTTTACGGCATCGAGATCAATACCGTCGAGGAGCTGCAGGCCTTGGGCTGGCGAGAGCCGGCGCTCGAGGACAAGATCGTGGGCGATGCGGATCGCGGCGAGTGGTGTGCGCTTGCCCGGTCGGCATTGCAGCATGAGGAGTTGGCCCTCCTCGACGGTGAATTCGAAATCCTGCATGTCGCCGAACTCGCTTTCGAGCTCTGCGCAGGCTTCGACGAGGCGGCGATAGGCAGCTGGCGCCCTCTGCTCCAGCCCATTGAGATCCTCTGCGCGCCTGCGACCGGCGACGACATCTTCGCCCTGCCCGTTGACGACGAAGTCGCCATAAATCTCATGGCTGCCGTCGGACGGATTGCGGGTGAAGCCGACACCGGCACCAGAGGCGGGACCGAGGTTGCCGAAAACCATCGTCTGCACCACCACTGCGGTACCTAGATCATCTGCAATTCCGTTCAGTTCGCGATAGCTCCGCGCACGGGCGCTCGACCAGGAGGCCAGGACAGCCTCGATCGCGCGCAACAGCTGCGTCATGGGATCGGCGGGAAACGGCTGCCCCGCCTCTGCTTCGAAGACGGCCTCGAACGCATCCGCAAGCGCACGCAATCCTTCACTATCGAGATCGGCGCTGTCGTTGGCACAGATCTGTGCAAGCAGGGTCCGCTGGCGGCCCGCGAACGTGGCGGGCGCGATACCATGCACGACCTCCCCGTATTGGCTGAGAAGGCGGCGGCGGCAGTCCTGAACAAGCCTCGGATTTCCGGTCAGACGCAGCAGTCCTGCAATACTCTCGGCATTGAGCCCGACATTGAGAACCGTCTCCATCATGCCGGGCATGGATACCGGGGCGCCCGAGCGGACCGAGACCAGCAATGGCCGCTTGGGATCGCCGAAACGACGCCCTGCGTGCGCACCCAGCGCCTCGAGTTCCTCGGCGAGAAGGGTGTCGAGGCCCCGCAACACCTCCGCCCCTCTTTTCCGATAGGCGCGGCAAAGCTCCGTCGGAAGCACGAAACCGGGCGGTACCGGCAGCCCGCGACGGGCCATGCGCATCAGGTAATGCGCTTTCGACCCCACCGTCTCCTTGTCGGGCAGGTCGTGCTTGGGATCCAGATGGGGAATGCGAAAGATGCGCATGCGGGCACCGGGCTCGACTTGCTTCAGCATCACGCGATAACCTCTTCCATGATGTATTCGCGCAGGGCCTGGGCGGCATGCGTCTGGCCGTCCGTCGCGGCTTCGATTGCCTTGGCGAGTTCATGCAGAACGATGATCTGCCGCTGATCGGGGCCATGCTCGATCAGCCAGCGGCGGAAACTGCGGAGCGCATCATCTGCCTGATGCTCGACGGTGACGAGCCGCTCCAATGCGCTCATGAACTCGTCAAGATCGTCTCGAACATCAGTGCGCGTGATGGAGGCAGCGCACTCGATCAGCCTGACGAGTTCTTGTGCTCCGCTCAGCGCGTGTCCTGCCAGCGGGCGCAGTCTGGCGAGGGTATCAGGCGGGCAGTTTGCCGTTCGAGCGAGGTCGATGAGGGTTGCTGCTTCTTCGAGTTCGTCCACGGCATCGTCGGCGTGTTCGGCAAAGCGCAGAAGAGATTGCGGGCGGTCAAAGCGCTTGATGTCCTCCCGCGCTTCGTTCAGGAGCGAGTCGGCCCGGCTCTCGAGCCGCGCCGCCATTTCGGCGAAGCGGCCCAGCCACTGGGTCTCACCACCCGAAGCCCCCTTCAGGACCGCCTCGAACAACGCCAGCGCCAGATCGTAGCCGACCGCAGCATGCGCCGCAGCAATACGGAAGATGCCGAGGCGTTCGCTTTCGAAGTAGCCTCGCAGCCGCGCCTTGATCTCATCGTTGATGCTCCGGCGAGAGCGGCGCTGCCGCAGTCCGATCGAGGCGGCCTTCATTGCTTCCTTCAGGAACTCGACCGCGCGCTTCTCGCTGATCAGCGCGTCGAGCCGCTGGCCGTAGCGCAGGCGAGAGGCCGCCGCGAACTCGATCGCGTCCGCCAAGGCCTCCTCCCCGCCTATCTCAAGCAATCCGCGGTGACCGTAGTCGTTTTCGGCGGCCCACTTGAGGATGGCGATCGCCTGCTCCTTGCCGACGAAGCCGCGCAACCGCTTGCGCATCTTGTTCCAGTCGATGAGGTACACGATGCGCGAGCCGAGATGTCCGAGATAGCGCCGCACTTGGCCTTCGTCGGCAGCCTGGAAAGTGCCGGTTGCCAGCATGTACTCGCCCGACACCAACGCCTCGCTGCGGCGCTGCTCGGTCGTCTCCCACGCCACGTCGAAGCTTTCGAAAAGGCTCTTGAAGAATCTCAGGCGAGCCGCGTGGATGTCGGTATAGGTCAGCGTCGTCTTCAAGCCTTCGACGCGGATGACAAGAACATGCGCATCCGTCGTGCCGATATCGTTCTGGATGAGCAGGCGCCCCTCGTACTCCGTCGCTGTCGTCGCAAGTCCCGGGTGGTCGAACTTCAAGGGTGCCGTAAGATTGAGGCCCAGCATGAAGGCCTCGACCCTTCCCCGCCCCTCCTTCGAAAGCCCATGCACCCGCGCGCCAGCGACAGTGTCCACCGCCGTTTCGGATTGCAGCCGGTTGATCGCCTTGTGCGCATCCATGACGACGAGATGAAGACTGTCGCCCTTGGCGCGGTCGCCCGACGTCATGTCGCTGATCATCCTCTTGGAGATCGCGCCATGGTCAGCTTCCACGAACTTCAGAGCGTCGGCACGAGCGCGGAAGGCCGATCTCTCCAGGGGAGGCAGGCATTCCAGCATGGTTCGGATCGCGCCGGTGACACGGCGCAGGATTTCCGGCCCGTGGGGCAAGCGATAGAAGCCCGGCTTCTCCTTGCGCGCGCCTGCAACGACGTCGTCCAGCCACACGTCATCGAGTTTCGATGCGATGCGCTCCGCCTTCAGGTCCATGGCAGGAACCGCCGGATGCTCGGCATTATCGCGCGCTGCCTGTAGCAGTGCGAAGTAGTATTTGACCTGGTCGTTTGCAACGAGTGAACGGGCGATCAGCTCTGGCAGAAGGATTCGATCTTCACCCAGTTCGGAAACGATCGCCTGCTTCAATGTCATTGCAGCACTCCCTGAAGGACGCCGGCAGAGAAGGGCGCAGGCGTGTCATGCACGTTGATCTGGCGCAACGATGGGTCGGCGTGTGAAAAAAGTTCGAGCCTTGATTGTCACAATTGGTTCACACGACACGCGCCGGCCGCATAGGATCGCCAGGCACCAAGGCCACATGCACGTGCCGCACACGAACCTGAAGTCTCCGGTGGAAATTGCGAGGACGATTACGCGCAAGCTGTGCACGGTCGATCTCCCGAAGGACGGGCGGATTTCGTTCCCGCTCCCGCGAAATTCAAAGCCACAACCGACGTTCACAGGCCACGGGCCTCAACAACAGGCAATGGCTGCAGCATCGTGATCAGTCCGGCAAACAAAGCCCCCATGCGGCGACACCGAGGCTGCCTGTGAAGCCTCGACATTAATGTCATGCGCACATGTCGTGTGCTCGATCGTTCACCGGCATCAGCTGCGCGGCCAACCCTGGCCGGTAGTCCCGGTCCGTTACGGGCGGCGATGGCGGCATGGCGCCTGCTTTGATTGGCTATCAGCGCGGTCGTTCAAGCGCTGGACTTGCCCTAAGAGAAGCGGCACGCGCTCAAATCGCAGGCCGACCCAGGAAGCGGGGGCTCGCATGCTGGCTTGTTGTGTGACAGTATCATGACAAGCTGTGACCGAGGCCCTGCGAGGATGCATGATACTGCTGTGGCAAGCCCCTGAACGAACCGTAGCGCGGTGGTGGGTATTGCTCGTGCTTGCGGGCACTACCAACATTGTCCTCTGGTGTCTGCTGTACCGGTTGCTCGGCGAAGGCGCTGCCCTTGTCGATGGCGGGATGACCATGCTGGCGCTCTCCGGCGCCTACGTGTTCGGGTGTGCCTTTCGCTCGTTCCTGCCTCGCGCCGATGTGCAGCGGTTCTGCCTTTTCGACACTTGGCTCTCCAGTATTTTCATAGGCAGAGCGGTGGCCACGGTCGCAGAAGTTTGTTTCGCGGCGCAGTGGGCAATGATCCTGCAACTCCTGGGCGAGGTATCAGGCGTTTCGGCCGCGATGTCACTCTCCCGTTTCGTGGTGCCGCTGATCATCGTTGCGCAGATGTGCTCGTGGTACGGCGTCCTAACGACGAATGCGCTCGCCAATGCGATCGAGAATTCGATTTGGGCTGTCACATTTGCATTGATCGGCGCCGTTCTGCTGCAGGTTTCACCCGCGTTCGAGGGCATCGTCCACACAGCTATCAATCTGGTGCTCGTTGGCATCGGCGGGTATCTGGCGTTCCTGCTTCTCATCGACGTGCCAATGTACCTCAAACGGAGCCTCGGAGGCGGAGGTCCGCGAGATTTCCTGAGTCTACGTGAGGGCCTGCGCGATGCAGCCCGGCGCCGCATCGTCACCCACCACGTCATGCATTGGCGGGAAGAGATTCCCTGGATGTCGCTGTATTTCACAGCTGCCGTCTGGATGAGCCTCCTGCTCGGCCTCGGCTACGGCATGAGCGGGCATCTACCGCACTATCGGGTCGATCTGGCCGCTGGCCAGTTTCCTGGCTCGAGCGGAACGGATCTTCAACGAACCTCCGTCAGCCCATCGACGCGCCCAGCTTTGCACTAGCCTCCCGCGCGCGTGCTAGCCCTGGCCGTCGGATATGTTGGGTGTTTCCCACGCGAACGGCACGCGATCCACGGCGGCACGCGGCATGAGCTGGGCAGGCGACTTGAGATCTGCGTCCGGAGCAAGCCGGTGCACTTGCACATAGAGTTCGTCCAGGAACGAGCGATTGCCGCGCATCCCTTCGATGTCAGAGACGCTGAGCGGTGTGCCGATCCGCAACCGGATTTCGCGGCCGATCTGTCGGCGTGCTTCGCTTACGATAAGGGCCAGCCGCAGCGATAGACTGATGCGGCTAGCCACATGGAACAAGGGCGAGTTCTGACCGTCAAAGTAAACCGGCAAGACGCTGGCATGGGCCTGGCGAACGAGGCGCACCACGAACGGCTTCCAGAGCAGTTCTTCCGCCTTGCCGAAGGCCCTGTCGGACGTCGCCACGCCGCCTGCCGGAAAGATCAGGATGGTGACGCCCTCTGCCAGTAGCCGACGCGCCTCCATGCGAGACTTCAGGTTCCGCTTCTGGGCCTCGGGCGTAGCTGAAAAATCGATCGGTAGGCCAACCCGGGCAACCTCGGGAATCCTCATCAAATCGCTGTGCAGCAAGATGCGAAAAGGCCGGCCGATTCGCTCTGCAAGTGCCATCAGCGCGACGCCATCGGGAATGCCGAACGGATGGTTGGCGACCAGAACCAACGGCATCGGCAGCGCGTGCGGATACTCCGGCGGTGCTGCAATATCGAGGCGCGTGCCTACCGCCGCAAGAAGGTCGTCCCAACGCGGATGGCGGACCGCGTCGCCCGAACCACGCCAGCGCTTGTAGACGGGCAGGAGCCTGCGACGCCCCGAAAGATCTTCGATAGCCGCCATCAGCAGGCGCTTCCACACAGGATCGCTCCCACTGACGTAGCTCAGTTCCCGGCCGTCCATCTCGTTCTGGCTCTGCCAAAGCGCCCGCCGCTGCCGGTCAAGATACAGCAACCGGGCAGCGACCGGCACTTGCTAACGAAATGCGTCGGCCGTTTGCTTGTCAGCTTGTGGCGCCGCTCTCGTGCCCATGCTGACCCGCATCATCGAGTGGATCGTAAAGCTGGCCCTGCAAGAGATAGAGCGGCGACTTCCAATAGATGCGGATGTTGTGCAGAGGGTCCGTGGCGATCTTGTAAACCCACACGAGGCCCGTGAGCGGCGTCCGCGTAACGCACAACTGCAGGCAGCGTGCCGCCACCGCCAGCGCCGCGAGACCGAGCCATAGGATCGCAACGTGCTCGCCGAAATCGCGCCAGCCCGTGGCGTGCTCCATGAGACCGAACAGTGTCGGCTCGAGATGAAGCGTCAATGGTGCCGCGAGCACGAGGGCAATCAGCACCGTCTTGCGCTTCTGGTTGAAGCCGACCTTGACCTGCTCCTTGTGATCGTTGGTGACGCGATTGATCTCGTCGTAGCTGGCCGGCTCGAAGACATAGTGCCCGGTCTGACGCGTCACCATACCCACACACCAGCCGACCAGCACCGCCATGAGCGGATCCTTCAAGACAAGTGCGTAGGCGCACAGGAAGCTGACCGCACTGATGAGATGCAGCGTCTGGTTGATGCGGCTTTGATGATAGAGACGATGGTCGTCCCAGCGCTGCCGGTGCAATTCGTCCTTGAAGGCTGAGAGAAACGTCATGTTGTCCCCGCTTTTTCTCCTCGAGAGAGCTTGCGGGTACGTCGGCTTCATCACGGATCCGTGACATGGGTGACGCAGGTCAGTGACGCGGGCGCGACACATGCGCGCCGTGCCACCAAGTCCTGCCGCGCTTGAACATCTCCGCTGGTGCGCCGATCGCGGAATTCGTTACCCCAGTGTGGCTCAGATCGAGAAGTCCATCCCCCAACCTTGGCAGAGGTGGTTTCGAGTGGATGCATCACTCCGTGGCGGCGAAGCGCCCGTCCTCGGAACACTCTCGTGTTGTCATACTGGCGCGCAGCAACGGCGCCCGCGACGGCTCATCGATCTATTTCTTGATCATTGCCACGCAGCGCCACTTGGGCAGCCTGTGTGCCGCCTTCGTCATCGCCTCGGTGACGACGACCTGCCACCTCGTGGGGGATGTTGTCTGCCAGTGGGCCTGTGATCTCCGAGGAAAGCTAGCGGCGCAACACACCGATCGTGCGGTTCGCGAAGGTCAAGCGCTCGCTCATGATGCCAATGATGTAGCTGAGAAGTGCCTGGCACAGCATGGGCTGCTCACGTGACAACCGCTTGAATTCCTCTTCACGAAGCTCGTAAAGCTCTGTCTCAATTTCCGCCTCTATGGTTGCCGTCCGCGGCTGCCCCGTAATCAGTCCCATCTCTCCAACAGTGGTCAACGCGCCGAGGCTGCGCACCCGAACGGCCTCGCCTTCGGGTGACTGCACGACGATCCCCAGGCGCCCATTGATTATGAAATGCATGGATCCGGAAGCCTCCCCTTGCCGGGCCACCACGTCTCCCGGCTTGGCGACAATCCTGTTGCAGACCGCCGCAAGTGTAGCCGCGAATTCGGTATTCCCCAGGACCTGCGTCAGCCAATCCTCGAGGGTGCGCTTTCCGCTATGACTCTTCTGATGCTCGGCAATGATCTGGTTCTCGCACCATTCCAGCGCGCGATCGAGGTTGGGCTCGATGCGTATTTCGGACGAGAGCACGTTGCTGATGCGCAGTAGGTCGGCAACTTCCTGCGAGATATTGGCGATCACGATGATCGCGTTGGCCGAATCCGCCGCTGACTTGATCTGGGCAAAGCTCTGCGTGGCCGACGAGTCCATCCCGGTCACGAGGCGGAAGTCGAACAGCAGGAACCGGCACCGGTCCTTGCCGGCAAGCAGGACCTTCACGTGCTGATAGAGCCGGTTCGTGGTGCCGAAGAAGAGGTAGCTGTGCAGGCTCATGCCCTGCAGTTCCTGCCCATACTTCGCGAGAATTTGGAGTTCCTCACTGCCACGATCGAGGCTGGATCGATGCTGAGTGCCGTCGAAGCTGAATTTGATGGCATTCACGCGGCTTGCGCTCACGGCGAATGTCGCGCACCCGATGATGACGCCGACGAGCACGCCCGCAACGAAGCCCCAGTTGATGATAATGATGCTGATCAGAAGCAGCGACAGGTAATCCGGCAATGGAAGCTGCCGCATCGACGCGACGATCCAACGATAGAACAGATCGAGGCCCGCAAAGAGCAACAGGCCGCCCAATACGAATTTAGGCACATATGCTAGAAAGCGCGGATCCAGCAGCAACATCGCGAGAGCAAGCGCTGCCAGCGTGAAGCCAGCAAGACGTTCGCGCGCCCCGCACGCATAGTTGATCGTGGAGCGACTGAGAGAGACGCAACTCACATAGCCGCCGAGCACCGCTGATGTGATATTGACGATGCCGAGCGTGCGCAGATCCTTGTCGAGATCCGCCTCGCTCTTGGTTGCGAGTTCTATTCCTGTCGTGTTGAGCAGCATCGCGATTGTGGTAACGAAGGCAACCGCCATGATCTCACCGACCTGCGATGCAAAGGCGCGCCAGGGAAAGCTGGTTACCGCGTTCAGGGAAGGCGTCGGTATGCCTTGCGATTCCGCCGGCGCGAACGTCCAGCCTCCGGATACGGCATCTGTGAGCGAAATGCCGAGAACGCTCCGCGCTACATGAAACGCCACGATGGCAAGCGTCAGGAGGATCGGGAGTGTCAACACGTTCCGCAACGTCTTCCTGACCACGAAGATGGCGATGGCAACCGCTGCTGCGGCAGCAAGCTTAGGTGTGCTTTCTCCCAGGCCTGCGTCGGCAAGGGCCAGATGGTCAAAGCGAATATCCGCAATGACGCGAAGGGCGCCGGACGTCATGAGCCACCCTGTCGCGCCCAGGAAGCCGCCGATCACGGGATAGGGAACGAAGCGAATGGCCCGACCCGCGTGCGCGGCCCCGAGCGTGAAAAGAAACATGCCCGTGAAGAGGCTGCAGAGCGCCATTGCCACAAGCACCGGCCCGATCAGATTCCCTGCGCTGGCCCCGGACCGCAACAGGTTCTCGGCAAAGGCCGCGGCCAGTGCCGCCATCACTGCGCTGGTTGAAGAATCCGGCCCTGCGATAGCGAATCTCAGGGAACTGCGCGCTGAATAGACGAGGGCCGCGACCGCGGTGGTCAGAAAGGTGATCGCTACGCCCTGCCCGAGCCACGGCTTCAATGGTCCCGAAAAGATCACGGCCGCAAAAGAGAGGCCGAAGAATATTGAAATGATCCCGCAGGTGACACCGCCTGCTAGCTCACGGACAATTCTGTCAGTCACTGGAGTTCTGTCGCCCCGCCAAAGCTTCCCGAGCGGCAGTTTGCAAATCCGCATCCTGGGCACAAGTGGGGATAGGCGAGGTGGGCAAATTCGACACCACCGCCTGTCATAAATCTGCCAATTCCAGTGGATCGAGCGGCCATTGTGTTCCGGCTCCGACACTCGCTACCCGTTTCAGAACACTCGAGAGCAAATATCGGAGCCATGGGGAATGCTGACTAATGGATGCTTCACGCTTGGTAACGGCGCGCCTGCCGCGAGCAGGTACCAAGGTCAGGTGTGCTGCACTGCCTGCCCACTGGCGGCTGGAATGGGTAATGCGGCACGGCACGGAAGGTAGGTTCGCGGGTGTCCGCTGAGCGAATTGCGAGCATCGCAAATCCCGCGCACCGATCACGATGCCGGATGGCCACCGCTGCTCGATGTGCGCCCACAATGTTGCAGGAAATTGACTGCAGATGACAAGTCCGGCGATGCCCGCAAGACACGCGGCACGCGCGAGCGGTCACACTCATGAAAAATGAATCGCATTAGATGCGCCCGAGACCGGCTCTGAGGAGACCTCGGGAATGCCTGCCACATCGGCATATCTCTCTCACAGGACTTTGTTCATATCCGATTTGCATCTCGGGTCGCGCTTCTCGGATGTTGAAAGCATCTCGGACTTCCTGCAGAGTAACGATGCTGAGACGATCTTCCTCGTCGGAGATATTTTCGACTTGTGGAGCCTTGGCCGCCGCGTGCGATGGTCCGAGGGACACAGCCACATTCTGAAACTTCTGCTGGCGAAGGTGCAGGCCGGCACGCGCGTCGTGCTTCTGCCCGGCAATCACGATGATAACCTGCGTGCATACCTGGGGCTGGGTCTCGGCAACATCGAAGTGCGTCACGACTTCATCTATCGCACACTGGACGGCAAGCAGTATCTCGTCGTGCACGGGGACGAACACGATCTTCTCGTGTGTCGCCTTGCGCGCCTTTCCCGGCTCGCCTGCCGCTTGAAGGAGCGCTTCATCCCGCTGACGCGGCGCCCACAGCACGCGTCCGCGCCGGCTGCAAGTGACCGGAGCTACTTGGAAAGGTTCACTGGCAACTGCGGCCAGATCGAACTCGGGCTCGTCAAGGAAGCCGCGCGCCTTGGCGTTGATGGCGTAATAAGCGGCCACACGCATCAACCCGCCGATCGCATGCTCGAGGGCGTCCACTATCTCAATTGTGGCGACTGGTTGGGCAGTTCCACAGCCGTGAGCGAGTGCTGGTCAGGACGCCTCTCCCTACTGCATTGGCATTCGGCACCCCAATCCCGGATGCGCCGTGCGGAGTTACCTTCCGCGGCACGGCCAATGGCGCAAATGGCAGAGATTGCGACGTGACCGACACCGGCACCGCAAGCAGTCTGCGTGGCTTGGATTTCCAAGGGAGTCGCCGCGGACATTGCCATGCAGGTTGGCTCGACGGGCTCATTCTCCAGATGATGCGTGCGTGGTTCAACAGCCGCATCAGCACTGTCACCGGTGCCGAGCACATCACGCCGGAGAACGATCCTTTCATACTTGCCGTCAACCACAGCACGCGGCTCGAGGCGATCCTGGTGCCGGCACTGCTCATGCATCTGCGGGAAGGCAAGCACATTCATTTCATGGCCGACTGGAATTTCCGGTTGATACCCGGCGTGGGATTTCTCTACCGCAGAGCGCGCGTGATCACGGTCAGCCGCAAGCCGGCACGGCCCCGCTTCCTCAACGTATTGAAGCCATTGTTCGTCGATCGCCTTGCTCCGCTCGACGCTGCGCGCCAGCATCTGCGCGCCGGGCGGTCCCTGGGCCTTTTCCCCGAAGGTACGGTCAATCACGATCCCTCACGCCTTCTTCGGGGCAGGCTTGGAATGACGCACCTTTCGTTCGAGCTCGGGGTTCCGATCATTCCGGCCGGCATCCGTTTCCCCGGCCTTGTGATGGGGCAACGCCCCTCACTCGACACCCCTTTTGAGCTGCACATAGGGCCACCGGTTGCGCCACCCCAAAGACTGCCGACGCGCGGAACGCCTCGGGATCGACCGAGCGTTCAGCTGCATCACCAGCACGTCATGAACGAAATCGGCCGGCTTGCAGGTAAGTCCTGAGCCGGCTTCACCAGGGAGACGGGCGATGAAAAGCACGTTGCGCATTGCGGTAAGGCGCGTCGAGACGGAGGCTGAACGCAGGAATGCGCTTTCCATTCTCAAGATCATCTACCAGGACGAGAAAGCCTGGGTATCGGATGCAGAAGCGCAGTTTCCCGCCGATGATCTCTCGCGGAAAGACATCTCCTGGTTCATCGCCATGAGGCGCTCGGAGCCAATAGGCGTGCTGAGGGTCTGCTATGACCCACCCGTACAGCAATACCTGCAGTATGGATTGAAACTCATCGATCGCGATCTCGATATTGCTAGGATGATCGAGCGAGAGCGGATTGCCGAGATCGGCCGTTTCGCGGTGCACCCGGAGCTGCGCGGAGACCTGCTCGTTGCGTCGCGTCTGATGGGGGCTGCGACGCGCGAGATCGTCTCGCGGCAATACACGCAGCTTATCACGGACGTGTTCGAAGCGGATCCGCACAGCCCGCTAGGGTTTCATACCCGGGTCATAGGCTTCAGGCCAATTGCAACCCACGAGATCGGCGATCTTCTTTACAAGGGGCGGCGGATCACTCTCGTCCTCGACGTGAAGGCTGCCTACTTACGCCTCAAGCGCCAGAGCAACTGGTTCTTCAGGACCATGACGCGGGGATGGACAGATGCGATGCACAAACATCTCGCCGCCTGACCGCTGTTACCCGTTGGAGTGGTTCAGATGCTTCCATGCGACCTGTTTGCGTCGCGTGCCTCTTTCATGCGGCGCGACGCAGAGTAGCACTGGTACCGCGGCTGCGATCCGCCTGCTGGCTGAGCCGGTATTGACCGTGCAGAAGGTCTGGCAAGCTCACATCAAATGGGAGTCTCGTGCCAAAGACCCATTCGCTTCAATGCGCTAACCGCCAGCGGTCGATACTCGGGATGGGTCAAGAGAGCGTTGATGTCGCGGACTGCGTGCGAAAGCCTTCGCTCTCGGCGCAACTCCTCGAAGAGACCGACCCACTCACGCTCACTAAGGCTCGCAATTTTGCGAGCCACATCGAGACCAAAACTAACGCCGCCCACGCACAGACCTCAGATGCATTCTCAACCAAAGCGCACAATACGATCTTCTACAATGGTCGACAAGAGCACCCCGCAACATCCCGCCTACTTCAGAGTGAACAGCGAGATGGCCGGCACGAAACCGATGATCGCGGACACGATCACCATGGCCGCGACAAACGGGAAGGCCTCGCGGGCGATGGCGCCGATCGGCGTGCGCGTGAGACCCGACATGACGAACAGGTTCAAGCCGAACGGTGGCGTGATGAAACCGAGGCCCAGCGTTGTGATCATGAAGACGCAGAAATGGATGGGATCCATGCCGATGGAGTCCGCGAGCGGCTTCATCAGCGGACCGAGCACCACGATGTTGGGACCCGTCTCCATGAACATCCCGGCGATGATCCAGATCACCAGCATCAGCAGGATCACGCTTTCACGTGTGGTCGCGAACGACGTGACCCACGCGACGAACTGCTGAGGGACGTCGACCACGGTCAGCGCCTGCGCGAAAAGCAGCGCGACGGCGATGATCGGCAGCACGACGCCGCAGACACGGGCCGAGGCGCCGAGCATGGCCGGAAAGTCCGCCAGCGTAATGCGCTTCTGCGCCATGCCGATGACTAGAGCCGTGAAGGCCGCGACGGCGGCGCTTTCGGTCGGCGTGAAGATACCGGAATAGATGCCACCCAGGATGATGAACGGAATGAGCAGCGCCCACTTCGCGTCGTTGAGGGCTATCAGCCAGTTGACGAAGGAAAAGCGGCCGCTGGAAATCTCGTATCCCTTGAAGCGGTTCACGATCGCGTTGGTGATCATGACGGACGCGAGGATCATCACACCCGGCACGAAAGCGGCCTGGAACAGCGTCGACGACGAGATTCCCAGAACGAGCCCGATGATGATGTAGGCGATCGACGGGGGGATGAGGATACCGGTGCAGGCTCCTGCCGCGACGAGCGCGCAGGCATATGCCTTCGGGTAGCCCTTTTGCTGCAGCTTATCCATGGTGATGCGGCCGATCGCGGCGGCGTCGGCGGCGTCTGATCCGGAAATGCAGGCGAAGAGACCGCAGCCCAGAACCGTCGATGTTCCGAAGCCGGAGCGGAACGAGCCGAAGCTTGCCTCGGCAAAGTTCAGAAGCTTCAGCGCGAGACCGGACCGAACCATGACGTCGCCCGTCAAGACGAACAGTGGAATGGCAATCAGGGCGAAGCTGTCGACGCCTTCGAACAGGGCTTCCGCAATGAGCTGTAGCGGCAGGGCGCCAGTCGTCGTCAGAAGCAATGCGGTCCCGAGACCGAGGCCGACCCAGAACGGGATGCCGATGAGCTGCAGCACTATGACCGCAGCGAGAGAGCCCCAGATGGTCATGTCGTGCTATTCCTCGAACAGGGCCTTGCCCTGGTAAGCTCTTCGCCCCGCGACGAGGTCAGCGAGATCCTTGCGCAGCATCTGCAGCGATCGCACAATGATGAGGGTGAAGCCGATGAGGATCGCGGACTCCGCCCACAATTTCGAGACGCGCAGCACCGGCGTGACTGCGCCGAACTGCCAGAGTTGCTCGGCGGTGTGCCACGTGAAGCGCAGTGCGATGACGGCGAAGAGGATCGTCGCAATCTCCCCCAGGACATAGATCACGCCCTGCAGCCGGATCGGTAGCGCGTTCAGAACGATATCGAAGCGGATGTGGGCTCGCTCCTTCACGGCATAGGCGGCGCCGATCCATCCGAGATAGATGAATGCGTACTGCGCCGTTTCCTGGCTCCAGGCGGCGGAGTAGTTGAGAAGGAAGCGGCGCGCCACGTCGTGAATGATGACGGCGCAACAGAAAATGTAGCAGGCCAGCATCAGATATCGCTCAAGATTGCGGTCGAGATCGACGAGCCAGGACCGCTCGCCCTCCTCCGACCGCGTCTTTTCCGACAGTACGACCGCGGCCGTGAACACCACGATGCAGGTGGCGAAGGCCAGGAATTCTCCGATCTCCCCCAAGGCTAGCGGGGGACGAAGGCCGACGGCGCCGCCGAGCTTCGACCAGACGATGTAGGCCACATAGAAAAGAAACAGGCCGCCTGAAAGCAGCAGGGCAAGATTGCGAGCGCGCATGGTCGACTTTCGGAACACGCCGGCCGGCCTCGCGGCCAGCCGGCGGGGTAACGTCAGATGTCGGTGACGGTGATCGGCCCTTTGGTGTTCGCGGCCTTCTTCAGCTTTTCGAAGTTGCCGATCGACCCTGCCAGCTTGACCTTGAAGTCGTCCCACTCCTTGCGCTGCTCACCGCAGGCCTCGACCCACTGCTTGTATTCGTCGGCCGTGAGCTGATGGAAGGCGCAGCCGTTCTCCTTCATGATCCTCATGGATTCGGCACGGGCTTTTTCGATCTGCGCGAACGACTGCTGCTGCGTCAGCGCGGAGGCTTCGTCAAACCCCTTGCGCTGCGTGTCGGACAGCGCCTTGTACCAGCCCGCATTGCACGCGAACATCTGGGCGTCAGGCACCGTTTTGACGAAGGTGACGTTGCCGAGGATGTCCGCGAAGCCGAAGGTGCAGAGCGCCGTGACAGCCGGATCGAGACCGTCGGCCACGCCCTGCTTGATGGCGGCGGCCGTTTCGCCCCAGGCGACGACGGTCGGATTGGCGCCGGCGAGTTTGTAGATCTGCTGCAGGATCGCCGAGGGCGGCACGCGCATCTTCATGCCCTCCATGTCTTTCGGCGTCTTGATTGGCCGGAAGCCCTTGCGGGTCGAAACCGTCCGTGGGTCCATGGTGAAGTAGAAAAGCGGCCGGTAGCCCTTCTCCATCACCTTGGGCGTGATCTCGTCGTTCCAGGCGGCGCTCGTCACGAGGTTGGCGAATTTCTGGTTCTCGCCGCACCAGTAGGGCAGGTTGATCAGGTCGACGATGGGCGTGAAGGGCGAGAAGTTCGACAGCGAAACTGCCCCCCCGGACACCGTGCCGGATTGCACCTTTTGCGCCAGGGCTGCGCCGATGCCGAGGGCGCCGGCCGGGAACAGCTTGACAAAGATTTCGCCCTTGGTCGCCGTCTCGATGTTCTCTTTGAATTTCAACTGCATGATCGGCAGTTTGACGAAGTCCTCGTTCTTGTACTCCGTCGCGAATTGCATCTTGACCTTGGCGGCCGCTTCCTTCTGCGCCTCGTCGGCCGCAGTCTGCGCCACGGCTTGCTCGTCGGTCAGGAAACCTCCGGCCGTCGCGATGAGCGCCGTGGCGAACCCATAGCGCACGGCGACCTCCAGGAAACGGCGGCGTTGCTCGAAAAATCCGGCATCTTTCGTCACGGTGTTCCTCCCAGAACTATTTTCAGTTTTTCATCCGGCCCCCGTATTCGGGTGTACCGGCGATCTCTTTGGTCCTCTCAAAAAACGGCCTTGGCATCTCCGTCAGCAAGGGGAGCGACCTGCGATCTGATCGTCATCGCCCGAGACCGGCCATTTTGCTGGAGCCACTGTCGGGGGCGAGCAGCCCCCATCATCGCCCCGAACCGACGAGCCGCAGCTGCTCACCAAGCCGATTGTCTAAGCTATCGAGGATATGCAGATCCCCCCGCCGCGGTAAAGGCTCGAATAAAAGCGTTCTCGGCCCCCGACAGTGGGGCCTGGCGCCGGTGCGCGCGAGCCCGCAGACAGAGGCGGGACTAAATGATAACCTGAGCGCCGAGAGGAACGTTCGGGCGGAGCGGGCGATTACATGCCGGACGGGCTGGGCAATGGCGCGACGCGACCCGCAGCATCTGCCGCAGACCAGCAGGGACCGGCGCATGTCGCGCTTATCGGGTGCGGATTTACGGGCACGAGCGCTCTCTTTCAGCTTGTCGACCGGTTTCCGGTTCGCCAAATAACGGTTTACGAAGCCAGCGGCGATTTCGGGCCGGGCTACCCTTATCGGCTCGACGACAGCCCGGATTATACGCTCAACAATACGACCGACACGATGTGCCTCGTCCCGTCGAACCGACGGGCGTTCGCGGCCTGGGTCGAGCGGCAATCCGATCTCGCCGGAACTCTCGAGCCAGGCGGCCTGCTGCCGCGCTCCATCTACGGGCGATTTTTGAAGGATGTGGTTGCGGCAACACTGACTGTCGCCGCCGTCAAGAACATCACGGTCCGGCTCGTCCCCGAAGAAGCGACGCGTCTCACCGAGACACCGTCCGGACAGGTCGTCATCGGGTCGGCGTCCGGCGACGTCACGGCCGATGCCGCTATCCTGACGACTGGCCGCTGCCCCGCGCTTGCTGAGCTATCGCCCCCTCCCGCCGGCAGTCGCGCGCTCTATTGCCCCCACCACATCCATACGCACGATTTGGATGCCATCCCGCTCCATGCGACCGTGCATGTGCTTGGCGCCTCGCTCAGTGCCTACGACGTTGTGAACCGTCTGTTTTCACCGTCCTCGGGGTGCCGCTTCGAGCGGATCGGCGGGCGCCTGACGTTCCGAGAGGGACCAAATCGGCGCACTGTCGTGCTCTGCTCGCGGACGGGTCGGCTCAAGAAGGTCCGCAGCCAGTTTCCAAGGGCTCTCGACCGCACCGCCTTCACGGCTGCGGCGCTCTTCCGACGTAAGGGCCCGAACGGCCTCCGCCTCTCCGACATCCGCTGCGCGATCGAAGCAGAAGCGGCGTCGGCCGGCGTGACAATCAATTGGCCATCGATCCGCGACCCGTACGCCGGCTGCGCCTCGGTGGACGAGGTTACTCGGCGCGCCAGCGCGCTGCTCGCGGAGTCGGTCGCTGAGGCGGTCGACCCCGCCGGCCGCAACGTCCTGGTCGACCTGTTCGGGCAAGCCCAGGTCGAGATCTGGGATGCCTTCGCCGCACGGCCGTTGGCATCGGACGAGGAGTTGTTCTACCGCACGCACCTCGAGACGTCGGTTCTCGCCTATGCCGCGCCTGCGGCGCTTGCGACGGCAGAAAGGCTGCTTGCTCTGTTCGATGCCGGGCGGCTGCGGGTAGTCAGTGGCGTACGCGAGGTGGCGTTCGATCGCGGCTCCGACGCCTATCGCATCTCCCACAAGTTCGGCGCCGCTGAGGCCAAGATCCTGGTCGCCGCCAACAGCAGCATCGACCGCGAGGTGCGGAGCCGAGGCCAGCCACCTCTGATCCGCTCGATGGTCGAGCAGGGGACACTCCGTGCGGACGAGCGGGACGGGCGCACGCTGAAGGGCGCCGCTGTCGACATGACGACCTTTCGGGCGCGCGGATCGCGAAACGTCTATGTGGCCAACATGCTGCTGTGGGGACCAGGCTTCTTCACAAGCTCCGCCTTCATGATGGCGACCGTCGT
>JBDHTJ010000112.1:0-17701 GCA_039808585.1 Hyphomicrobiaceae bacterium | reverse complement strand
CGGGACAGACGTTCGAAATACTTCTCGAGTTTGGCAACCTTCTCCTGAATGCGCATCTCGACGGCCTCACTCTTCTCGATGCCGTGGAAATGAACTTCGGTTTGCGTGCGCATTGGATGTGAGCCTTTCTTCTGAAGTTACCCGCAGCCACTAAAGGAGACGTAGGGACGGGCGCTGTAACGTCAAGGTCGCGCCCGGAGTGAACTGTAGTCAGAAAGCGCATGCGGCCGCTGATGCATATCAATACGGGCAGCTGCAATACGGGCTGCACGCGCGAATGTCGCCAGCCAACCGACCTGGATCAGGCTACGACCTTCTCGTCGTCGAGTGCCTTGCGGACAGCGGGGCGCGCAAGCATGCGATCACGGAAGGCGGCATAGTTCTTGAGTTCGGCAAGCGGGAAATCCTTTTCGCGGCGCTTGGCCCAGGCATAGAAGACGAGGCCATAGGCATCCACCACCGAGTAGCTGTCGCCGAACCAATCGCGGCCTGCGAGCATGCCGTCGATCTGGCGTAGGTAGCTCGTGAACGACGTGATGCCCGTTGCCTGGAGATTGGCGTGTGCTGATGTATCGGTCGCGTAGCGACCGGGGCGCGAAATGTGGGCCCAGGCCGGGTGCACACCAGCTGCGAAAAGTCCGATCGTCGACAGGGCCCTCGCTTCACCCAGATCGTCTTTCGGCCAGAGCCCGAACTTCTTGCCGAGGTAGGGCAGAATTGCGGTGTTCTCTGTAATGATGGCGCCATTGTCGAGCTGAAGCGCCGGCACGCGTCCATTGGGATGGATCTTGAGATAGGTCTCCGTGCGCTGCTCGCCCTCTGCCAGGTTCACGCGCTGAAGCTCATAGGGCTGGCCGGTTTCCTCCAGCACGATGTGCGGAGCAAGCGAGCAGGCGCCGGGGGAATAGAACAGCTTCATCGTGACCTCCAGTGGGGCTCGCGCCAGGAGGCGCGAGCCGGATGTTTCTCACTTCATCTTATAAGCTTTTGCCTCCGCGGCGATGGCTGCGGGATCAAAGCTGTTGATCTCGCCGATGAGATCATTGGTGATCATATCGGCGGTGGCGATTTTTTCCTTCAGCACGCCCTGGGCGAGCAGCCAATCGAGATAGGCGGTGTAGTTGGCCTCGACGTTATCGCCCCACTTCTTCGCGCCGACCGGCTCGAATTTCCAGTTCTTGGCACGGGCTTCAAGCGTGGCGATGTCGTCCTTGAGCGCAGTCGCCTCATCCTTGCCGGTTGATTTCGTCTGCGGGTACACCTCCCACAGGATGCGGATGGCCGCCTCGGGATTGGCGATCGCAAACACGGTTCCCATGGCATAGCCCTTGGCCATCGCCACCATCTCCTTGCGCTTGTCGCGCAGCGTCTCCTCGAGGGCAACGAAGCCGTTGGAGGGGAACTTCTTGATCTCCGGGTGTTCGAGATACCGCAGCTTAGCACCCGCATTCTCGGTGAGGGCGTACTGCGTATCGAACTGCGACAGGGCGTCGACCTGCTTGGTGTTGAGAAGGGCGGCGGTCTGGGCACTTTCACCCGCCACGACAATGCGGATGTCGGTGTCCGGGTTCATGCCGGACTGCTTGGCCAATGCGCGCGCGACGATGACGCCTGCGGATGCCATGGACGTTACACCGATTTTCTTGCCCTTGAGATCGGTGATGGTTTTTACCGGGCTGTCCTGCGGCACGGCGATGCCGTAGATGTTGCCCTGATAGGCCGTGTAGAAAAACTTCGCCTTGACGCCCTGGGGTCGGATAATCGCCAAGGGCTCGGCGGACGGCAACGAAACCGGCAGCTCCTTGGTGGCAACGAGCTTCACGCAATCGGTGGAGCCAGGCAGCGGCACCGGCTCCACCTTGATGTTGTCTTTTGCGTACCAGCCCATCTTGGTGGCGATGGCGAAGGGCGCTGCGGCGGAGCTTAAAGTTTTTGCGCACCAGCCGACGCGGACCGTCGTCTGCGCTTGGGAGGTGGTGGCAGTTGCAACTGCCGCAACCAGGGCAGCGGATGTCATGGCGATCAGGCGCTTCATCCCTTCAAACTCCTTTTGTCGTTGGGGTTGCCTCACTGGCATCGCTGTCGCGCGAGCTGTCCCAGAACAGCACGCGGCGGCGTACCAGCGTAACGGCGCCATTGAGCACGAGGCCCAGCACCGAAAGGATGAGGAGGACGGAGAACTGCCCCGCCACATCCATGTTGAAGTTCATGCTCTGGATGAGCATGCCAAGGCCCTGCTCTGCCCCCACGAGTTCGGCGACGATGGCGCCGATGAGCGCGAAGATCATGGCGATCTCCAGCCCGGCGAAGATATAGGGCATGGCGTTGGGCAGCTGGAGCATGGTGAAAATCTGCCAGCGCGAGGCAGACAGCGAGCGCATCAAATTGATGCGGTCTTCGTCGGCCGAGCGTAGGCCGGCGATCGTGTTCACCATCAGCGGGAAGAACGCCACAAGCGCGGCGCTGACTACCTTAGAGGTGAGGCCCAGCCCGAACCAGACGATGATGAGGGGGGCAAGCGCCACTTTCGGCATCGCCTGGAACATGACGATGATCGGATAGAGGTAGTATTCAACGGTGCGCGAGAGCGCAACGATGGTGCCGAGCAAGAACGCCAGCGCACAGCCGACGACGAAGCCAAGCAGCGTCTCTCCCAGCGTGACGCCCAGGTGCGAGATGTACAGGTTGCTGCTGATGCCGTTGACGAAGGCCCAGAAGATCTTGCTGGGCGCCGGCAAGATATAGGCCGGCATCTGGAAGGCGAACACGGCCCATTCCCACAGTCCGAGGAGCACGAACATGAGGAGGATGCGGAGGACCGCCGAAAGAGTGGTGCTACGCATCAGTCGAGCCCTCCAGCACCACCGCCGGCGTTGAGCGCGTGGCGCACACGACGGACATAGCCGCCAAAAACTTCGGTGTTCATGACGTCCAGCGCGCGCGGGCGTGGCAGATCCACCTTGAACTCGTCGCGGATACGGCCCGGACGCGCCGTCATGACGATAACGCGGTCTGCCAGATAGACGGCCTCGGCGGTGGAGTGGGTGATGAACAGCACGGTCTTGCGGCGCTCGAGCCAGATGCGCTGCAGCTCCACGTTCATGGTTTCGCGCGTCATGGCGTCGAGTGCGCCGAAGGGCTCATCCATCAGCAGGATGGCGGGGTCGTGCAACAGGGCGCGGACGATGCCGACGCGCTGCTGCATGCCGCCCGAAAGCTCGCGCGGATAGCGGTTCTCGAAGCCTTCGAGACCGACCAGCTTGATCAGGTCGAGCGCGCGCTGGCGCATCTTGACCTTGTCGAGGCCCTGCACATCGGCCGGCAGCAGGACGTTGCCCAGAACCGAGCGCCAGGGAAAGAGGACCGGGCTCTGGAATACGACGCCGATATCGCGCCGCGGGCCCTTGATGGGCGTGCCCTTCAGATAGGCCTCGCCCTCTGACGGACGCAGCAGGCCCGCAAGGATTTTCAGGAGGGTAGACTTGCCGCAGCCCGAGGGGCCGACCACCGCTATGAACTCGCCATCGGCAACGCTGAAGCCTATGTCGGACAGCGCGAGCACGCCCGAGCTGCTGCGGCCATAGCGCAGGGAGAGATGCTTTACGGAAATGATCCCGGAAGCGGAGGCATGAGCTGCCTCGCCGGAAACGACCCTGGCTTCCAATCCGCCCTCCCTAGTGCCGGATCCGCTGCCGGTGGCCGCGACGGAGCGTCCCCAGCGTTCTTGATGCTTTTCTGGAAGTTTCCCCTGCCGCGACAGGGAAGTCCAGCGGGAGTTTCCATGAACAGTTTCTCAGGTTAAGCCGCTGTCAGCCGCCTATCGAACAGGCCGGGTTGCGGTCGCAAAACGGCTGGAAATGGAAGGCCTCCCGTGCGATGTGCTGCGGCATGAAACGGGCCCTCGATTCCATAGGCGAGATCAAGGTGGCAGCGACGCTGTCCATCGTGGTGGCGCTCGTTGTGATGGGCCTGAAGTACCTTGCTTACTGGTACACCGGCAGCGTGGCGCTCTACTCCGATGCGCTCGAGAGCATCGTAAACCTGGTGACGGCGGTGGCCGCGCTCTACGCCATCCACGTGGCGAGCCAGCCGGCGGACAGGAACCACCAGTTCGGACACCACAAGGCGGAATACTTTGCGGCCGTCCTCGAAGGCGTGCTGATCGTGGTGGCAGCCCTCGCGATCCTGCACGAGGCCTATGGGGCCTTTGTCACGCCGCGGAGCCTGGGCGCGATGACCCAAGGCCTCAGCATCAATGCTGTCGCGATGGCGATCAACGGCGCGTGGGCGTGGTTCCTCATTCGCTGGGGCAGGAAGCACCGCTCGCCCGCCCTTGTGGCGGACGGCCGGCATCTCTTCACCGACGTGTTCACATCGGCAGGCGTGCTGGCAGGGCTAGCGCTTGCTTCCGTGACGGGCTGGCAGGTCCTGGATCCGGCCTTGGCGAGCCTGGTGGCGCTCAACATTCTTTTCTCGGGCTGGAAGCTCATGACCGAGTCCATGAGCGGGCTGATGGACGAAGCGGTGACGGCAGAGCTGTCGCGGTTGATCCGCAAGATCATCTCGGACAATGCCTCGGGGGCCATCGAGGCGCACGACGTCAAGACCCGGCAGGCCGGCCCTGCGACGTTCATCGAGTTCCATCTCGTGGTGCCGGGGGACATGACGGTTGCGCGTGCACACGAGATCTGCGACCGCATCGAAGCAGCGCTACAGAAAGACGTGAAAGGGGCGCAAATCCTGATCCACGTGGAACCGGAAGAGGAAGCCAAGGCTACCGGCGTGCCTGTGGTTTGAGCCAATTTGAGCCGCTCGAAAGCGCTTTATTCCTAACGACATCGCCGCAACTGCTGCTGCCGTATTCATACTTGATTAAGTCTTACACCAATTAGACGTTCAGTTCTCGTCCTCATTTACGGATTCGCAAACGCGTACACCTTTAATCAGCGCACGTTGTAACTTGCCGCTGGTGTACACCGATGTGCTGCGTTTCCTTCTCCGAACGGCTTGCCTCAGCCCGGCTCCTCTTCGTCCGCTTCGTGCGCGACCGAGGCGGCAACATCAGCATGATGTTCGTGGCGCTCATCGTGCCGCTCATTGCATGCGTCGGCATGGCAGTGGACCTCGGGCGCGCCTATCGCGTGCGGTCGATGACGCAGAACGCCATCGACTCGGCGGTTCTGGCGGCGGGGCGCGCTGCCCAGACGAACTCTTCCACGCCGCTCACCGCCGCAAATACAGCAGCGACGAACTACTTCAATGCTGCGAAGCCGACCGACGTGGTGAGCAGCACGATCTCGTTCGCCGGTGATTCCACGAATACGAACTTCACGCTTACCGCCACGAGCTGGGTGCAGACGCCGTTTCTTTCGGTGTTGTCGCGGATTTCCAGTTCGGGCGCGGAATCGGGCGCGCCCGGCGCCTGCAGCAACAAGTATGCGTGCATGAAGGTGACGAGCACGGCAAGCGCTTCGATCGGCTCGGGCGGCAATGGCGGCAGCAGCGTCGAGGTGTCGTTGATGCTCGACGTGACGGGTTCGATGGACGGCACCAAGATCAAGACGCTGAAGTCTGCTGCGGCCGATCTCGTCGACACGATCATCTGGCAGGATCAAAGCAAGTACACTTCGCGGGTCGCGATCGTACCGTTCGCGCCGATGGTGAACGTTGGCGAGTACTTCACCGCGATCACAGGCGACAGCACGACACAGTCCTACCAGTCCTGTTCTGGCAAGAAAAAGAAGAAAACGTGCTCGACAATTGACTTCTCAATCGGCCCCTGTGTCGTTGATCGTACGGGCACGGAAGCTTTTACCGATGCGGCACCAACTTCATCGAGCACCTATTTGCCGTCGTACTATGAAGAGACCGGCGATACGACCACCACGTGCACGCCTACGACAGCCATTGTTCCGCTGACATCCAACAAGACGAAGCTGCATGCAACGATCGACAGCCTCGACGCCAACGGCGGGACGGCCGGGCAATTGGGAACGGCGTTTGCCTACTATCTACTCTCCCCCAATTGGGCCACGGTGTGGGGCAATGCAAGCGCGCCAGCACCCTATGCCGATCTTACAACTCTCAATTCCAACGGAGTGCCCAAACTGCGGAAGTTCGCCGTGCTGATGACAGACGGCGATTACAATACCATGAGCGGCACAGGCGCCTCGCAGAGCACGGCCAATACGGCGGCCCTTTCGATCTGCACGAACATGAAGGCCAACGGGATTACCATCTACACGGTGGGATTTCAGCTAAGCGGCACCACGGCGAAGACCTTGCTGACGAACTGCGCAACGTCGGCGGCTTACTTCTACGACGCCACATCGGAGTCTGCCCTGGTGGCGGCTTTCCGCGATATCGCGCTGAAAATCTCGAGCCTGCGGCTTACGAACTGATGCCTTCCTGATCCTCGCCGAAGCCATCGGCGACGAGGGCGACGAGGGCTTCGACGGCTTTTGCCGCGTCGGGGCCAGTGGCCTCGATCGAGATAATGGAGCCGGGACCCGCGGCGAACATCATCAGGCCCATGATGGAGGTGCCGCCGACGCTCTGATCATCGCGGCGGACCACGATCTCGGCATCGAACGTCTCTGCGCATTTCACGAACTTTGCGGAGGCGCGCGCGTGCAGGCCCTTGCGGTTGCAAATGGTTACGGACGCACTGGTTTTGCTGTCATCCGGCAAGACTGGCTCCGCCCTCATCACGACTCGCCGGAAAGTACCTGGCTGGCAACGGAGATGTACTTGCGGCCCGCCTCTTTCGCCGCGTTCACCGCTTCGGGCAAACGCATCTCCGCGCGCACGCTCGCAAGCTTGATGAGCATCGGCAAATTGATGCCGGCCAGCACTTCGGCACCGGTCTCAGACATTACGGAGATGGCGAGGTTGGACGGCGTGCCACCGAACATGTCGGTAAGGACCACGACGCCATCGCCGCTCTCGACCCGGCGGATGGACTCGATCAGCTCCATGCGACGCTGCTCGACATCGTCGTCAGGGCCGATGGGGAAAGATTCGAGTTGGCCTTGTGGGCCCACCACATGCTCAAGGGCTGCGCGGAACTCGCCGGCCAGATCCCCGTGGGCCACAATCACGACGCCTATCATATTGAGATAGTTGTCCCTTTTCAGGTTGCTCGGGCGCGCGCCGCCCACCGCGTCGCAAGCGTTCGGCGGCGCATCATGGTTCAGCGCCACAGCCCCCGCAAGGGGAAAGAGAGTAAATCATCCCAGCTTTGGAACAATTGACGCACAGGCTGTTTCGCGCTGATGCCTGCAGGCGCATCAAAGCGTGCGGGCCAGCGCTATGGCGGCGGCGAGCTTGATGGGCGCCGAATTCTCAAAGGGCGTCAGCTTGAATACCGGCAGGGCGACGCCAAGCACATCCTCGCGCGCGAGCTCGGGCATGCGCTCGACCTGATCCGGCGGGACCAAGTCTATCAGCGCGATCAGATCCGCCTCCAAGGCGTGCTTCACCTGGACGATACCGATGCCGCGAACCTCGATCTTGCCGCGAATCGTCTCGGGCGAGCGGACGACTATTCCCTTGCCCCGGCGTTGCAAGACGACCTGATCGTCGGCCACCAGCAGAGGCGCTTCGACGGCAGCGGGGCCGCGGCGGGAGAGAAACAGAAAGCGCAGGGCCAGATCGGATTTGCCGCTGGCGGACGGCCCTCTGATCAGGGCAGCGGTGCGGCTGAAGGTTACGCAGGTCCCGTGGACGGTGATTGTTGCAGGCTTAGATGCGTCGTCCAACGGACGGAGCTCCCTTCGTTGCGGGCGCATCCCAGGCAGGCAGGCGAACGGTGAAACGTGCACCCGCAATGCCAGGCATGCGACGATCCTTCAGCTCGGGCAGCTCGTCGTGACGGACGACTGCCATACCCGGAGCCGACTGGCGATTACTGGCCCAGACTCTGCCTCCGTAGGCGACAATGATATCCCGCGTAATGCTAAGGCCAAGGCCGGAATTCTTGCCAACGGTGCGATCGGTCTGTGGCCGGTCGGAATAGAAGCGCTTGAAGACGTCGTCGAGCTTGTCAGGCGGGATGCCTGGGCCATCGTCTTCCACCACGATCTCGATCTCGGACCCGAGCCGGCGCATGCACACCGAGACGACGCCATGTTCCGGTGAGAAGGACAAGGCGTTGTCCAAGAGGTTGGTGATAACGCGGCCAAGGCGCGCCTCGTGCCCGCCGACGATGAAGGCGGTCGGCGAGCCGTTGTCGCCCTCGACCTTGACCTCGACACGACGGGTATTCTCGCTCAGGCGGTCCTCGAAGATGGAGGCGATACCGGGGATGAGCTTGCGCATGTCGACGGGCTCGGTCTGCTGACGGGCAAGATCGGCATCGAGCATGCTGGCGTTGGCGACGTCGGAGATGAGCTTGTTCAGGCGGGAAAGCTCTGCCTGGATCTGATGCACAAGCTCGCGCTGCATCTCGGGCGTCTTGGCGTAGGCCAGAGCCTCTGCCGTGGAGCGTGCTGCGGTGAGCGGGTTCTTGAGTTCGTGGGCGACGTCTTGGGCGAAGCGCTCGCTCGCCTCGATGCGGCGGTAGAGCGACGCCGTCATCTTGTGGAAGGCCGCCGTCATCTGCCCGACCTCGTCGACACGATCGGTCTGCTGAGGCAGCTCGTTGCGCGCAGAAATATTGTAGCTGACGGCTTCGGCCGCTTCCGAGAGGCGTCGCATGGGGCCGGCAATGGTGCGGGCGAGGAGCCAGGACGCGAAGATGGTGGTGGCGAAGGCCGTAAGGGCGAGCGCCATGATGACGTTGCGCTCCTCCTGCAGGATGTCATCGATCTCGCCAGGGCGAGAGGAGAGCAGCAGCACGCCCTGCACGGCCTTGCGGTATTGGATTGGGACGGCCATCGACACGATCTGCTCGTACTTGTCGTTGATGAGCAGCATCGGCGTCGGAATGCCGGAATTCATCGCGATGCGAACCTCGGGGTAGGCAAGGCCGTTGCCGGCGCCAATCTCCCGATAGACCTGCAGTTCACCGCGCATGAGCCAGGTGAGGAAGCGCGTCCATTGAGAGCGGACCTTGGGGCGACCCTGCGCATCCTTGGCGCCTTCCACCCGTTGGCGCCGCAGGAGCAGCTGATCGGTGTCGACGATCATAGTGCCGTCCTGCGCGTAGACGCGGGCGCGGGTCTCGGTGCCTGGAACGAGGCGCTTCAGTATGGGGGTGACGCGCTCGGGCGCGATCGAAAGCTGGAGCGCGGCGAAGCCATCGTCGCGCAAGGGGCTCTTGGAGCCTTCGATCTCCGGCAGCCGGTCAGGATCGAGAACGATACGGCCGGTGTCGATGGACGCGTTGGCGGCGATGGCGGCGGCGATGATCTCGCCCTGGGCGCGCAAGCTGTCACGCTTGGCATCGATCAGCCAGACGTGGTTGCGGCTTAGGTAGACAATGCCGCCCAGCAGGATAAGCAGCCCGAACAGGTTGGCGAGAATGATGCGCCGCGTGAGGCTGCGGGCGATGAGCCTGATGAGCGGACCGTAGGTGAGGAAGCGATAGAACGCCGTGGTGCGGAATTGGGCGTTGAAGGCCGAGAGGCGACCGCGTGCGACGCCATAGCCTTGGCGCGTGCGGGCCCAGAGGCTGGAGGCGCCGCGTTTGCAGCTTGCCCATACCCCCAAGCCGAACCTCGGGTCGCCTGCCTGGACAGCCATGTCCTACGCCTTGAGCCTCACGCCTCCTTGAAGCGATAGCCGACGCCGTAAAGCGTTTCGATCACGTCGAAGTTGTCGTCGGCCTGCTTGAACTTCTTGCGCAGCCGCTTGATGTGGCTGTCGATGGTGCGGTCGTCGACGTAGACCTGGTCGTCGTAGGCGGCATCCATCAGCGCGTCGCGCGTCTTCACCACGCCGGGCCGGGTGGCAAGGGCCTGGAGGATCAGAAACTCCGTCACCGTCAGCATGACCGGATGGCCGTCCCAATGGCAGGTGTGACGCTCTGGATCGAGGCGCAGCTTGCCACGCTCGATCACGCGCGCCTGCTCGGCCGCGGCGGTGGTGGCATCTTTCGGCTGGAAGCGGCGCAAAACCGCCTTCACGCGCTCAACCACAAGGCGCTGGGAGAAGGGCTTGGAGATGTAATCATCGGCGCCCATCTTGAGGCCGAAGAGCTGGTCGATCTCCTCGTCCTTGGAGGTGAGGAAGATCACCGGCATGTCGCTCTGCTGGCGCAGGCGGCGCAGGAGTTCCATGCCGTCCATGCGGGGCATCTTGATGTCGAGGATGGCGAGGTCGGCCGGCTCCTCGGTGAGTGCATCGAGGGCAGAGGCGCCATCGGAATAGGTGCGGACCTTGTAGCCCTCGGCCTCGAGCGCAATGCTGAGTGAGGTCAGAATGTTGCGCTCGTCATCCACCAGAGCGATGGTACTCTTCTCTTTCATCGTGATGTGCATCCTCGACCGTAGCCGCAGAGCGATTTATGTCTCTGCCGTGCGTAAATTGTGGCAAGCCTGTCGGGTTGAACTCTATTTTGAACTTAAGACCTCAACCCAGCAACCGGGATGGGACAGAGATGGCTGTGGACAACCAGAGTGGGCGTGCAGCTAGCGATACCCCGGCCGGTATCTCGATGGGGCTCGTCCGCTGTGCGTTGAAGGCGGCGCTCGGCACCCTCGACGGCGGTCATCCATACGCCTCCTTAGTGCTCGTCGCAACAGATCCCGCTGGCGCGCCTTTGCTGTTGATCTCGCGGCTGGCACGGCACACGCGAAACCTGGAGGCAGATCCCAGGGCCAGCCTGCTGTTCGACGGCACGGGCGAAGGCGCCGACCCGCTTTCTGGGCCGCGCGTGACATTGCGCGGGCGCGCCGTACGCACCGATGACGAGGTTCCACGCCGACGATTCCTCGCACGGCACCCCTCGGCGGAAGCCTATGCCAGCTTCGCGGATTTCGGGATGTGGCGGCTCGAGGTGAACGATGCGCACTTCATTGGCGGGTTCGGTCGCATCGTGGAGGTGGCGCGCGATGAACTGCTGGTGCCGATCGACAGGGCCAAGGGTTTGATCGAGGCCGAGCCCGAGATCCTCGCCCACATGAACAATGATCATAGCGACGCGGTACATCTTTATGCGACACGTCTCGGCGGTCATGCGGCCGGGGACTGGCAGATGGTGGGGATAGATCCCGGAGGCATAGACCTTGTCGACTGGCCGCGCACGGCAAGGGTTAGCTTTCCTGCGCCCGTATTGACCCCCGGGGATGCGCGCAAGGCGCTGGCAGACCTGGCGCAACAGGCAAGAGCCGCTTAAGGGCCACGCCCCTGAGATCTCGCGGGCACGAGAGGCCATTGACTGCCAAGGTGATGGCGCGCCCCGTTCACTATCCTACTAAAGTTTACGGGGCCGCCTATTAAACTTGCTGCAGCGCAGCAGCTTCACCTTGTCCTGATTTTCGCCGACTATGCGTCGATTATTCCGTTGAAGCGTTGCCTTCCCATTGCCTAAACGGTTAGGCCTTGCCTCTCGAATTGGACTGGCGCCCTGGTGCCGGACGATGCGGGTGGGCGCTATCCTGGCGGCGCGGCAAATACCGGTGGGTGGTGTTCATCCTTGCCGGCGGAAGCGGAATTCCCAGAACGGCAGCGAGCACGATGACGAGCACCATGTTTCCTCTGAATATCCCCGCGAAGATCCACCACAACACGCGTGAGACGGCCCTCATCGAAGAGGCCATTCGCAGGGGTGAGGGGCGATTTGCTTCCACAGGCGCGCTGGCGGTGGAGACCGGTGCGCATACCGGGCGCTCGGCGCAAGACAAGTACACAGTGCGGGATGCCTCCACCGACAAGGCCGTCTGGTGGGACAACAACAAGCCGATGACGCCCGAGCAGTTCGACGTGCTCTACGCCGACTTCGTGGCGCATGCGAAAACGCGCGAAATGTTCGTGCAGGATCTGCACGCAGGTGCAGACCCGGGCCATCGGCTCAATGCCCGCATTTTCGTGGAATTCGCGTGGCACGCGCTGTTCATTCGCGGCCTGCTGCGTCGGCCGAGCGAAGCTGATCTCGCGAACTTCGCGCCGGAGTTCACGGTGGTCAACCTGCCAAGCTTCCGCGCCGACCCCGAGAGGCATGGGGTTCGATCCAACACCGTCATCGCCTGCAACTTTGCCAAACGCATCGTGCTGATCGGCGGCACCTCGTACGCGGGCGAGACGAAGAAATCCGTGTTCACGTACCTCAACTACGCGATGCCTGAGAAGGGCGTGATGCCGATGCACTGCTCGGCCAACGCTGGAGCCGCCGGCGACAGCGCGGTGTTCTTCGGCCTTTCAGGCACGGGCAAGACGACGCTTTCTGCCGATCCCAAGCGCACACTGCTGGGCGACGACGAACATGGCTGGTCGGATGACGGCGTATTCAACTTCGAGGGCGGCTGCTATGCCAAGACGATCCGGCTCTCGAAAGAGGCGGAACCCGAGATCTGGGATGCCTCGAACCGCTTCGGCACCGTGCTCGAGAACGTCATTCTCAACGAGAAGACGCGCCATCCGGATTTCGACGACGGGCGCCTGACGGAGAACACGCGGTCGGCCTATCCGCTCGAGTTCATCTCCAATGCCTCGCCCAGCGGCATGGCCGGGCATCCCAAGAACATCGTCATGCTTACGGCAGACGCCTTCGGCATCATGCCGCCGATCGCGAAGCTGTCGCCCTCGCAGGCGATGTACCACTTCCTTTCGGGCTACACGGCGAAGGTCGCCGGCACCGAGAAGGGCATGGGCAACGAGCCCCAAGCCACCTTCTCGACCTGCTTCGGCGCGCCGTTCATGCCGCGGCACCCCAGCGTGTACGGCAACCTGCTGCGCCAGCTGATCGCCAAGCACAATGTCGACTGCTGGCTGGTCAACACGGGCTGGACGGGCGGCAAGTACGGCGTTGGCCGCCGCATGCCGATCAAGGCGACGCGCGCGCTGCTGGATGCTGCGCTTTCGGGCCAGCTGAAGACGCAGCCCATGCGCCGCGATGCCACTTTCGGCTTCGACGTGCCGCTGTCGCTGCCGGGTGTGGATCCCGCCATCCTGAACCCGCGCGAGACGTGGGCGGACAAGGCCGCTTACGATGCCCAGGCAAAGGCCCTCGTCGAGATGTTCAACAAGAACTTCGCCAAGTTCGAAGTGCACGTTGACGACGACGTGAAGGCGGCTGCTCCCGCGTTGCGGCAAGCGGCGGAGTAACGGCGCCGGGGGGGCTGCCCTGCCGGGGGCGGCCTCGCCATCCCCGGCCGCTCCGACTACCTACATTCAGACCTGCAGCAACGTGCGGCGGGCCCTCTCTGGCAGGGCTCTCCGCTTGTGCTTCTGCGCGCTGATTGTGCGCATGCGGTCCCTTGCCTTGGCTGCCGACGCATGCAATTGCTCTTGGCGATGCAGTCTTGGAGGCGCGTCATTTCCACTCCCGAGCACTTCTCCAACACCGCCCATGACCTACTCGCTCGCTTGGACGACGAAGTGGGAAAGATGGTTGCGGCGGTAAAGGGGGCGAAGAACTGGGCATTCACCACCAACCCCAACACGCCCCAACCCGCGGTGTTCGCGGTCTTTCGAGAGGGCGTAAGGGCCTTGTGCTGGTATCATCCGCACTCGATGGCCGCCGGATTCCACATGCTCGGCAAATTGACGTGTATCGATGAGGGTTCGCTGCAAACGCTCATCGAACGCAAGGCGGAAAAGGCTGAACGCAGCGCTTGGGCGCGTGAAGATCTCGAGCGGTTGGGTGGGCCCAAGGCGACGGATGATCTCGGGCCGCCTTCCTGCACGACATTCACACTCGCTGCCATGTGGTGGTACATGGCCCGCAATGAAGATCCGTTGGCTTACCTCGGGGCGGAATACCTTACGGAATCGGCCTCGGCCATACACACGGAGTTCATGCCGAAGGTGAAGGCGAGAGGTATCTCTGGTCCCGGAACGCGGTTCATGCGCGACCATGCGCTGGAGCAGAAAAAATACGTCGAGGATCTCGCCACGATCATTTTGCGGAGTGCAACCCAGCACCCCGAGCGCAGCCATGCAATCCTGCGCGGGCTGCAACTGATCGGTAGCGTCTATCCCGTCCAGCAACTCGAGGAATCATTCGAACGGGCCGTCGCGTCGCTAGACGCATGCCCGAATTAATTGAAATGGGAACGCGCAGGACTGGCATGCTCTAAGCAATTTCAGCGAAAGGCATCTGCGGTCAGAAGCGGCACGAACGGAACACCTGCGGCCTTGAAGTTCTCCGCAGCGCCTTCCAGCCGATCCACAACCGTGATCACGCGGTCGATGATGGCACCTTCCGCCCGCAGGGCTTCTATGGCCTTGAGCGCGGACCCGCCAGTGGTGGTGACGTCCTCCAGCACGGCGACGCGCTTGCCTGACAGCGTGTCATTGGGCGCAAGGCCCTCCACGAGCTTGCGGGCGCCATGCTCCTTCGCCTGCTTGCGCACGAAAAACGCCGAAATCGGCTTGCCTTGAACGTGGCTCAAGGCACTGGCGCACGCGGCCAGGGGCACCGCGCCCATTTCGAGCCCGCCCACGAAGTCGACCTTGGTATCCTTCAAGGCGTCCAGCACCAGCACGGCGATAAGATGCGCACCCTCGGGGTGAAGCATCGTGGGCTTCATGTTGAAGTAGAAGTTCGACGTGCGGCCCGAGGCGAGTTTCATCTCCGCGCCGGTAGAGAAGGAGCGCTCCTTGACGATGGAGACGAGGCGCGCGCGGGCTTCGGCGACGTCGGTCATGCTCAGGCTTCCTCAGAAAAATTGAATTGGGACGGAAGCCCTCGTCGCGCGGAGCCTGCGATCTGTCAAGCGGCCGGGCTCATGCTAGGACATTGCGCACAGACAATCGATCACGGTTCTTGGCCCATGAGCACCTCTTCTCCGGCTGTCGACAAGGCGGCCTATGTCGATCCCACGGCCCGCCTCTACGGCCAAATCGAGGTGGGGGAGGGCGCCAGCCTTTGGCCCTATGCCGTGGTGCGGGCGGAGAGCCAGGAGGTGCGCATCGGCGCGTTCACGAACCTGCAGGACCACGTCATGGTGCACGTGGGCTATCACACGCCCACGATCATCGGCGCCTATTGCTCGATCACGCACCGGGTGGTGCTGCACGGCTGCACGGTGGGGGACAACTGCCTGATCGGCATCGGCGCAACGCTTATGGACGGCGTGGTGGTGGGCGAAAACTCCATCGTCGCCGGCCATGCCTTTCTGCGCGAGGGCACGGTGATCCCACCGAACTCCATCGTCATGGGCACGCCCGGCAAAGTGGTGCGGGTGGCGAACAACTACGTAGCGAACCGGTTGAATGCCATGCTCTACCACCGCAACGCGCTGTTCTACGCACGAGGCAACCACAGGGCCTGGGACGGCCCCGATTACGAAGCGGAAATGGCGGCGCACAAGGTGCGTTTCGAGCAGGAGTTCGCGGCGGCTTACGGCAACGGCGCCTAACCAAACCATCGTGTCACGACGCGCGGGAGGACAAAATGGCCAGGCAAGCACAAGGGCAGCTTTCGGCGCGGCAGCGTGCGGATGCCTTCTGCAAGCGCTTTGGCCTGCGCATTCCAATCCTGATGGCGCCGATGGCAGGGGCGTCTCCGGCGTCGCTGGCCATCGCAGTCGGCAACGGCGGCGGCCTGGGGGCCTGCGGGGTGCTGCTGATGAAGCCGGACGCGATCCGCACCTGGGCACGCGAGGTGCGCGCGGGAACGAATGGCGCATTCCAATTGAACACCTGGATACCGGACCCGGCGCCGGTGCGTGATGCGGCCCACGAGGCGGCGGTGCGCGGCTTCCTCGCCCATTGGGGACCGGCCGTGCCCGAGGAGGCGGCAAACGTGACGCCCGTCGACTTCGAGGCCCAGTGCGCGGCGATGCTGGAGGCAGGGCCCGCGATCATCTCGTCGATCATGGGGCTTTATCCGGCGCCGTTCGTGGCACGCATGAAGGAGAAGGGCATCAGCTGGTTTGCCAACGCGACGACGGTCGCTGAAGCGCGCGCAGCGGTGGAGGCGGAGGCAGACGTCGTGATCGCGCAGGGGATGGAGGCCGGGGGGCACCGCGGCACCTTCGAGAACTGGCAGGCGGAAGCGAGCCAGATAGGGCTGTTCGCGTTGCTGCCGGCCGTGGTGGACGCAGTGGGCGACCGGGTGCCCGTCGTCGCCACGGGCGGCATCGCGGATGAGCGCGGGGTGGCCGCCGCGATGGTTCTGGGCGCCTCTGCGGTGCAGGTCGGTACCGGGCTCCTGCGCACACCGGAGGCAAGACTGGCGCCTGCCTGGAGCGAAGCAATCGGCAACGCCAATCCTGAAGACACAGTGGCGACACGCGCGTTTTCCGGCCGTCTCGGGCGCAGCATCGCGACGGCCTATGTGAAGGCGGCAAACAGCCCCGAGGCACCGAAGCCTGCGCCTTATCCCATCCAGCGGGCCCTGACGCAGGCCATGCGCGAGGAGGCGGCCAAGGCTGGCGACATCACGCGCATGCAGGCCTGGGCCGGCCAGGCGGCGCGGCTTGCTTCCACCGAACCGGCGGCGGACTACGTGCAGCGGCTTTGGCAAGGGGCGCAGGCGCTCCTGCCCAATTAGATCGGCGACCATGCTCATTCTCAGCACTTTGGCGGTGAAAGGGGCCCTGCAAGAGCTCGTGCCGCTTTACGGTGGAGCTGCCCCGCAGCTTCGTCTCGACCCTACGGCGCTGCTGATGCAGTCCATCAACAGCGGGAGCCGGGCCGATCTCGCGATCCTGACGCGGGCGGGCATCGACACGTTGAGCGACAGCGGCGTGTTGAGCGCTGAGAGCGTGCGGGACGTGGCCATCTCGTCGATCGGCATCGCGGTGCGCCAGGGCGCTGCGATGCCGGACATCTCCAGCGTCGAGGCCGTGAGGGCACTGCTGCTGTCGGTCCCGAGCCTATGCTACTCGCGCTCGGGCGCCAGCGGGCTGCATTTCGCCAAGGTGATCCGGCAGCTCGGCATCGCAGACGAGGTGGAGCGGAAGGCCAACATCATCGCGAGCGGCTTCACGGCGGAGGCCGTGGCGGATGGGCGTTGCGAGATCGCCGTGCAGCAGGTGAGCGAGTTGCTCGTCGTGCCTGGAATTGCGGTGGTGGGCGCGCTACCGGCTGCGATCAACGAGACGATGACTTTCTCCGCGGCCATCTTCACTGACGCGTCCGCCTCCGATGAAGCGCGAGAGTTCCTCGACTTCATCACCGATCCGCGGCACGCGGGGCTCTACCGTCGACACGGGCTGGAACTGGCGCGTGGGCCAGTCAGCTGACGATTTCGACCGGGTCGATCAGTAGGACGCGAACGCCACCGCTGAAGATCTCGACGGCGGTGTAGTCCGCTTCCTTGGGGACGAACACGCGATCAAAGCGGCCCTGAACGCAGGCCAGAACCTGCGGCCAGATGCCTGGCTTCTGCACGAGATTGAGATCGAGCTGCAGGATCGACGGGTTGATGCCCTGTGGCACCCGCATGGTGAGCAGCACCTCCACGCCGGGGTTCGGAACCTCCACGTCGCCGACGACGTGAATGGCCCTCGGCGACATGGGCATCTTGTTGATCCAGGCTTTCCACTCACCGCAGAACTTCACCATAGCCAGCCTCCCCGAAGTGCACTGTTGATCGCTAATGTGCAGTTTTCGCATTTTCATATGAAAATGCAAGTGCCGTCCGATAGGG
>JBDHTJ010000111.1:0-17816 GCA_039808585.1 Hyphomicrobiaceae bacterium | reverse complement strand
CCGGGCGCACTTCGCGGCCCTGGTAGCTCTCGACGCCGCCACGCTCGCGGATCCAGGCTTCGCGGATGCGGGGTAGGCCTTTCTCCACATCGATCTCGGCGGCCGCATCGGTGTAGGGGCCTGAAGGATCGTAGACCCGGAATGCCTTCTCCCCGGCTTCGGGGGACAGCGCGATCTCGCGGAAGGGCACGCGCACGTCCGGATATCCCTCCGGAGAGCTATAGACCTTGCTGCTGGCACTGATGGGGCCCGTGGTTACCTTGGGCGTCATGAGTTCTTTGGAGCGGGTGATCTTGTTCATTGGGTGCGCCTCCCGGCTGCGGATTGTGTTGTGAAAGAGGTGTGGGGCGGGGTTTGCGGACGGAGAAAGGGGGTGGTGACCCGCCGGCGGCCCGCGCAGGCCATGAGGCGCTGGCGAGTGTGATGAAGCATGGACTGCCGAGGCTGGTCGTGGTGCACGTTCTTGTCTCTCCCTTCGCCGGCATGACCCGGATCAGGTTCTAAGGGTGGCGGCACGGGTTCAGTGCCATCTCAGCCGGCTGCCGCCGGCCCCCCTGGAGTGAAGCTTTAAATCTGGACCTTAAAGCGGGCCGGCGCAAGCCCTCCGGCAGCGAAGCCATTTCGAGCCTCTTGCGGCGGGTCCACGCTGAGGGGAACGGGAACGTCAGCTGGCGAAGTTAAGCCTCTGCACCTCGGGCAGCATTGTGTCCGTGCGCGTGAGGAATTCAGCTATCGTGGCGATGCTGGGGGCGTCCTTCAGCAACGGGGCGTGGCCCTGGCCCTTGATGGTCACCGCCTCGAGGTTGGGATGGCGCCGGCGCATCTCATCGAGCGTCGCGGCCGAAAGGAGATCGGAATTGGCGCCACGCAGCGCCAGCACCGGCACGTGCGACAGGCTCAGGAACTGCGGCCAGAGATCGGGCACGGGCCCATCGAGCATGGTGGCCGCCTTGGCTAGGTTGGGATCATAGCCCGGCGCCGGCAGCCCCGCCTTCTCGTTGAACGTCTGCCGGGCGATCTCCTCCCACTGCGTTTCGGGCACGGCGGTAAACTGCTTCCTGCTCATTCCGGCCACGATCTCGGTCGCCTCGCGCCAGGTGGCAGGGAGCGGAATGCGGCCGATGTAGGCGACGATGCGCGAGAGGCCGTCGCGCTCGAGAACGGGGCCGACGTCGTTCAGGATGACGGCGCCCATGGCCGTGGGCCGCAGCACGCTCATGAGCATGGTGATGAGGCCGCCACGGGACGTGCCGAGGATGGCGGGGCGGTCGAGGCTCCTCATGGCGATGAAGTCGAGCACGTCGTTCATCTCAACGAGCATCGTGTAGTTCTTCCAGTCCGGATCGGACTGCGAACGGCCACGACCGCGATAGTCGAGCGCATAGACGTCGCGGCCGGCCTCGTCGTGCAAGGACAGTTCCGTTGCGAGGTCGTGGAAGTCGCGCGCGTTGCGTGTCAGCCCCGCCAGGCAGACGAGCGGGCGGCGCCCGGCGGCCCGTGAAGGATAGTGGCGCGCGTAAAGGCGAAGCCCGTCTCGCGAGGTGAAGTGTATATCAATCCAGTTCTGCATATGCTGCGGTCCGGTTGCAACTCCACCCGCGAATTCGTCAGAACATCGCAGCGTGCACCCGGTCCGGCGGATTGTGGCCGTCGAGGAAGGTCTTCACGTTGATGATGACCTTCTCGCCCATGTCGATGCGGCCCTCGATAGTGGCGGAGCCCATGTGCGGCAGCGCGACGACGCGGTCGGAGGCGAGAAGCTTTGGGTTGATGGCAGGCTCGTTTTCGAAAACGTCGAGACCTGCGCCTGCGATCTGGCCCTGCTCGATGAGGCGAGCAAGTTCGTTCTCGTCGATGACCTCGCCGCGGGCGGTGTTGACGATGTAGGCCGTGGGCTTGAGCAGCTTCAGACGGCGTGCGGACAACAGGTGATATGTAGCCGGCGTGTGCGGGCAGTTCACCGATACGATGTCCATCCGCGCCAGCATCTGGTCGAGGCTGTCCCAGTAGGTGGCCTCGAGTTCCTGCTCGATCTCCTCCGCTACGCGGCGGCGATTGTGATAGTGGATCTGCAAGCCGAACGCCTTCGCGCGCCGCGCAACGGCCTGGCCGATACGACCCATGCCGATGATGCCGAGTCGCTTGCCCCATATGCGGTGGCCCAGCATCCACGTGGGCGACCAGCCATCCCATTTCGCCGCTGCATCCTTGAGGAAGCGTGTGCCTTCGGCGAGACGACGCGGCACTGCCAGCACGAGAGCCATGGTCATGTCGGCGGTGTCTTCGGTGAGGACGCCCGGCGTGTTCGTGACAATGATGTTGCGCACGCGCGCGGTATCGAGGTCGATGTTGTCGACGCCGGTCCCGAAATTGGCGATCAGCTTGAGTTGCGGTCCGGCCTGGGACAGGAGGGTGCGATCGATACGGTCGGTGACGGTCGGCACCAGGACGTCGGCAATCTTCACGGCCTCGAGCAGATCGCGCTGGCTCAACGGCTTGTCGTCGATGTTGAGGCGGGCATCGAAGAGCTCGCGCATGCGCGTCTCGACCACTTCGGGCAGCTTCCGGGTGACGATGACGATGGGCTTCTTGGGCGTTGTGGGCATGTTGTCTCTTTTGGCCTCGTCGAGGGCCTTATGGGCGGGAGCCGTTGCTAAGCCTTTCTTGCGCCGGAAGCAGGCGCGTTCTCCGGCGCGAAGCGCCAGAGCGCTTTTTCAAATACCAGATGCGTGCGCGCAATACAAAATGCAGGCGCAGGCGCGATTTCATTGAGCGGAGAAGGGCCGTTGCGCGACAACTGGCCCGGATGCGACGTTTACGGTTTTACGAGCCGCACGACCACGTCGACGTGGGAAATGCGCAGCCCCTCGGGGGGCTCGGGAAGGCCGCTCACCTGGATGGAACTGGCTGGGATGTCGACCAGGCGCGACTCGCTCTCGATGAAGAAGTGGTTGTGGTTCGAGACGTTGGTGTCGAAGTAGGTGCGCTGGCCACCGATGGAGATCTCCCGCAGCAGGCCGGCTGTCTGGAATTGGTGCAAAGTATTATAGACGGTAGCAAGCGACACCTGCTCGCCCGCCGCTGTCGCTTCCTCATGCAGCAGTTCCGCCGTCACATGGCGATCACCCTTGCAGTAGAGAATGTTAGCCAGCGTGACGCGCTGCCGCGTGGGACGCAGACCCGCACCGCGCAGCAGATCCTCGAGGTTCTGCGGCCCGATGGTCTCGGGATGGACGTGGTCCAGCGCCGGACCATCGCCTGCGACATCACCAGTGCCGTGTGCCTTGAATTCGCTCATGCCTTCGCAGCGCTCTGTATTCGACTGGCTCTGTACTCGACTAGCTCAGTATTGGACGCGATTTCTGGATTGGACGCGATGTCTGGTTTGACAGTTTGAAGAAGATGCGGGCCGAAACCGTGCACGCCAGGGCCTGATCCTCTCTTCACAATCATTTGCAAGTATAAGCCGGGCTTCGGCCGGGAGCAACGGCGGCTCAAGGACGCGGCCTTCAGGATGGGCCCCCGTGTGTGCAATATGGTGGGTAACTCCCGGGCGAAGCCCAAGCCAGCTTCTGGCTGAAGTGTGAGTGTGATAGAGAGCCGGGGCGATGCGGAGCCTTAAGTCGCGGGGGCCCGTGCGAAGCTGGGACAGCCAGTGCGATTGTATTGCCGCCGCGAGCAATTAGGTTTAACTGCCAGCGTTAACCGAGAAAGCCGCTGGGCGCAGGCACGGGGCGGCCCGTGAGGCTGCCGGAGGAAGGACAGGCACATTGATGGCCGAACGTGCGAACAGCTTCGAATATCAAGACCTTCTCACGTGTGCCCGGGGTGAGCTTTTCGGACCCGGCAATGCCCAGCTGCCGCTGCCGCCGATGCTGATGTTCGAGCGCATCTCGCACATCTCCGACACCGGTGGGGCGCACGGCAAGGGCCAGATCGTGGCGCAGCTCAAGGTTGCGGGCAACCCGGCCTGTGAATGGTTTTTCGGCTGTCACTTCAAGGGCGATCCGGTGATGCCCGGCTGCCTCGGACTCGATGCGCTGTGGCAGATGACCGGCTTCTTCCTGGGTTGGGTCGGCGCGCCGGGCCGCGGCCGTGCGCTGGGCGTGGGCGAGGTGAAGTTCACCGGCATGGTGACGCCGTCGACCGGAATGATCGAGTACGTCGTGGATCTCAAGCGCGTGATCCTGCGCAAACTGAAGCTCGCCATCGCCGACGGTGTGATGAAGGCCGACGGCCAGATCATCTACGAGGCCAAGGAGCTTCGCGTGGGCCTGTTCGAGACTGGCGAGGCCCCGCAAACAGCCTGAGCCTGCTCTCCGGCGAAGGACGAAATCCGTTGTGTCTTGGTTCGGGGCGGCGTGTTATCCGTCCCGCTGTCACAAAATGGCGTTGCGCTCCGGGGCAGTTTCCGGGGATGCGAGGAGAACCAATTCAATGAGACGCGTGGTCGTGACGGGCATGGGCATCGTTTCCTCAATTGGAAACAATACCCAGGAAGTGCTCGCCTCGCTCAGGGAAGGAAAGTCGGGAATTTCGCGCGCTGACGACTATGCCCAGCGCGGCTTTCGCTGCCAGGTGCACGGCGCGCCACAGCTCGACTGGGAAGCCATCGTTCCGCGCAAGCCGCGTCGCTTCATGGAGGCGGGCGTCGGCTGGAACTACGTGGCGATGGATCAGGCGATTCGCGATTCGGGGCTTGCACCCGGTGAGGTGGTGAACGAGCGGACGGGGATCATCGTCGGCTCGGGCGGGCCTTCGACGCGTGCTCTCGTCCGCGCTGCGGACGTGACACGTGAGAAGGACCCCAAGAAGGTAGGTCCGTTCGAGGTGCCGAAAGGCATGTGCTCGGGTCCGTCGGCCGTTCTTGCCACCGCGTTCCAGATCAAGGGCGTGAACTACTCGATTTCCTCGGCGTGCGCGACGAGCGCGCACTGCATCGGCAATGCCGCCGAGATGATCCAGTGGGGCAAACAGGACGTCATGTTCGCCGGCGGCTGCGAGGAACTCGACTGGACGCTGAGCGTGCTTTTCGACGCCATGGGGGCCATGTCGAGTCGGTTCAACGACCGGCCCGAGGTGGCGAGCCGCGCCTACGACAAGGACCGTGACGGGTTCGTGATCGCGGGCGGTGCGGGCGTCGTGGTGCTCGAGGAGCTATCACGCGCCATGGCGCGCGGCGCCAAGATCTACGGCGAGGTGGTAGGCTATGGCGCCACTTCAGATGGCTTCGACATGGTGGCGCCTTCGGGCGAGGGGGCGGCGCGTTGCATGCGCATGGCCATGAAGGATGCGCAGGGCAAGGACGTGGGGCCGATCGGCTACATCAACCCGCACGGAACCGGCACGCCGATCGGCGACAGCCGCGAGATCGCAGCGATCAAAGAGGTGTTCGGCAGCAAGATCCCCGCGATTTCCTCCACCAAGTCGCTGACCGGGCATTCGCTGGGGGCGGCGGGAGTGCAGGAGGCGATCTACTCGTTGCTTATGCTTAACAACAGTTTCATAGCCAAGAGCGCGCACATCGACAGCCTCGATCCCGAGTTCGACGGCGTGCCCATTGCGCTGGAGCGGCAAGATAACGTCGACCTTAACTGTGTCATGTCGAACAGCTTCGGTTTCGGCGGAACAAATGCGACGTTGGTCATGAGACGCTTCGACGGCTGAAAGGCTGCCGTTGGCGCAGCCTGCTCTGCAGCGAGAGGCTTCGCCGGCCACTGATCAACGGGGACCGTATTGGCTGCCAGTGTAAGAGCGAAGACGAGTGGTTGGGTAAAGGCCGCAAGACTGCACCAGGCGTCGAGAAGACCGGCGCCTCTTGCGGCGCGTAACGAATGGAAACACACGATGAGCGAGAGCGACAGCAAATCCCAGTTCGCGGCCCCCGGGCCCCTCATGGCCGGCAAGCGCGGCTTGATCATGGGTGTTGCCAACGACCGCTCCATCGCGTGGGGTATCGCCCGGCTTTTGGCGCAGCACGGCGCCAAGCTCGCCTTCACCTACCAGGGTGATGCCTTCGGCAGGCGCGCCATCCCGCTCGCAAAATCGGTGGGATCGGAACTCATCATGAACTGCGACGTGAGCGATCTCGCGAGCGTCGATGCGGTGTTCGATGAGATCAAGAACAAGTGGGGTGGCCTCGACTTCGTGGTGCACGCGCTTGCCTTCTCCGATCGCCGCGAGTTGTCGGGCCGATATGCGGACACGACGCGCGAGAATTTCGTGAACACCATGGTGATCTCCTGCTTCTCCTTCACGGAGATCGCCAAGCGCGCGGCCGAGCTGATGACGGACAAGGGCTCGCTGATCACGCTCACGTTCTCCGGCGCTACGCGCTGGGTGCCTTCCTACAACGTGATGGGCGTGGCGAAGGCTGCGCTGGAAGCAAGCGTCCGTTATCTCGCGGCTGATCTTGGCCCTCGCGGCATCCGCGTGAACGCGCTGTCGGCGGGGCCGATGCGCACGCTGGCCGGCTCGGGCGTTGCGGATGCGCGCGTGATCTTCAACTTCCAGCGCGACCACGCGCCGCTGCGGCGTACGCCGACGCTGGACGAGGTGGGCGGTTCGGCACTCTACCTGCTGTCGGAGCTCTCCGGCGGGGTCACGGGTGAAGTGCACTTCGTCGACTGCGGCTATCACACGGTTGCCATGCCGAGCCTGGAAGCGCTCAAGAGCGCCGAGCAGGAGGCGAAAGCCGCCGGACGCACGATCAAGGAAGACTGAGGCTTCCGGACGTGCGCCAACGAGCGCGTCGCTTCGCCCAGCCACTCTGTTGAGCCATCGCGCTCGATAGCGACAGATTGCATGCGCGTGGCGATCGTGCGATGCCGTTCCCATGATCGGTGTCTTCGACAGTGGCCACGGCGGCTTGACCGTGTTTCGCGTGCTGACGGCGCGCTTTCCGAAGCTTGGCTTCATTTATCTCGGCGATCACGCCAATGTCCCCTATGGCGACAGGGCCTCTGATGACATCGTCACGCTCACGCGTCGCGGCGTAGAGGCGCTGTTCGAGGCGCAGTGCGGCCTTGTACTCCTGGGCTGCAATACCGCAACCTGCGTTGCGGCGCGCACTCTGCAGAAGGACTGGCTGCCGGTGAGCGGGTGGAAGCGCAACAATGTGCTCGGCATCGTGGCGCCGACGGTTGAGGCCGCAACGCAGACGCCATGGGCGGCGACGTCGCCGCAGTATCCGCAGAAGTACAATACCGACCTGATTGCCGTGTTCGGGACGACGCGGACCATCACCTCGCACGTCTATCCGGAGGAGATCCGCAAGCGGTGTCCCAAGGTGACGGTGGTGCAGCAGGCGTGCCCGGAATTGGCGGGTGCCATCGAGCAGGCCCAGCCCGAGAGCGTGCTCGATAGGCTGGTGGCAGAAGGCGTCGAGGCGTTGATGACAGCGACGGGTGGGCAGCCGCCGCATCGCGCCATCCTCGGCTGTACGCACTTTCCCCTCGTCGAGGGGCTGTTCCGCAACCATCTGCCGGCGTTCACGCGCATACTCCCGCAGCCCGAGGTGGTGGCGGACAGCCTGGAAGATTACCTCGCGCGCCACCAGCGGTTCGCAACGCCGCAAGACGCGCCGGTGGTGCCGCGGTTGCTTACGACCGGCGATCCCGATCGCGTCAGTGCGACCGCGCGCATTTTCTGGCGCGATGCGCCTCGCTTCGAGCGCCTGGCTACCTGACTGACCCTCTGATTGTCATGCAGCGCCGGAGCGGGTAGCGCCATCGATATGGGCGACGAGCCCCTCGTCGAGGCCGAGCCTCGAAGCCAGTTCCGCGAGAAACGCATGCTCTTCGGCAATGTCCGGATCGACCGTGATCCGCGCTGCGGTATAGACCTGCACGGCCTCCTCCTCGCTCTGCACGGAATTGGCGATGTCATCGATGCTGGCGGGATTGGCGATCTCGGCGGCGAGGAAAGATTGCGCTTCCGCCTGCAGGCCGGATGCGCCGAGCCCGGCGACCAGCTTGCGCTCCTCGGCCTGGTCGATGCGGCCATCGGCGGCGGCCGCTGCCACCATCGCGCGGAGCATCGTCGTTGCCGTTTCGTGGGTGACCGTTTCGGGCTCGAAGCCGGATCCTGACGGGGGGGCGATGAGTGGCCGGGGTTCACCCGCCGCCACAGGAGCGCCCTCCTGGTAGCTCTGGTAGGCTCTGTAGGCGAGGCCTCCAATGAGCGCGAGGCCGCCGAGTTTAGCAGCGCTTGCAGCAAGCGAGCGACCCGTGCGGGTGCCGAGGACCAGCGCGCCGAGGCCGCCTGCAGCTGCGCCGGTGGCAAACAGGTTGCGCGCGATGAAATCCTGGACGGCTGCGAGGATTTCCTGGGGCGACTTGCCTGCTAGTTCGCCCAGCACGCCGGAGGCGGGCGCCGCATCGCCGGTAAGGCGGTGCGCCGTAGGCTTCCCGCCCAGCACTTGGCCCAGGATGTCGCCGAGGCCGCCCAAGCCACCGCCCTTCTGCACCTGGTCGAGGATGTCTTTCAGGCCTCCGCCAGCCTTGCCGGAGAGTACGTCGCGAATGATGTCCTCCAGGCCGCCTGGACCCGCAGTTTTTGCATCGCCCGGTTCTTCGTCTTGGGAGGTGCGGCGCCGTGTCGAGGCGGTGCGCCTGGGTGCTGGTTCCTCGCCGAGATCGTCGTCCTGCGGCTCAGCGCGCGAAGGTCGGCTCTGGCGGCGCCGTGGGGCGGGCGGAGCCTCGTCCTCCTGGTCTTCGGGCATGGGTTCGGCTCGCGCGTTGCGGGTGCGCGAAGACGGGGTGTCGCGATCGCCGCCGGAGAGCTGTTTCAGCAGGTCTCCCAGCTCGCCCATGGATCCTTGTCCCGAACCGCGTGCCGCTGGAGAGCCCGCGTCCCTGGCGCTGCCGCTGTTGACGATGGCGTCGAGAATGCTGCGTGCGTCGAACATGGAGCGCCTCCTGAGCGGTATACTGCCGGAGAGACTAATGTGGGGACGCAGCAAGATCGTGGCAATTGCCAAAGTGCGGCGCGCGGCGGACGATCATTCCGCCGCCAGCGGCCTGTTCTGGACGGTGTGCAGCGTTTCCGGCGGCCTTGTGACGGCGGTCTCCTCGGGTTCATCAGTTGGGCCGAGAAGACGGGAGAAGCGCCGCCAGACGGCCTTGCCGAGGTCGTCCATGAGCGCGAATACCGCAGGCACGAATACCAGCGACAGAAGCGTGGATGAGATGAGGCCGCCGATCACCGCGACCGCCATGGGCGCGCGGAACTCACCACCCGAACCGAGGCTTATCGCCGAGGGGAGCATGCCGCCGATCATGGCGATCGTCGTCATGACGATGGGGCGGGCGCGCTTGCGTCCGGCATCGATGATGGCTTCGTCGCGGGGAATTCCTTTCCGGATCTCTTCCACCGCGAAGTCGACGAGCATGATGGCGTTCTTCGTGACGATGCCCATCAGCATTAGGATGCCGATGACGACGGGAAGACTGATGGGCTTGCCCGTTGCTGCCAGCGCCACGATCGCACCGCCGATCGACAAGGGCAGCGAGAACAGAATCGTCACGGGCTGCAGGAAGCTGCCGAAGAGAAGCACAAGCACGGCGTAAACCATCATGAGGCCTGCGCCCATGGCCTTGGCGAAACCTTCGAAGACCTCCGTCATGATCTCCGCGTCTCCGAACTGCTTGAGTTCGACGCCCGCAGGCAACGTCTTGGCGGCCGGAAGCGAAGTGACGGCGGACACCGCCTGGCCAAGCGGCGTGCTGCCGACGAGATCGGCTCCGATCAGGACGCGCCGAGTGCGGTCGTAGCGGTCGATGGCCGTGGGGCCTTGGCCGAAGGAGAACTTCGCCACCGTTGCCAGCGGCACAGCAGCGCCGGACCCCGTGGCGACTTTGAGCTGTTCGAGAAGCTGGGCATCGCTGCGCGCGTTCTCCTCCAGCTGCACCCGGATCGGTACCTGGCGTTCGCCCACCGAGAACTTGGCGAGGTTGGCACCGATGTCGCCGATGGTGGCGATGCGGACGGCCTCGGAGATGGCTTCGGTTGAGACGCCGAGTTCGGCTGCAATGTCGGTGATGGGGATCACGCGCAGCTCGGGGCGGTCCAGCTCTGCCGTCGAAACCACCTCGCTGAGCATGGGCAAGCGCTTCGCCTGGCTCGTCAGCTCAGCTGCCGCATGATTGACGGCAGCGCCATCGCGGCCGGAGACGACAAGCTGGAATTGGCGCTGGCCGTTGTCGTTGAGGAACCAGTAGCGGATGTCGGGGATCTGCGCGAGATCGCGGCTGATCTGCTGCTTCACCTGTGCTTGGCTAAGCGCCCGCTTATCCTTCGGCACGAGGTTGATCGTGAACGTCGCCTTGCGCACTTCGGCGCCGGAGCCGAGGATGCGTCCGCCGTTGACGAACACCGTGCGCACCTCGGGACGCTGTGCGATTTGCCGGGCAACTTCGGCCGTGACAGAGCGCGTGTCCTCTACGCGCGAGCCCGGTGGCAGTTCCACCGCCAGCAGCGTGCGGCCGGAATCCTCCGTTGGAAGGAAGCCGGCAGGGAGCAGATAGAAGCTGCCGATCGACATCGCAAAGATGCCCAGGCCGGCGATAACGGCTTTGACGCGGTGATGCACAGACCAGTCAACAAGGCGGGTGTAGGCCCTGAGGATGCGCCCCTCTTTCTCGACGTGACCGGTTCCGCGCATGAAATAGGCAGCGAGCAGCGGCGTTATGAGGCGCGCGACCAGCAGCGAGAAGATCACGGCGAACGCCACCACCAGGCCGAACTGCTTGAAGTACTGGCCGGCGATGCCACCCATGAAACTGACAGGCACGAAAACGGCGACAATGGTGAAGGTGATCGCGATGACGGCGAGGCCGATCTCGTCTGCAGCCTCGAGCGCTGCGCGATAGGCGCTTTTCCCCATGCGCATGTGGCGGACGATGTTCTCGATCTCGACGATGGCGTCGTCCACCAGAATGCCGGTGACGATGGTGATGGCGAGGAGGCTCACGAGATTGAGCGAGAAGCCGGCAACGTCGAGTGTCCAGAAGGCCGGGATGATCGACAGCGGCAAGGCAATGGCTGCGATGATGGTGGCGCGCCAATCGCGCAAGAAGATCAGCACCACGACGATGGCAAGGACGGCGCCCTCTATCAGCGACTTCATGGTCGCGTCATAGACGCCGAGCGTGTACGGCACGGTGTTGTCGACTTCGCGGAACTCGACGTCGGGGTACTTCGAGCGGAGTTCGCGGATCTTCTTCTCGACCTCGCCGACGACGACGGTGTCGCTCTGCCCCTTCGCGCGCGTGATGGCGAAAGCAACGATGGGCTCGCCGCCCAACGCCGCAAAAGTGCGCTGCTCGGCAATGGCATCGGTGACGCTTCCGAGTTCGTCGAGCCGTACCTTGCGGCCGCGTGGCAGCACGATCTGGGTGGCGGCGAGATCTGCTACCGTGATCTTGCCTGCAAGCGTGCGGATCGCCTGTTCACGCCCGCCGATCTCGCCGCGACCACCGGCGAGGTCGATCTGCGTCGCGCGCAGCTGCCGGTTCACGTCGCCGGCGGTGATGCCGTAGGCGAGCAGTCGGTCGGGCGAAAGGTTGACGCGGATCTCGCGGTCGACGCCGCCGAAACGCTCGACCTGTGAAACGCCCTTCACGCTCTGCAAGGCGCGGATGACCGTGTCGTCGACGAACCAGGAAAGCTGCTCCGGCGTCATGCCGGGCGACTTCACGCCGTAGGTGACGATCGGCAGGCCCTCGATCTCGATCCGCTGCACGATCGGCTCGTCGATGGTGCGCGGCAACTCCACCCGGATGCGGGCGATGGCATCCTTGACGTCGTTGAGCGCGCGGTCCTGGTTCACCTCGAGGCGGAATTCGATCACGGTCACCGACGAGCCTTCGGTGACTGTGGATGTCTGGTGTTTGACGCCGTTGACGCCGGCAATCGCATCCTCGATGCGTTTCGTCACCTGAACTTCGAGTTCCGAAGGTGCGGCGCCGGCTTGCGTCACCTGCACCTTGACGATCGGTACGTCGATGTTGGGGAAGCGGGTGATCGGCAGCTGCTTGAAGGAAAAGTAGCCGAGCGTGATCAGCACCATGAACAGCACGAGCGACGGGACCGGCCGCCGGATCGACCAGGCGGAGATGTTCCAGTTCACGAGCGAACCTCTTTCTCGGGCGCCAGAACCGGCTGCACGGCGTCTCCGTCACGCAGGAACGTGCCGGAGCGGGCAACGACGATGTCGCCGGCTTGGAGGCCGCGGCGCACCTCAACCATTGCGCCGGCAGCGAGGCCCAGTTCCACCTTGCGTGTTTCGACCTTGTTGTCGCGCACGAGCTGAACGACGGCGCCGTCGTTGACGTAGAGAATTGCCGAGGACGGGATGGCGAGGCCACGGCCCTCTGCCGTCGCGATGGTACCGCGCGCGAAGGTGCCGACGCGCAGGTTGGGGTTTGCCCCGAGGAAGATGCGGATACGGCCGAGGCGCGTCGTCTTGTCGACCTCAGGTGATACGAGGCGCACGGTGCCTTCGACCGTGCCGACGCCCGCCACGTCGACGCGTGCCTTCTGCCCGACCTTCACGGCGGCGATGCGCGTCTCGGTGACCTCGGCGTCAAGCTCGATCTCTCCCTTCGCCACGATCCGGAACATGGCGTCGCCGGAGCCGATGGCGTAAGCGCCGATACGCGCGACGCGCCGACTGATGATGCCGGCTGCGGGGGCCACGACCGCGGACCGGCTGCGACGCCACTCGATTTCGCGACGCTGCGCCTCGACCTGAGCTTTCTCCGCTTCCGCAACCTTCAGTGCATCGCGCGCAGATACCAATTGCGCCTCTGCCGTGAGGGCTGCCTGCTGGCGCTGGTCGAATTGCGCGTCGGCCATGTGGCCGGCAGCGTGCAGCGGCTTTGCACGCTCGAACGCGTTCTTGGCCTCCGTCAACCGCGCATCAGCCTGTGTAATGCTGCTGCGAGCCTGGGCGATGGAGGCCGAGGTGCGGGCCAGGGCCGCATCGTTCTGGGCAATCTGTGCCTCCAGCGTGTCCACCACGAGGCGCGCAAGCACGTCGCCTTTCTTGACCTGCATGCCCTCGTCGGCAAGGACCTCGGTCACGCGCAAGCCTTCGACCTCGGGTCCGACGAGGATCTCCTCGCGTGCAACCAGGGAGCCGGTGGCGAGCACCGTCTCGACGAAGTTCTGCTCGCTGGCCCGTGCGACGGTGACCCGCGGTGCGTTGGCAGGGCTTTCGGCCACGGGCTTTTCGCCCGGCTTCTGCACCGGCTGCGCTACGAGCGTGAGCGTCAACCCGAATGCGGCCAGGGAAAGAACGAGCGCGGTGAGGACTTTGCGGATCATTTTCGGTCACCTACCAGGGGAAAGGTGCTGTCAGCTTGATCAGGATTGCGGCCGGCCGCAGGCATGAGCGGTTGCGCCGGGTTCAACAGCTGGCGAATAAGCTCCAGCGCTACGGGCATGGCTGCCTCTGCCGTGAACGCATGGGGATGCACCGTATGGCGCCAGAAAATTCCGTCAGCGATGACCATAAACGCCGAGGTCACGGCATCGATCGCAAGGGCGGGCGCGATACGACCTTCGTCAGAGAGGCGCTGGAACAGGCGTTCGAGGCTTTGCCGCACCTCCCGATCGAATCGCCAGAAGATCTCGCCGATCTTGGGATTGCGGGTGGCCTCCAGACCGATCTCCACGCCGAGCCTGCATTTGTAGGTGCGGTCGGGGTTCAGGTAGAAGTCGCCCATGGCGCTGAAGGCAGCCAGCACGTCCGGCGCCCGTTCGACCAGGGATAGCTGCTCGGCAAACTCTGCCCTGTCACGCTCCGCGAGGCCTGCGATCAAGGCCTCCTTGCTGTCGAAGTAGACATAGAGCGCGCCCGGGCTGACGCTGGCGCGCCGGCAGATGTCGTTCATGGTGCTGCGATGGAAACCCGCTTCGGCAAAGCAGCGCTCGGCCGCATCAAGGATGTGGTCGCGCCGCGCAGTGTGGGTTTCGGGCTTGAGCTTGGGCATGACGAGTGGCAGTTGGGCTCGGGGCTTGATCTGATCAAGGTCGGAGAAACGGCAACAAAACGAACGATCGTTTTATTTGGATCAGATGCGGCGATGTCAAGGCCGCCACCGCCGAGTGTCGGCACACTAGCAGCGGCTTAACCGACGGGGTTCAGGCGCGCCTGCGAGTGGCAGGACGTTGCAGTGCAACAACGTTTTCCCACCCGCGGGTGGATCTCGGCGTAGTCGGAGGTCGCGCCCGCATGCTAGAGCGGGTCATCACGTTTTCGTTGGAGGGTCCATGATCCCGCTGCTCAAGGGCGTGCGCATTCTCGACCTCACGGCCGTTATTCTAGGGCCCTATGCAACTCAGATCCTAGGCGATCTCGGGGCCGAGGTGATCAAAGTCGAGCCCCCTGAAGGCGATAGCATGCGGACCATCGCGCCGGTGCCGGCGCCGGGCATGAGTGCCATTTTCGCGAACGTGAACCGCAACAAGAAGTCGGTCGCGCTCGACCTCAAGACCGAGGCTGGCAAGGCCGCCCTGCGCAAACTCATCCTGACGGCAGACGCGCTCGTGCACAACATGCGCCAGGACGCGCTCGACCGCCTCGGCTTCACCTTCGATGCGGTGCGCGCCATCAACCCGCGCATCATCTACGCGGCGGCGGTGGGCTATGGCCGGCATGGGCGATATGCGGGAAAGCCGGCTTATGACGACGTCATTCAGGCGGGCTCCGGCTTCGCAGGGCTGTTCCTGATGCGTGACGGCGAGCCGGTGTATCCGCCTTCCATCGCCGCGGACAAGGTTTCGGGTCTGCATCTGGCCTATGCGGTGATGGCCGCACTCTTCCACCGCGAGCGTACGGGTACGTCGCCTGGCTACATCGAGGTGCCCATGTATGAGCTCATGGCCGCATTCTCGCTGGCCGAGCACATGTCCGATGCCACCTTCGATGAGGACGGAAAGGTGGGCTACACGCGTGTGCTTTCCCGTGACCGCAAGCCCTACAAGACGAAGGACGGGTGGGTGGCGGTGCTGCCCTATTCGGCAGACAATTGGCGAAAAGTGCTCACCGAAGTGGGGCGCCTGGAGGTTGCCAACGAGCCCTGGTTCAACGACCCGACGCAGCGCAGCGCGCGGATCGACCAGCTTTATGGTGTTCTCGCGCAGGAACTCGTCAAACGAACCAACGCCGAATGGCTTGCCGCCTTCGAGCGCCTCGACATCCCCTCACAGCCGGTGCGTACGCCGCAGGAGCTGTTGCAGGATCCGCATCTGACGGACGTTGGCATGTTCGAGCCGGACTTCTCCGGGCCCAGTCTTGCGAAACGGTCTTTGCGGCTTGCGATGAACGTGGAGGACGTGTCGCGCGAGAAGGACCTGCCGCCGCCCGCGCTCGGGGCCGATACGGAGGCCATTTTACGCGAGGCCGGCTGCAGCGACGCGGAGATCGCCGCAGCCCTTCGCAAGCGCTGATCGTGTGCGGGCGGGCCGGGGCCTGCCGCATTCACGCCACTGGTCAGAACGGGGACGGTGCGAACTTGTAGTTCAGGCGCAGCGTCATGGTTTTCACGGACGGATCACCGGTATGGCTCGACGCGGTTGTGGTTGCCGCATCCTCCACGCCTTGGCGTTCGATGTGGAACTGGTTGTGGTTGTATTCCGCGCCAATCGAGAAGCTGCGCGAGAGCGCATATTCCAGGCCCGCACCATACGTGAAACCAGGCGCCAGGCCCGATGACGAGGTCTGTACGGCGTTGTCGGTCGCCCTGGTGGAGTTGAGCTTGATGTCGGCCCAGGCCAGACCACCCTTGGCGTAGGTCAGCCAGCTGCCGGTGCCATAGCCGAGCTTTCCCGTGAGCGCGTAGATGTCGCCAATGCGGCCATTAAGAGTGCGCGTGTCCGCCGTATCGGTGATGGACGTGCTCGAAGAGCTGCTGTGGGCGGTATAGGCGAACTCGAGACCCGAAACGATCGGGCCGAAGCTGTGCAGGTAGCCCACTTGGGCGCCGCCGAGGAAGCTGCGCTTGTCGAGGCTGCTCGTATAGACCGTCTGGTCAGGAATGCTGGCGTTGTCCGGAATGTTCCAATTCCACGCCATGTTGTCCCAGCCCTGCCCGAGGTGGCCGCCGAGATAGAAGCCGGTCCAGCGGTCAGGTTCGCGGACGACTTCGCGCTTTCGCTTGCGATCAGCCGCATCGGCGGCGCCCAGTGAAGCGCATAGCATCACAACGGCAAGTAGGGTTTTTGCAGCCTTCTGTTGCATGTCTTGTTCTCTCAGGGTGTTTGTCTGGCGGGGCTTAAGCTCCGTGGTCCAGAGAATGTGCTCGCGACCTTGCGTGGGGCCTTCGAAGCGAATCGACGGCTCTTGCAACTTTCCGCTGTCCTTTGCCGACCCATTGCCGACCGATTCGGGCCGGCTCCTCTTGTGCTCGAGCCGGTGTTCCGCTAGAACGCCGGCCATCTCACACGTGCTGCCCTTGGCGCTGACGGATTAAAAGCCCCGTTGGTGCACCGGTGCGGCCGTTTCGGCGTTTGCCTAACGGGGCATGTCCCCAGCGGGCTGCGGCAGCGGTCGTTCTTCAGGCGGTGCGGAGGTTCAACCGGAAAAAGGACTGCTTTTTCATGACTCTCCCGACGTTCAACATGCGTCAGCTGCTCGAGGCTGGCGTGCACTTCGGCCACCAGGCGCATCGCTGGAACCCCAAGATGGCGCCCTACATCTTCGGCGCCCGCAACAACATCCACATCATCGACCTCGCCCAGACAGTGCCGATGCTGCATCAGGCCCTCGTGAAGGTGTCCGATGTGGTGGCAGGGGGCGGCCGGGTGCTGTTCGTTGGTACGAAGCGCCAGGCTTCAGAGGGCATCGCGGACGCTGCCAAGCGTTCTGCGCAGTACTACATCAATCATCGCTGGCTCGGCGGCACGCTGACCAACTGGAAGACCATTTCGCAATCGATCCGCCGCCTGAAGCAGCTCGAGGAGATCCTGGCCGGTGAAGGCAAGGGCCGCACCAAAAAGGAGCTGCTGCAGCTCACGCGCGACCGCGACACGCTCAACAAGTCGCTGGGCGGCATCAAGGAAATGGGCGGCCTGCCCGATCTGCTGTTCGTGATCGACACCAATAAGGAGCAGATCGCGATTGCCGAGGCGCGCAAGCTCAACATTCCGATCGTGGCCATCGTCGACACCAACTGCGAGCCCGACGGCATCGATTTCATGGTTCCCGGCAACGATGACGCGGGCCGTGCCATCACACTCTACTGTGACCTCATCGCGCGAGCCGCCATCGACGGCATCGAGCGCGGCCAGGTCGAGCGTGGCGTCGACGTCGGCGCCATGGACAAGCCGCCGGCCGAGGAGCTTAGCAAGGTGGCGTTCAAGGGCATCGACGCGCCGCGTGGCGAGCCGGACGACCTCAAGCGCCTGCCGAACGTCAATCCAAAGCTGGAGCAGCGCCTCAACGATATCGGCGTGTTCCACTTCTGGCAGATCGCAGACCTCGACGCCGAGCAGTCGGAAGCACTCGACCGCGCGCTCAACCTGAAGGGCCGGTTGCAGCGCGACAACTGGATCGCGACGGCCAAGAAGTTCACCGAGGAAAGCGCGTCGGTCTGAGCCGGCTTGCGCAACAAAGACCAGCTGGTGGCCGTTTCCGCGGGAACGGCCCCGGCGCTGCCACATTGATGCAACCTGCCTCGGTCAATCTGGGCCGAGGCCCCTCTCATCGAGGATGATCCCATGACCACCATTTCCGCGAGCCTGGTGAAAGAGCTGCGCGACAAGACCGGCGCCGGCATGATGGACTGCAAGTCCGCGCTGCAGGAAACCGC
>JBDHTJ010000110.1:0-17822 GCA_039808585.1 Hyphomicrobiaceae bacterium | reverse complement strand
TCGGCAACATGATCAGGTTGAGCGCAGAGGGCATGGCCAAACCGCGCGGGGAGCTTCTGTTGCTCCTCGGCGCCAGCCTCGGCGTGGTGGCGGTGCTGCTTCTCGCAATTTTCGCCGGTGCCGCGGGCGCTCCGCGTGGCGATGGGGCCTTTACACTTCTTCTCAGCTTTATTGCTAGCGCCGTCGTGGTTGGTGGCGTCTTCACATTTCGTGTCGCGACAAGCGCCAAGCCTGACCATGACTTGCGCCGGGAGATCGCCGAGCTTCGCCGCAACCTGTTCACAGTGGAAGCGATCCTCAAGGCCGAGCCGCAGGTGCTAGTGTACTGGGAGCAAGGCCAGAGCGTGCGCGTGATGATGCACACGCTCAGCGGCGTTGCGGGATTGCCGTGGTCGGAGCCGGAACTGCTTCGGTTCGGCGGATGGCTCGATGTCTCTTCCGCGCAGGAACTGAAGTCCGGGCTCGATGCGCTTTTCCGCGACGGACAGCCTTTCAGCGTGCTTCTGCGCACGATCGCAGGCGCGCACGTAGAGGCAGATGGTCGGGCCGCCGGCGGGCGCGCCATCCTGCGCCTGCGTGAGGTGGCCGGCCGAAAGCGCGATCTCGCGCGCATCCTCGACCAGCATCGTCAGCTCGTGCGCGACACGGTGGCTGGCCGGACGCTCCTCAATGCGCTGCCGATGCCCGCTTGGTTCCGCGGCGCGGATGGCCGCATCGAGTGGGTCAACGAGGCCTACGTGCAGGCCGTTGAAGCGTCGAGCGAAGCCGAGGTTCGCGAGCGACAGATCGAGCTTCTGGAAATGCGCCAGCGGCAAGCGGTGCGGACATCGCTGTCGGTCGGCGTGACGTATCGCGACAGGGTGCACATCGTGAGTGGCGGTGTGCGGCGTGCACACGACGTCGTGGTGCTGCCCTTGGACGCTGCGAGCGTGGGCGCTGCCATCGACGTGACCGCTATCGAAAGCGCACAGGGTGAAATCGTTCGCCACGTCGGAGCCTACGAGCGAACGCTCAACCGCGTGGCCACCGGTGTCGCCATTTTCGGACCAGACCAGCGGCTCGCATTCTACAACGAAGCTTATCGCGCGCTGTGGCAGCTCGATGCCGACTGGCTCGACACGAAGCCGTCCGACGGGGAGATCCTGGACCGATTGCGCGAGCTTTCGCGGCTGCCGGAAGTGACGGATTACAAGGGCTGGAAGGCCCGCGTCCTCGCCGGCTACACGAGCAACAGCGAGTACGACAACTGGTGGCATCTGCTTGACGGCCGCACCATTCACGTCACGTCGGCGCAGCGGCCCGAAGGCGGCCTGACCTATATCTATGACGACGTCACGCAGAAGATCCAGTTGGAGAGCCGCTATAACGCGCTGATCGATGTGCAGCGCGAGACGCTCGACAATCTCGACGAAGGCGTGGCGGTGTTCGCGACGGATGGCCGACTGCAGCTGTTCAACTCGGCTTTCGCGCAGATCTGGAAACTGTCGCGCAGCAGGTTGGCCGAAGGCCCACACATCGACGAGGTGATCGCGCAATGCAGCAGCCTATATGCCGACGCGCAGACGTGGTCGCGCGTCAGTCGTGCCGTCACCGGGATCTCGGATCGCCGGCAGGCGATCGAAGGCCTGATGGAACGGCCGGACGATAGCTATATCGAGTTCGCCCTTTCGCCGCTTCCCGACGGCGCCACGCTGATGACTTTCGTCGATGTGTCGGACGGCAAACGCTATGCGCAGACGCTGATCGAGCGGAACGAGGCGCTGCTGGCGGCCGACAGGCTGAAGAACCAGTTCATTGGGCACGTTTCCTACGAGCTGCGCACGCCCCTGCAGAACGTCATCGGCTTCAGCGAGCTGCTTGCCAGCCCGCGCGTGGGCGAGCTCAACGATCAGCAGCGGGAGTATCTGAGCGTCATCTCGGCGCAGTCGCGCAGCCTGCAGTCCATCATCAATGATATCCTCGATCTCGCCACGATCGATGCGGGGGCCTTGGAGCTGAAGCTTCAGCCGGTGAAGGTTGATGCGGTCATCGACAGGGCCGTGGAAGCCGTGCGAGACCGCCTTGCGCGGGCGCGCCTCAATCTCGACATTGCCGTTGCCGAGGATGCGGAGGAATTCGTTGCCGACGAGAGCCGCGTGCGGCAAGTTCTCTATAATCTTCTGTCAAACGCGATCGGCTTCTCCAAGCCGGGCGACAGCGTGAAGATCATGGTGCGGCGGGACTCGGGCATGATGGCGTTCGCGGTGATCGACAACGGCATGGGCATTCCAAAAGATCGCCAGGCCCAGGTGCTGGAGCGCTTCGTGAGCGACAGCCAGGGCTCAAAGCATCGCGGGGCCGGGCTCGGGCTTTCCATAGTGAAGAGCCTCGTGGAGCTGCATGGGGGGACGATGGATCTCGTCTCGGAGGCGGGACATGGCACGACCGTGACAGTGAGGTTTCCCGAAGCTGGCCGCCTGCAACCGGCTCAGGAACCGGCAGATCCTGCCGTGGCATGATCGGAATGTTGCGTTTCGAGGTCGACGAGACAGGTCTGGTCAGGCTCGCGCAGCTGCTCGCGCTGAAAGTGCGCGTTGGCGACGTTTTGGCACTGCGGGGCGACCTGGGGGCAGGGAAGACCACATTCGCGCGTGCGCTCATCCGCGCGGTTCTTGCCGACGACGCTGCCGAGGTGCCAAGCCCCACATTTTCCTTGAGCCAGAGCTATGTCTCGCCACGTGCAGGCATCACGCATTTCGACATGTATCGGCTGGTCTCGGCCGACGAGGCCGTCGAAGTGGGTCTCGAGGAAGCGTGGGCGGGTGGGATTGCAATTGTCGAGTGGCCCGAACGCGTGGCGGAGCTGTTGCCGGAGCAGCGCTTCGAGATCGTGTTTGCAGAGGCGCCTGATCCGAGCATCCGCATTATCACCATGACGGCGCAGGGCGCGTGCTTGCAACGCCTCGAGCGCCTGGGCGAGATCGTCGATTTCCTTGCGTTGCTGCCGCCGTGGAACAAGGCGCGCGTGGCTTATCTGCAAGGCGATGCTTCAACGCGGGCCTACGCGCGGCTGCATATCGATGGCGGCAGCCGGGTGTTGATGGATGCGCCGCGGCAGCCGGACGGACCGCCGATCCGCGATGGCAAGTCGTACAGCCAGATCGCACACCTTGCGGAAGATATGCGGCCGTTTTCGGCCATTTCCAACGCGCTTCGGCGCGAGGGGCTCAGCGCGCCCGAGGTCTTCGCAGAGGATCTCGACAAGGGGCTGCTGCTCATCGAGGACATGGGCGACCGCGTCTTTGGCCAGGAAATTTTTCGCGGGGCCTCCCAGGCTGAGCTTTGGCGCAGTGCGGTGGATGTGCTCGTGCATCTGCGGTCGGTGCCGGTGCCGCAGCGGCTGCCGTTGAGGGACGGCAGCACATACAGTTTGCCGAGGCGCGACAGTGCCGCGTTCGAGATCGAGACCGATTTGCTGCTCGACTGGTACTGGCCGGCCGTCAAGGGTGCGCCGCCGCCGGAGCACGTTCGCACTGAGTTTCGCGCGCTGTGGCGTCCGGTGATCGAGAGGCTGCTGTCGCTGCCCGGAGGCTGGTTCCTGCGCGACTACCATTCGCCGAACCTTTTGTGGATGCCCGAGCGCAAGGGTATGGCGCGGGTAGGGATTATCGATTTCCAGGACGCACTGCATGAGCATCCCTCGTTCGATCTCGTGTCGCTCTTGCAGGACGCGCGGGTCGACGTGGCGGCGTCGCTTGAGGACGAGCTCTTCGCCTACTACTGCCAATGCGCTCTCGAGCGCGATACGGCTTTCGACAGGCAAGCTTTTGAATCCGCGTATGCCGATTTCGGCGCCCAGCGGAACACGCGTCTTTTGGGATTGTGGGCGCGGCTCCTGAAGCGCGATGGCAAGCCGAACTATCTGCGACATATTCCGCGCACCTGGGGATATCTGGACCGCAATTTGCGCAATAGCCGTCTCGCGCCGCTCCGGGCATGGTACGAGCTGCATTTCCCGCCATCTGACCGGCGGGCAGATCTCGATCTCTAGGCATCTCTAGGCTTTTGCGGGCAGGGGTATGACGGCAATCGACAAGGCCATGGTTCTGGCTGCGGGGCTCGGCACGCGGATGGCGCCGGCAAGCGGCCCTTTGCCAAAGCCTCTCGTAAAGCTTGATGGCAAGCCGCTGATCGACCGCGTGCTGGACCGCATTGCTTTGGCAGGCATCGGCATGGCCGTGGTCAACGTGCACCACAAGGCAGACCAGATCGAGGCGCATTTGAAAGGGCGGACACGGCCGAAGATCGTGATCTCCGACGAGCGCGTCGAGCTTTTGGATACCGGGGGCGGTGTCGCCAAGGCCCTGCCGTTGCTGGGTCCGGGCCCATTCCTCGTCCACAATTCCGACAGCGTTTGGATCGAAGGCATCGGCGCCAATCTCACGCGGCTGATGGATGCGTGGGATGACACGCGCATGGATTGCCTGATGCTGCTCGCGCTTGCCAGTTCCAGCTACGGCTACCAGGGGCGAGGCGACTTCGGCTTCGATGCAGACGGGCGCATCCGGCGGAGAAAGAACCAGCAGGAGATCGTGCCCTTCGCATTCACAGGCGTCTCCATCGCGCACCCCAGGCTCTTTGCAAACGCGCCGGGGGGCGTATTCTCGCTCAATAAGATGTGGGACCAGGCGATCGAGGCGGGTCGCGCATTCGGGCTGCGCATGGAGGGGATCTGGATGCACGTGGGGACGCCAGAGGCGCTCGCGCAGGCCGAGCAGGCGCTGAGCGACGCACGTCGTGGCTGATCTGATCCGGGGCCGGGTCTATACGGTTCCGCCGGGCGCTCCGTTCCTTGCGACGCTCGCGAAGGCCATCCTTGCCGGTGATCTTCCAGCGCCCGGAGGCGAGCCTCCCGGTCCGATCGAGCTTGCGGACATCACACTGCTGCTCCCGGGGCGAGGCGTAACGGGTCCACTGCAAGCCGCGTTCGCCAAAGCAAGTGGTGGGACTGCGCTGCTGCTGCCTCGCATCAAGCCCATTGCCGATACCACGACAGAACTCGACGTGCTCACGAGCGCGGAGGATCTTGCGGCTTCTGCAGCCACCGGCGGTAAACGTGTGATCGGGCCGCTGGAACGGCAACTCGTGCTGACGGCTCTCGTGTTTCGCTGGGCGCGTCAGACCGGACAGCGCACCACGCCCGCGCAGGCGGCGCATCTTGCGAAAGAGCTCGCACTGCTCATGGACATGCTGGAAACGCATGGACTGACGGCCGATGCGCTCCAGAACGTGGTGCCGGAGGATCTGAGCGAGCACTGGAAAGAGACGCTCGAATTCCTCAAGATCATCACGCAGCTGTGGCCGCAGCATCTCGATGCGACGCAGCAGATCTCGCCGGTGGAGCACCGGCACAGGATCCTGCGCGCCGAGATCGCGCGACTGGCGCATTCCTCTGGTGCAGCGCCAGTGGTGATGGCCGGCGTTACGGCACTCGATCCCGTCGCGGCCGAGCTTGCGCAGGCTGTCCTTGCGCACCCGCACGGGGCGCTGGTCCTGCCGGGGCTCGACCAGACCTGCGACGAGGCGACGTGGCAGGCGATCGTTCCGAAGCATCCCGAGCATCCACAATTCGGGATGGCAAAGCTGCTCGCCGGGCTCGGCCTTACGCGCGCCGACGTGCGGGAGCTTTCGCCGGAGCCAGAAACTGCAACGCAGAAGGCGCGGGCGTGCTTTGCCAGCGAGGCCATGCGGCCAGCCGAAACCACCGAGCATTGGCACGGTTTCGTCACAACTTCGCGTTCTGCGGCAATGCAGAGCGCGCTCGAGGCCGTGCAACTCGTGGAGGCCGGCACGGCGGAGGAAGAGGCAGAGGCCATTGCGCTGATGCTGCGCGAAGCGGCAGAGACGAGGGGATGTACGGCAGCCCTCGTAACGCCAGACCGCGCACTTGCGCGCCGCGTTTCGGTGCGCCTGAGGGCGTGGGATCTCAAGGTGCCGGTTTCTGCAGGCACGCCATTCACGCAGACGCCGAGCGGTACGTTCCTCGATCTCGTCATCGATGCCGTTGCGCACGAGTTTGCGCCGAAGGCCGTCACGGACCTGATGAAGCATCCCATGTTCAGGGCCGGGTTGCCTGAGCAGGAGGTGCGGGCCGGCGCGCGTGCTCTGGAGCTCGCGGTATTCCGGCAGCCCTACTTCGGAGAAGGCATCGAAGGCTTGAAACTCGCGCTCGATCGCGCGCGCGCGAGTGGCAAGAGGCAGCATGCCGCCATCAGCAGGCTCTCGCTCGCGGAGTGGGAAGCGGCGGAGGCCCTGGTGTCGGCGCTGGAAGCCGCGTTCCGGCCTCTGACGAAGCTGTTTCAATCGGACGAGACGCATGCGCTCGTCGAGCTGGTTCGCGGACACACGAATGCAGCTCAGCAGCTTACGCCGGCAGAGGGCCTGTGGTTCGGTCCGGCCGGCGAATGGGGGTCGAAGTTTTTCGCCAAGCTCATGGACGAGGACTTGGCCGCTCCCCTCGTGGCAGCAGAAGACTATCCGGACTTCTATCGGGCACTGGTTGCCGAGAAGAGCCTGCGGGTCGATGGTCCGCAGCATCCGCGGCTGTCGATCTGGGACCCGTTCGAGGCGCGCCTGCAGCAGCCTGATCTCGTCATTCTTGCGGGGCTCAACGAGAGCACGTGGCCTGCGGGTGCGGAACCCGGCCCCTGGCTCAGCCGGCCAATGCGCGCCGCGCTTGGACTGCCGGCGCCGGAAGAACGCATCGGTGCGGCGGCCCACGATTTCGCAAGCCTTCTGCATGCCAAGCGCGTGGTGCTGACGCGTGCCGCGAAGGTGGAGGGTGCCCCCACCGTGCCGTCGCGGTGGCTGCTGCGGCTGGAAGCGCTGCGGCACGGGCTCGGGATGCCAGCTGCACCGGAGCCGTGGAGCGTTTGGGCAAAGCAGCGCAATGTCGTGCGGCGTTCGGGCCGGGTTGCGGGCCCGCCGATGCCCTGCCCGCCTGTTGACCTGCGCCCGCGTACATTGAGTGTGACGGCAGTGGAGAAATGGTTCGCCAATCCCTATGCGCTCTATGCAGAGCGCATCCTGCGCCTGCAACGGCTGCCGCAGCTCGGTCTCGAGCCCAACCAGGCCCTGCGTGGCGAAATCGTCCACGAGGCCTTGGGAAAGTTCGCACGTGCCTATCCGGACGCGCTGCCGGACGATATCAGGGGCGCGCTGTTGGATCTTGCGAAGGTCGCCCTGGAAGAACTTACGGGCTCGCCGCGCGTGGCGGCATTCTGGGCCCCGCGGCTGGAACGCTTTGCGCAATGGTTCGCGGAGACGGAGCCGGAACGCCGCAAGGGCATTGCGCGGGTGCATGCGGAGATCGACGGCAAGACGGTACTTTCGGTGCCGGGAGAGCCGTTCACGCTGACGGCGCGGGCCGATCGCATCGATACGCGTATCAGCGATGCCGGTCCGAGCCTCATCATCACGGATTACAAATCAGGGGCTGCGATTAACAGCCTCGCGTCGAAGGCCGAGCAGGGGTTCGCGCCTCAGCTTCCTCTGGAGGCGGCGATCGCGATTGCGGGCGGGTTTGCGGGCGTCAGTGGTGGCAACACGCCTCCGCGCGTGGAACGGTTGCGCTACATCTCCGCTGCCGGCGGCGAACCTCCCGGGCAGGAGCTGATCGTGAAGATCCCGGACGTGGCGGAAGCCGCACGGAAGCTGCGCAAGGGCCTCGAGGCGATGGTGGCACAATTCGACGATCCGGCAACGCCCTATGCTGCCGTACGCCGGCCGAAGTACAGCTACGACTACGATGACTACGTGCATCTCGCGCGGGTTGCGGAGTGGGCCGGCGAAGATGGCGAGGAGGGATAACATGGCCCTCGGTCCGCGCATGGTCGAAAGGCAGGCGCAAGACGCGCTCGAGCTCATGCGCGTGCGCACGGGGGAGCTGCAATCGGAGGCTTCGAACCCCGCTGGCTCCGCCTGGGTGAGCGCGAATGCCGGCACAGGCAAGACGCACGTGCTGACGATGCGTGTTCTCCGGCTTCTGCTGGCGGGCACGGCGCCGGAGCGCATACTTGCTCTCACGTACACGAAGGCCGCGGCGGCGGAGATGTCGAAGCGCGTGTTCGACCGCCTGGCCCACTGGGTGACCGCGGATGATGCAAAGCTCAGCCAGGAACTGGCTGATCTCACCGGACATCAGCCGAGTGCGGACGAGATACGCTTCGGGCGCCGCCTCTTCGCCGTTGCCATCGAGACGCCAGGCGGGCTGAAGGTTCAGACCATCCACGCCTTCTGCGAGCGGCTGCTGCAGCGCTTCTCGCTGGAGGCGGGCGTGCCGCCTGGGTTCGTGATCCTCGATGATCAGGAGAAATCGCGGCTTCTGTCGGAGGCCGTGGACAAGGTTCTGTCGGCTGCCACGGCGCCGGACAACAAAGCGTCGCCGCTGGCGGCAGCCCTGCAGTGCGTGGTCCGGTTCGCGACGGAGCAGAGCTTCGAGGATCTCATCAACGAGGCGCTGAACCATCGCGATTGGCTCGATCGCTCCGGCAGCAACGGTGACATCGATGCGGATCTTGCGGACGCGGAGAGCGCTTATCGCACGGCGCTCGGTCTGAGCCGGCACGATCGCGCCGAAGATATCGAGGCCCAGATCCCGCGTGTCATATCGCGCGAGGACCTGCAACGGGCGAAAAACATCCTCGAAGGCGGCAAGAAGACAGATCTCGACAGAGCGGAAGCGATTGGGCGTGCACTGCGCGCGACGACATCCTGGGGGATGCGAGAAGCCTTGTGCGACCTGTTCCTGACGAAGGACATGGAGCCGCGCGCGAGCCTGATGACGAAGGCGCTGGCCGACGCCAACGGTGCGCTCAGCGAGCGCCTCCTGGCCGCGCAGGCAAACTTCGCGCGATTGATGCAGCGCCTTGCCAGCGCGCATGTTTTCGATGCCAGTGTCTCGCTGTTGCGGATCGCGGGCTGTGTGATGGCGCACTATCGCCATGCCAAGGAGCAGCGGGCTGCGCTCGATTTCGACGACCTTGTCCAGAAGGCCTCGCATCTTCTGCAGCGGTCGAATGCCGTTGAGTGGGTGCTCTACAAGCTCGACGGGGGCCTCGACCACATCCTCGTCGATGAGGCGCAGGATACGGCGCCGCTGCAGTGGCAAGTGGTGCGGGCGCTCGCTCACGAGTTCTTCGCCGGGGAGGGGGCAGGCGACGGCAAGGTGCGCACGCTGTTTGCAGTGGGTGACGAGAAGCAATCGATCTACGGCTTCCAGGGCGCTGCGCCGCACATGTTCCGGCAGACGGGCGATCAGTTCGGCTTTCGCGCCGAAGCCAGCGGCATGCGGTGGGGCGCAATAAAGTTGTCCTTGTCGTTCCGCACGGTGGCGCCGCTCCTTCAGGCCGTCGACGGGGTTTTTGGCGATCCAGAGCGCACGGCCGGCCTTGGCGACACGAGCGTTGAGCATATCGCGCACCGGGATGGTCAGGCGGGGCTCGTGGAGGTGTGGCCACTCGAGGTGCCGGACACCGCGAAGGACGAGAGCCTGCCGTGGGAGCCGCTCGCTTCATCCAACGGCGGCAACCCGGCTGCTCGACTCGCAGGCCGCATTGCCGACACGATTCGGGGCTGGCTCGACAATGGCGAGATGCTCGAATCGCAAGGGCGGCCGGTGCGGGCGGGCGACATCATCATCCTCGTTCGCAAGCGTGCGCCGTTCGCGCCAGTGATGGTTTCAGCGCTGAAGGCGCGGGGCATTCCCGTGGCTGGCTCGGATCGCCTGCTCATCACGGATCAGATCGCGGTCATGGATCTGAGCGCGCTCTGCCAGGTGATGGTGCTACCGGACGACGACCTGTCGCTGGCCGCGCTGCTCAAATCGCCGCTGTTCGATTTCGACGACGATGACCTGCTTGTCTTTGCGCCCCGCAGGGAGGGTTCGCTGTGGCAGGCGCTGCAGCAGGCCGCAGGCAGCGTCCCCAAGTTTGCCGAAGCGGTGCAGCGCCTCACGCGCTGGCGTGTCTTGTCGCGGCAGTTGGCGCCCTACGAGTTCCTGGCGGCGTTGCTCGACGGCGAGGGGCAGAGGGCGCGCATGCTCGCCAGACTTGGTCCAGATGCGGCCGACGCGATCGACGAGCTTCTGAACCTTGCGCTTGCCTATGGCGAACACTCGCCGCCGACACTGCAAGGATTTCTGATCTCGCTTGGCGAGGGGCACCACGAAATCAAGCGCGACATGGAACAGGGTCGGGACGAGGTGCGGGTGATGACGGTGCACGGGGCAAAGGGCCTTGAGGCGCCGATCGTCTTCCTGCCGGACACATGCCACGCAAGCGGCGGGCGGGCTTCGGGAACTTTGCTGAAGATGGCCGGACCGCACGCGGACGGGGAGGTCGTACCCTTCCTTTGGCCGGTGAAAGGATCCTCGAAAGTCGCTGCGATCGAGAGCGCCCGAAGAGAACTCGAGGTGAGGGAGCGGGAAGAGCGCAACCGTCTGCTCTACGTGGCGCTGACGCGTCCGCGGGATCGGCTCTACATCGCGGGTTTTCAGCAATCGAGGAAGCCGGCAAGCGACTGCTGGTACAATCTCGTGCGAGCGGGGCTCGAGGGCGTGGCGTCGGAAGAGGCGACAGCCGATGGCCGCAGCCTCCTGGTGATGAGAAGTCCGCAGGTCAAGCCTGTCGTGGAGAGGGAAAAAAAGGCTGCCGCGGCTTTTGAAGCCGGCCCACTACCCGAATGGGCGAAGCGGCCTGCCCCTGTTGAGCCCGTGCTCACCATGCCGTTGTCGCCTTCGCGCCTGGCGCCACTCGAAATGGAGGCGGGCGAGGCGACCCGGCGCCCGCGCGGCGACGAACGGACCGGTCGCAAGCCGAAGGAGCCCGCGATCCTGCCGCCATCCATTCTCGCGGACGAGGCTCGCTTCCTTCGCGGCACGCTCACGCATGCGTTGCTGGAACACCTGCCGACACTGCCCGCTGGGCGGCAGAAGGCGGCCGCCGATGCCTTTCTATTAGGACAGGCGCCCAAGCTTTCGAAGGCGGCCCGCGACGGCATCGTGACGGAGACGTTGGCGATCCTGCGCGACCCGGCCTTCGCAGCCTTGTTCGGGCCAGAGAGCCGGGCCGAGGTGGCGCTGTCGGCGGAGATTCAGCGACCAGGGGGAGGCAAGGGGCCGGCGTTGCGGCTTGCCGGCAAGATCGACCGTTTGGTGCGGCAAGGCGACAGTGTGCTCATCGTGGATTTTAAGACCAACCGCCCGCCGCCCCGCGATGCCGAGGATGTGGCGGAGGCCTATCTGCTGCAACTCGCGGCTTACCGGCTTGCGGTGCAAAGCATTTTTCCGCGCTGCAGCATCCGCTGCGCCATCTTGTGGACCGACGGTCCGCGCATCATGGAAATCGCATCCGCGACCCTGGATGCGCAGCAAGCACGATTGTGGGAGCTGGACCCTGGCGTTCTTGACGCTTGAAGGTCGGCTCCCTACCTTCCGCGCAACCCAGCCCGCTTCGCAAACGGCGGGTGAACTGGCCCGTCTCAAGGGCCCAATAGGAGAATTTTCATGAGCGACACGGTGCACGTTTCGGACGCCAGCTTCAAACAGGATGTGCTCGACTCGAAGGAACCGGTGCTGGTCGATTTCCACGCCGAGTGGTGCGGCCCCTGCAAGGCCATGGCGCCTGCTCTCGACGCTGTCGCTAAGGAACTCAAGGGCAAGGTCAAGATCGCCAAGGTCGATGTCGATCATAACCCCGAGATCACGCAAAAGTATCACATCCAGGCCATGCCCACGCTGATGATCTTCAAGGGCGGCCAAGTGGTCGATCAGCGCGTCGGTGCGCTGACGCAGAAGAAGCAGCTGCAGGACTGGATCAGCCAGGCAATCTGAGGCTCTGCAAGCCTTGTCCAAGAAAGCGGGTCGCCTGGGCGGCCCGCTTTTCGTTTGCGCTGCGAGAAAGCTTTCACGGCGAGAGAAGCGCGACCAGTTGGCCTTCCGCGACGGCGGCCTTTTCCTCGACCAGGAAGCGAAGAATGATGCCGGGGGTATCGGCCGCCACAGGAATCTCCATCTTCATGGATTCGATCAGCATGATCGTATCGCCGGCTTCGACGCGCTGGCCGACCTCGGTGAGGATCTTCCAGACTGAGCCCGCCACTTCCGTGCGTGCCTCGATCTCCGCCATGCACTTTCCCCCCTCGATCTGGTGATGCTGTTTGCCACGTAGTAGGGTCGGTTCGGGGCAGAAAGTCCAGACCCGGGGCGAGTGGAGGATGCGATGGATCAATCGATGGACGCTCTCGTCGCCATCGCGGAGAGGATTGCGGCCCGGATCATCGCGCGCAAGGAGACCATCGCGGTTGGTGAAAGCTCTACAGGGGGGCTGATCTCAGCGGCGCTTTTGTCGGTGCCGGGCGCATCCGCATACTTCTATGGAGGCGCCGTCGTCTATACCCGGCGCGCGCGTCGGGCCTTGCTGCAGATCCCAAATGATGCGGTTGCGGATATCCGTTCTGCAAGCGAGCCCTATGCGCTGCTGGTGGCCCGCACGGTGCGTGCGCAGCATCGTACGACCTGGGGTTTATCTGAGACCGGCGCCACGGGGCCGTCGGGCAACCGCTACGGCGATGCTGCTGGGCATTGCTGCATCGCGATTTCCGGACCTTCCGAGAAGGTTCTCACGATCGAGACGGGCAGAAGTGACCGTCGCGGGAATATGCATACGTTTGCTGCGCGCGCTCTCAGCGAACTCCTGGCCGTGCTCGAACGCGACGGCGTGCCTCCGGCGTAAGTGGGCGTTTGCCCGCCATCACGAAGCTCTGACTTGAAGGACGGTGGTCCTCCGTGAGCATAAGAGAGCATCGTCACAGGAGGCCAAGGAGGTGAGCGCCCTCATGACGTCAGCGCCACATCCCGTGCCCCGGCAGCTGGTGCCGGACCTTTCAGTGCCGCTCGTGGGCGGCCCGCGGTGGCGGCTGTGCGATCAGAAGCCCAAGCATTTCACGATGCTAATTTTCTATCGCGGGCTGCATTGTCTGGAGTGCCGCAATTACCTGCAGCAGGCCGAGGCGCGCTTGAAGGATTTCCGCGCCGCAGGCGTGAGCGTCATCGCACTGTCGAGCGATTGCGAGGAGCGGGGCATCGCAACGGAGAGGGATTGGCACCTGGAGAGCCTGCCGCTCGCATATGGGCTTACGGAGAAGCAGGCGCGCGGCTATGGGCTGTTCATTTCGCGCGGGGAAGGCGTGACACCGCTTGGAATTGAGGAGCCGCCGCTGTTCGTTGAGCCGGGATTGTTCCTGGTGCGGCCCGACAGAACATTGTTCTTCGCTTCCATCCAGAACATGCCGTTCGCACGGCCCGGGCTGTCGGAAGTGCTGCGCATGGTGGAGTGGACGGTGCTGAACGGCTACCCGGCACGCGGCGATGTGGAAGAGTGCTAGTGCAGCGCACCTGACGCTTGGTCCCCGCCTGCGGCTCGCGTCGTAACCAAGCGTCAGGTGCAAAAGCTGCACTAGAAACATATTGGATCTAGTGTTCCTAATGGCTCCGACATTTGCTCTCGAACGTTCCGAAACGGGTAGCAAATGTCGGAGCCGGAACACTAGCCTTGCTGGCGCGGATCGGCGACGTCCTCGATGACGAGCTCCAAACGGTTGCGACCATTCCAGGTGTCTCGCCGCAGATGCCCTGCGATGTGGAGCGGGAGCCCGGCGGAGGCTAGAATCGTATCGCCCACGGGCTGGCCGGCTGCGCGGAAAGCAACGGCATCGAGCTTGGAGCCATCGCCTGCCTCCAGCGTGCAGCGCACATGCGCTTCGCCAACCACCTTCGCGAAGCGGATGCGATGGGCAGGAAAGGCGAAGCGCGGCTGGGGGTTGCCCTGGCCGTAGGGACCAGCGCGCTCGATCAGGGAGAGAAGATCATCGGTCACGCTGAGCGGCGTTAGCGCACCGTCGAGGTCGAGGCCCGCCTTGCTACGCGCGGTGTCTGTCTTGCGGGCGAGGCGTGAGTTCAGAAAAGTCTCCAGGGCTTCCAGCTTGTCACGCAGGACTGTCAGGCCCGCAGCCATGGCGTGGCCGCCGCCCTTCTCCAGGATACCTTCGGCGACCGCAGCGCGCACGGCCTCTCCAATGTCGACACCGTCGATGGAGCGCAGCGATGCAGTGCCGCGGCCGGCTTCATCCCACGCGATCACGCAAGAGGGACGGCGGAACCTGTCGGTGAGGCGGCTGGCCACAAGCCCCACAACGCCCTTGTGCCACGTGTCGCCGCCTACGATCAGCACCGCGCAATCCGGCTTGTCGGTGACGATGCGATCTGCGTTGGCGGCTGCCTCCTCGAGCGTTGCCGTTTCGATGTCCTTGCGCTCGCGGTTGAGCTTGTCGAGGAGGACAGCGATCCGCGCGGCCTCAAGCGCATCGTGGCCCGAGAGCAGGCGGGCGCCGAGGCCGGCATCGCCAATGCGGCCGCCGGCATTGATGCGAGGGCCAAGTACGAAGCCCAGATGATAGGAGGTCGGCGCCACCGCCAGACCGGCCGCATCCGCCAGCGCCTTGAGGCCGACATTGGAGCGGGCATGCATCACCTGCAGGCCCTTGGTGACGTAGGCCCTGTTCAATCCCTTCAACGGGACCACGTCGCAGACGGTTGCCAGCGCGACAAGGTCCAGCCATTGCAGCAGGTTCGGCGGTTTCAGCTTGTCGTCGTAGAGCGTGCGGCCGCGAAGCTCGCGCGCCGTGGCGACGAGGAGCATGAATACGACGCCAGCTGCACACAAATGGCCTAACCCCGATAGGTCGTCCTGGCGATTTGGATTGATGACTGCGGCCACGTCAGGCAGGCGCTCGTCAGCCTGGTGGTGATCAACGACGATGACCTCGGTGCCGTGCGGCTTGGCGGCGTCCAGTGTCTCGAAGCTGGTCGTCCCACAGTCCACGGTGACGATGAGGTCGGCTTCACGCGCCAGCATGTCGATCGCCTGCGGATTGGGCCCATAGCCTTCGAGCAAGCGGTCGGGGATGTAGATGCGGGCGTCGATGCCGTGATAGGCGAGAAAGAGCCGCATCAGCGCAGAAGAGCAGGCGCCGTCGACGTCGTAGTCGCCGAACACCGCGATCTTCTGCCGTTTCTCGATGGCTTCGGCGAGACGGCGCGCACCCTTGTCCATGTCGCGCAGGATGCTTGGGTCCGGCATCAGCGCCTTGATGGTCGGGTCCAGCGCGACGGATACTTCGTCGATGGAAACGTCGCGCGATGCGAGCACACGGCCCAGCAGCTCCGGCAGATTATAGCGCTGGCTGATGGCTGCGGCAGTGTTGGCGGCAGCCGGGCTCAAGCGCTCGCGCCAAGTGAGACCCCGTGCGGATGCGGTGACGCCTAGAAAAGCTTCGCCGCCCGTTTGTCCCGCTGCTTCGGCTTTCGGCTTCCTGACTGCCCCCATAGCCCCAATTCTCCGCTTCGTGCCGACCTTGGTCGGGCAAGGGCGGAATGGACAGCGATTCGGGGTGGGGCAGCAAAGCGCGCATGTGGATCAGATTGGAAAAGCAGGAAAACTCATGGCTAGAGAGAGGCAAACCTCGTTGCCTGCACGAGGACCTCTCGCCCCCAGGCGCGGGCGAGAATGGGGATGACGGCTAGATTCATGATGCCGACCAGGGCGAAAAGGGCCGGACTGCCGACGCTGACGGCCTGAAGTCCAGCTACGATCGAACCTCCCGCAAGCATGTATGCTGCATTGAGCACGTTCACGCCTGCGATGACGCGGGCCCGCCTCTCTACGGGGGCCCATGCCTGCACCGCCGCGAAGGTCGGAACGACGAACAGTCCGCCTGCGACCGCCAGGCCCAGCAGGCAAACCACCAGCGCGATACCTTGCGGAGACGAGAGGACGTCCAGGGCCCGCAGAGGCGCGGGTGGAGGCGTGGTCATTGCCGTCACAGCCGCAATCCCGAGGGAAAAGATCCCCATGAGAAGGGCGCCCAGGGGCACGAGCGAGAGGTTCGGCTGACCTCTGCTCGCGCGTGCGGCGAGAAGCGAGCCCGACGCGATACCTACGGTGAATACGGCGAGGCAGAGGGTTACGACGCTTTCATTGCCGCCGATGATGCTCTTGACCACGACGGGCATTAGCGAAAGCGCCACGAAGCCAACGACCCAAAACCACGATACGATGTGTCCGCCGCTCCACAGACGCCAGTCGGTCTTGAGTTCGGCCAGCAGCCCGAACGTCGAAACCAGGGGGTTGCGTGTGATTTTCAAGTCAGGAGCAGCCGGTCCTTTCGAAGGAATTGCGCGCGCGAAAGCCCAGGAGATGAGCGAAAGAGCCACGATCACGAAGACAACGCCCTCCGCGCTCTGTGCCTCCGAGATAGAGATGCCGCCGGCAATCGTGCCGACCAGGATGGCCAGGAAGGTCGCGCCCTCCACCAACGCATTGCCGGCCGGAAGCTCCGCCGTTGAAAGCTTTTCCGGAAGGATGCCGTACTTCACCGGCCCGAACAGCGCGGCAACCATGCCGAAAAGCGACAGGGCGATGAACAGGATCAAGACGGAATGCAGGAAGAAGCCGACGGCGGCAAGGACTGCGATGGGGATCTCCATCAGCCTGATGCGCTGGGCGACCATGGCTTTGTCGTAGCGGTCAGCCAGTTCGCCACCGAGGCCTGAGAGAAAGAAGAATGGGGCGATCAAGGCGATGCCCGTGGCCGTGATGAGGAGATTGGCATAGTCGCCGCCTGCGGCACCGGACCCGCCGAAGCCGAACAGGATCAGCATGACCAGCGCGTTCTTGAGAAAATTGTCGTTGAGCGCGGAGCACAGCTGGCACCAGAACAGGGGCGCGAAACGTCGCGAGGCGAGAAGTGTCTGCAGCATCTGAGCGAGATCGTTTCCGGACGGAGGCAAGGGAGCGACGCAAACACCCGCACGTGTCAAATGCGAGGCCTGCACGCAGGCGCGACTCGGAGCGCTACGCACGGGTATCCTGCCTGCTCGTCCGGCCTTCGCCAAGGATGTGGCAGCGTGCCTGCATGGACAAGGGGTTAATAATGATCAATCATCGACGGGACATTGCTCCGTTCGGTCGGCGAGGTTCGCAGACGAAAACGCCTTGAAAAGCGGACGCGGGGAGCGCAGATACGCCTCGCGCAGACGCCCGGGCAGGTGGAGACGGACAGGCAAAGATGCAGAAGAGCATCGCTCGCGACATGAGCATTACCGTGAACGGTGAACGGATGGGCACGTCGGCCCGGACGCTGGCCGAGCTTGTGGCAGCCCTGGGCCACGATGCGGCGAGCATCGCGACCGCCGTCAACGGCGAATTCGTTGCTCGGAAGGCCCGTGAGGAATGCGGCCTTGCAGAGGGCGATGCCGTCGAAATCGTGGCCCCTCGCCAAGGTGGTTGAAAGCACGGATATGACGCTCATTGAGCCAGTGCGGGAAGCGAGCGGCAAGGGACTTACGCTTTACGGCGTCGAGCTTGCATCGCGGCTATTGCTCGGGACCTCGCGGTATCCTTCGCCGCACGTGTTGCAGCAGGCTGTGGAAGCCTGCCGGGCCGGCATCGTAACGGTCTCGCTGCGGCGCGAGCAGGCGCGCGGCAACGCGGGTGCGCGCTTCATGGAAATGATCCGGTCGATGGGCGTGCCCGTGCTTCCAAACACGGCGGGGTGCCGTACCGCCAAGGAGGCCATTACGACGGCCCAGATGGCGCGCGAACTCTTCGAGACCAGCTGGATCAAGCTCGAGGTGATCGGCAACGACGACACGCTGCAGCCCGATCTGTTCGGCCTCGTGGAGGCGGCGGGCGTTCTCGCACGCGACGGGTTCGATGTCTTTCCCT
>JBDHTJ010000109.1:0-17981 GCA_039808585.1 Hyphomicrobiaceae bacterium | reverse complement strand
AGGCCTTCATGGCCGCCGCATTGGCCGAGGGCTTGTGATACCAGAAACCGATCAGCAGGTAGGAGGCGAGGCCCACGCCTTCCCAGCCGAAGAACATCTGCAGGAAGTTGTCGGCCGTGACGAGCGACAGCATCGCGAAGGTGAAGAGCGAGAGATAGGCGAAGAAGCGCGGCCTGCTGTCGTCCTCGTGCATGTAGCCGATGGAGTAGAGGTGCACGAGCGCCGACACGGTGTTCACGACCACCAGCATCACGGCCGTCAGCGTGTCGATGCGCAGGGCCCAGGACACGTCGAGTTCACCCGACGTCACCCAGCGCAGCACCGGCACGCGCATCGTTTCGCCAGCAAAGCCCACCCGGAAGAAGACGATCCAGGACAGCACGGCGGAAATCATCACCAGCGAGGTGGTGATGATCTCGCTCGGCCTTGGCCCCAGCGCCCGCCCGAACAGGCCCGCGATGAGCGCGCCGAGAACCGGCAGGAAGACGATAGCCTGATAGATCATTGCGTCTCAGTCCTAGCGTGCGATCCAGGCGTGGCGGTGAGTGAACAGCAGCGATGCATGGAGGGCAGGTGCTTCCGTTCTTGCGTTCCCGGCCGCGCGAAGCGAGAGCCGGGATCTTTCCCCATTGCAGCTCGAGCGACCGGTAAAGATCCCGGATAGACAGGCCTTGGGCCTGTCTTCCGGGAAAGCATGAGGAGTGTGCGTCGACACCATCTCAGCCCTTCATCATGTTGATGTCTTCGACGGCGATGGAGCCGCGGTTGCGGAAGTAGACGACCACGATCGCAAGGCCGATGGCCGCTTCGCCAGCCGCCACCGTCAGCACGAAGAGTGCGAACACCTGGCCTACGAGGTCGCCCATGAAGGTCGAGAACGCCACGAAGTTGATGTTCACCGCGAGCAGCATCAGCTCCACCGACATCAAGATGACGATGACGTTCTTGCGGTTGAGGAAGATGCCGAAGATGCCGAGCGTGAACAGCACGGCTGCAACGGTGAGATAGTGCCCGAGCCCGATCATGAGCGCTGCTCCTTGGCCGGCGGGACGATGGCTTCGCCCGACTTCACCTTGACGACGGCCATGGCGGTGGCGGGGTTGCGCGCCACCTGCGCCGCGATCGACTGGCGCTTGACGCCTTCCTTGTGGCGCAGCGTCAGCACGATGGCGCCGATCATGGCGACGAGCAGGATCATGCCGGCGCCCTGGAAGTAGTAGACGTATTGGGTATAGAGCACCCGGCCCAGCGCTTCCGTGTTGGTGATGCCGGAGCCGGCGCTGGGGATGGGTGCAGCAGCCTGGGCCAGCGCACCGGGCCGCACCAGGTTGAAGCCCAGCACCAGGACGAGTTCCACCAGCAGGATGAGGCCCACGAGGGCACCGAGCGGCGCGTTCTTCATGAAGCCGGCGCGCAGTTCCGCGAAGTCGACGTCGAGCATCATCACGACGAACAGGAACAGCACCGCCACCGCGCCGACGTAGACGACGACGAGGATCATGGCCAGGAACTCCGCGCCCATCAGCACGAACAAGCCCGCGGCGTTGAAGAAGGCGAGGATGAGGAAGAGCACCGCGTGCACAGGGTTGCGCGCCGCGATCACCATGAAGGCGGAGGCCACCGTCACGGCCGAGAAGATGTAGAAAAACAGCGCCGGGAGTGTCATGCCTGCCTCACCGGTAGGGCGCGTCGAGCGCGAGGTTGCGGGCGATGGTGCGTTCCCAGCGGTCGCCATTGGCGAGGAGCCGCGCCTTGTCGTAGTAGAGTTCCTCGCGCGTTTCGGTGGCGAACTCGAAGTTCGGCCCTTCCACGATCGCGTCCACCGGGCAGGCCTCCTGGCACAGCCCGCAATAGATGCACTTCACCATGTCGATGTCGTAGCGGGTGGTGCGGCGGGTGCCGTCGTTGCGGCGCGGGCCGGCCTCGATGGTGATGGCCTGGGCCGGGCAGATCGCCTCGCACAGCTTGCAGGCGATGCAACGTTCCTCGCCATTGGGATAGCGACGCAGCGCGTGCTCGCCACGGAAGCGCGGCGAGACTGGCCCCTTCTCAAAGGGATAATTCAGCGTCGCCTTGGGCTTGAAGAAGTAGCGCATCGACAGGAAGAAGGCGCCGACGAATTCCTTCAGGAAGAGCGAGTTGATGGTTTGCGCGATGGACATCGTGGCCAACCGTTAGGGTGCGAGGTCGAAGAAATGGAGTACGCCGGCCACCGCGACAACGCACACGAGCGACAGGGGCAGGAACACCTTCCAGCCCAGCCGCATCAGCTGGTCGTAGCGGTAGCGCGGCACGAACGCCTTCACCATGGCGAACATGAAGAAGACGAAGGTGAGCTTGAGGACGAACCAGAAGATGCCCGGCACCCAGTTGAAGGGCGCGACATCGACGGGCGGCAGCCAGCCACCAAGGAACAGGATGGTGGTCAGCGCGCACATGGTCACGATGGCCACGTACTCACCCAGCATGAAGAGCAGGTAGGGCGTGGAGGAATACTCCACCATGAAGCCGGCCACGAGTTCCGATTCTGCCTCGGGCAGGTCGAAGGGCGGACGGTTGGTCTCGGCAAGGGCCGAGATGAAGAACACGCCGAACATCGGCAGCAGCTTCAGCCAGTGCCAGTCGAGGAGCGAGTTGGGCATGCCGGCGACGGTGCCGGGCCCCGCCTTCTGCGCGTTGACGATGTCGGTCATGTTGAGCGAGCCGACGCACAAGAGCACGGTGATGATGACGAAGCCGATCGAGACCTCGTAGGACACCATCTGCGCGGCGGAGCGCAGGGCGCCGAGGAATGGATACTTCGAGTTCGACGCCCAGCCGCCCATGATGACGCCGTAGACGCCGAGCGAGGAGATCGCGAAGAGGTAGAGGATGCCGACGTTGAGGTCGGACATCACCCAGCGGCCCCAGCTGTTCTCGTTGAACGGGATCACGGCCCAAGCGGCCAGCGCCAGCACCGAGGAAACCAGCGGCGCGATAAGGAAGACGGTCTTGTCGGCGCCCGCCGGGATCAGCGGCTCCTTCAGCGCGAACTTCAGGAGATCCGCGAACGACTGCAACAGGCCGAAGGGCCCGACCACGTTGGGTCCGCGCCGCATCTGCACGGCCGCCCACACCTTGCGGTCCATGAGCAGCAGGAACGCGATCGCCACCAGCAGCAGCACCAGGATGACGATGCTCTGGAACATCAAGACGATGAGGGGGAACAGGAAGCCCCCCCAGATGTCAGCCCATGACCATGCGCTAGCCATGCGTGCCCGTGGTCCCTTGCTTGGCGTTCTTCTTCAGAGCGCTCAGTTCCGCCATGATGGCCGAGGCCCTGGCGATCGGATTGGTGAGGTAGAAGTCGGCGACGGAACTCACGAACGGCTCGGCGTCGGTTGCCGCTCCTGCGTTCTTGGCAAGTGCCTCCAGCCCCTTGCGGTCGGCAGGCGCAATGGCCTCGAGTGCCGAGAGTGACGGTGCCACCTTGTACATCGCGGCACGCAGGGCTGCGAGGTTGTCGTAGGGCAGCGTCTTGCCGAGCTTGGCCGACAGCGCCCGCAGGATCGCCCAGTCCTCGCGCGACTCGCCGGGGCCGAAGGCGGCCTTCGCCGTCTGCTGCGCACGGCCTTCGAGCGAGACGTAGGTGCCGCTCTTCTCCGTGTAGGCGCTGCCGGGAAGGACAACATCGGCACGCGCGGCACCGGCATCTCCATGGCTGCCCTGATAGATCACGAAGGCCTTGCCGAGCTTGTCCATGCCGAGTTCATCGGCGCCGAGCAAATAGACGACGTCGAGCGCAGAAAGATCGAGCGCCTTGCCACCCTGCGGCACGAAGCCGAGGTCCAGGCCCGCCACGCGCGAGGCGGCCGTATGCAGGAGGTTGTAGGCCGCAGCCCCCTCCCCCTTGCTGCTGGCGAGCGCGATCTTTGCCGCCAGGCCCAACACCGCCGCGCCATCGGAGCGCGCGGCTGCGCCGGTGCCGACGATGACGAGCGGGAACTGAGCGTTCTTGAGCGTCTCGGCAAAGCTGTGGCGGCCCTCGGCCACCTCCTTCAGCGTCTGCGCGCCGGCGCCCAGGTATTCGTAGGGGTATGTGAGATCCGCCTTCTCGCCGATGACGCCAATGGCCACCTGCCCGTTGCGCCAGCGCTTGCGGATGCGGGCATTCAGCACCGCCGCCTCGAGGCGCGGGTTGGCGCCGACGATGAGAATGGCGTCGGCCTGCTCGATGCCGGCGATCGTCGCGTTGAACAGATAGGCGGCGCGGCCCATCGCCGGATCGATCTTCATGCCGTCCTGGCGGCAGTCGACGTTGGTGGAACCCAGCCGCGCCATCAGATCCTTGAGCGCGAACATCTCCTCGGCGGTCGCCATGTCACCGGCGATGGCGCCGATGCGTTCGGGCTTGGCGGCCTTGATCTTTTCCGCGATGACCGCGAAGGCTTCGTCCCATGAGGCTGGCTGCAGGCGCCCATCCTTGCGCACGTAGGGCCTGTCGAGACGCTGGGTGCGCAGGCCATCGGGCACGTGGCGCGCCTTGTCGGAAATCCACTCCTCGTTAATGGCGTCGTTGTTGCGCGGCAGGATGCGCAGCACCTCGCGGCCGCGGGTGTCGACGCGGATCGCGGAGCCGATGGCATCCATCACGTCGATCGATTCCGTTTTGCGCAGTTCCCAGGGCCGCGCATTGAAGGCCCAAGGCCGGTGCGTCAGCGCGCCGACCGGGCACAGGTCGACCACGTTGGCGGAAAGCTCCGACATCAGCCCGCGCTCGAGGTAGCTGGTGATCTCCATGTCCTCGCCGCGGCCGATGGCGCCGAGTTCTTCCACGCCCGCCACTTCCGTCATGTAGCGCACGCAGCGCGTGCACTGGATGCAGCGCGTCATCGCCGTCTTGATCAGCGGCCCGAGGTATTTTTCCTCCACCGCGCGCTTGTTCTCCGCATAGCGCGAGCCGCCGACGCCGTAGGCCATGGCCTGGTCCTGCAGGTCGCATTCGCCGCCCTGGTCGCAGATGGGGCAGTCGAGCGGGTGATTGATGAGAAGGAATTCCATCACCCCTTCGCGCGCCTTCTTGACCATGGGCGAGCGGGTGGAGACCACCTTCGGCGTGCCGTCTTTGTTGGGAGGCAGGTCGTTGACGCCCATGGCGCAGGAGGCGACCGGCTTCGGCATGCCTTGCACCTCGATGAGGCACATGCGGCAGTTGCCGGCGATCGACAGGCGCTCGTGATAGCAGAAGCGCGGGATCTCGACGCCGGCCTGCTCGCACGCCTGGATCAGCGTGACGCCGTCGTCGACCTCGATCTCCTTGCCGTCGATGATCAGTTTCTTCGGCATTCCTGCCTCTTAGAAAGACATCTTCGTGACCGCCGTCGCGGCCGGATACTGCTGCCCGCTTCTTCCGGCCGACTTATTAAGCCGGCTGAGGCTTTGCAGCCAGCCTCACCACGACGCCAACGATCAGACCCACAAGACCTGCCCAGAACGTCATCGGCTCGTAGGGCGTCTTGCCAATCAGGTTCGCTGCACCCGAAATGAGGGCGCACAGGCCGTCGCTGCTGTAGAGGCAGCGCCACATGTCGCGCACGCTGGCCGTGGGTTCGACCCCCGGCACGTTGCGCAGCTCGCCTACGACGTTGGAATAGAAGGTGAACCACCATGCGACCGCGGCAACAAGCACGCTGGCTCCAATGATCGCCAGGATGTTCCCGAGCTTCTTGAAGTCCACTTGCCCGCCTCCGCGGAGAAGCCCCAGGCGAGGCCCGCCCCAATTCCGCCCGTGCTTCCTACACGGCCACGAAGCGTGCCGCTAGGCGACAATTGCCGCGCCCGGTGGCTTAAAAGTGCATTTCCCCACAGCCGAGGCGTCGCCCGGCCTTGCGCTACTCGGCAGCCTCGCGGCTGCCGGCCTTGCGGCTGTCGATCCGCTCTTCGATGACGTGACGGAAATTGCGCAAGAGACCCTGGACCGGCCAGGCCGCGGCATCACCCAGGGCGCAAATGGTATGTCCTTCCACCTGCTTGCTGACATCGAAGAGAAGGTCGATCTCGCGCTTCTCGGCCTCGCCGCGCTCCATGCGCTGCAGCACGCGCCACATCCAGCCGCAGCCTTCGCGGCAGGGGGTGCACTGGCCGCAGCTCTCGTGCTTGTAGAAGTAGGCGATGCGCCGGATGGCGGCGATGACGTCGGTGGACTTGTCCATGACGATGATGGCGGCCGTGCCCAGGCCCGATTTGAGCTTGGAGAGGCTGTCGAAGTCCATGGTCAGGTCGGCGCAGGTGGCCGCCGGGATCATCGGCATCGACGAGCCGCCGGGGATGACGGCCAGGAGATTGTCCCAGCCGCCGCGCACGCCGCCCGCGTGCCGTTCCAGCAACTCCTTGAGCGGTATGCCCATCTCCTCTTCCACCACGCACGGCCGCTCGACATGGCCGGAGATCTGGAAGAGCTTGGTGCCGGTGTTGTTGGGCTTGCCGATGCCGGCGAACCAGGCCCCACCACGGCGCAGGATGGTGGGCACGACAGCGATCGATTCGACGTTGTTCACGGTGGTGGGGGCGCCGTAGAGGCCCATGTTTGCCGGGAACGGCGGCTTGAGGCGGGGCTGGCCCTTCTTGCCTTCGAGGCTTTCGAGCAGCGCCGTCTCCTCGCCGCAGATGTAGGCGCCGGCGCCGTGATGGACGTAGAGGTCGAAATCCCAGCCGTGGATGTTGTTCTTGCCGATCAGCTTGGCCTCGTAGGCCTGGTCGATGGCGGCCTGCAGCTGCTCGCGCTCGCGGATGAACTCGCCGCGCACGTAGATGTAGCAGGTGTGTGCCCGCATGGCGAAAGACGCGATCAGCGCGCCCTCGATGAGATGATGCGGGTCGTGCCGCATGATCTCGCGATCCTTGCAGGAGCCGGGCTCCGATTCGTCAGCGTTGATGACGAGGTAGCTGGGCCTCGGGTCGCTCTTGGGCATGAACGACCACTTGAGGCCCGTGGGGAAGCCCGCGCCGCCGCGGCCACGCAGCCCCGAGGCCTTTACCTCGTTGATGATCCAGTCGTGGCCCTTGTCGATGAACGACTTGGTGTTGTCCCACGACCCCCGCGCCCTGGCGCCGGCCAGCCCCCAGTCCTGGAAGCCGTAGATGTTCGTGAAGATGCGGTCTTTGTCTGCGAGCATAGGCGCCTTTCGGGTCTTCTGCGCGAGCCCTGACTAGCATACTTGGCCGGTCACTCAACATGCCAAAGATGCCGCGCCCGGCCCGATGTTCACCAGATCGTGCGGGCGCCTAGGGAAGCCATGAAGCGATCGGAGGTGACGAGGGCAATATCCCGATTTAGCGCTTGCGCTGCCAAAAGCTTGTCGAACGGGTCTCTATGCTGCGACAAGGTCATGCCGGCGCACCTTACGTCTGCGACAGTGATTGGCATCACGTCAAAAACGTGATCCGCCAAAGTAGTTTCGAACTCATCGACAATCAGTGCGGCTTCAGGCCATTTCCCTTTGCCGACCTTTATCGCGATCTCCCAGGCTGTCGCGACACTTACAAACACCTGGTCGGTGTTTTCGATGGCGGAGCGCGCGCTGGTGGACAAGAGCGTGTCCTCTCGCGCCCACCAGACGAACGCGTGACTATCCAGAAGTAGCGCCATTAGGGATTGCCGTACCAATCCTTTAGCTCTTCCTCGCTAAGAGGATCAAAGAAATCATCGGGCGGAGGGGGAAGCTTATCTTTCAGGAAGCCCGGCTTCCGCTTGGCGCGCGAACTCGCCGGCAGCATGCGCAGCGTCGCCGAGCCGTGCACGGGATCGACAATCACCACCTCTTCGCCGCGGGCGGCGCGCGCAATGAGCTCTTCCAGATGCTCCTTCGCCTCGGCAATGCCGACGGTTTCCATCACCAGTGCTCCACCGCTTTTGGCTAGCAAAGCATTGTAGCGGAAATCACTTCTTGGCGAAATCCTTGAGCGTGGTGGGGCCGCCTTCGGGGCAGGAGGCCTGGCGGCCGATCTGGGAGCCGGGCTTGGGCGGGTTGCCGCTGGCGAAGCCGTCGAGCACCTTTTCCAGCAACTCCGGCGTCAGGTCCTCGTAGGTGTCCTTCCAGATCTGGACCATGGGTGCGTTGGCGCAGACGCCCAGGCACTCCACCTCTTCCCAGGAGAAATTGCCATCGGCCGACAGGTGATGCGGCTCGGGATGGATCTTGTTCTTGCACACGGCAACCAGCTTCTCGGCGCCGCGCAGCATGCAGGGGGTGGTGCCGCACACCTGCACATGCGCCTTCTTCCCCACGGGGGAGAGCTGGAACATGGTGTAGAAGGTGGCCACCTCGTAGACGCGGATACAGGCCATGCCCAGCATGTCCGCCACCACCCGCATGGCAGGTTCCGGCAGCCAGCCCTCGTGCTGCTCCTGCGCCCGCCAAAGCAGCGGGATCACGGCCGAGGCCTGCTTGCCCGGCGGATACTTGGCGATGGTCGCCTGCGCCCAGGCAAGATTTTCCGGCGTGAAGGCGAAGCTTGCGGGCTGGTTGGGATCAAGTCGTCTGACGGACATCGAGATTTCCTCGGGGCCTCTCGCGAAAGCGCGGCGTGCGCTGCGCGGCGCCCGTTATAGAGGGTGGGCCGCGCGCTGTCGCGTCTTAACCCTGCGCATCCACGGCCGGAACGCGGCATATCGCTCGGGGGGCAGCGCCTACCAGAAGATCCAGCGCAGGATAAGCGCGATCGCCCCGATCGGCGCCAACAACAGGGCACTCTGCGCGCCCGTACGCAGAAAGCCCGTCCAGAACGCGCTCCAGGCGAGGCCGAACACCAGGATCATCAGCGCACTCAGGGGATAGCCTGCGAAAGCGCGCCATAGGCAGAAGCACAGCACGAGGACGATGCAGGCCTGCCCCAGGATGCGCAGCGCATCCGGGTGCTGCTTTTGCGCGGCCCCCATGGGCCAGCCCAGGCCTTCTGCAAGATAGCGGTAAACGGCCAGAGACAGGCCCCACCCGAAGGTCACGACCGCGAGCAACAATCCGAAGTCGATCGCGGACACGGACATGCGACGACGCTAGCCACCCTTCAGGAACTCGCGCCAGGCAGCCCAACTCAAAGCCACTGACGCCACACCGCAGCCGGCATGGAACGCGATATGCGCCCAGCTGCCGACCGACCCTGCTGCGACGAAGGCATCGGCGAAACAAACGACCGACGCCATGGCGAACCACAACGCCAGCGCCCGCCATTCCCTCAGCGCGGCAAACGCAATCGCGAGGCCACCGAGCCACATATTGCGCAGGCCGGTAACATAATGCAATTCAAGGTGTTGCGGACGACGGGGAATGCCGAAGGTTAACGCGGCGGCTTCGGGCAGCAGCATGTAGCGGACGCCAATACCAAAAAGCAGGGCGCCGCCGACGAGGCAGATCGCAAGCACGATGGCCTGAGAGCGGCTGCGTTTCTGCCGCTCGCGACCGGTTTCGACATCACGGACCACGGTATCCCCTGGCGCTCATCCGGGGGCGGTTCTACCAGGGCCGCGCTTTCTCCGCGATCTTGTTCTTGGCCTCGGTGCGGACAATCTCAACGAAGCGTTTCTTAAGCATCGCCAAAGCCTTGGCCCGCGATGCGGGCTTGGCGCCGCCACGATTGTAGGCGACCGCGATCGCGATCACGTCGGCAGCTGAAAGCTCGGCATCGTCTTCCAGACTGGCCATTACAGTCTCAAAAGCCGCCCTGTCGGTGCCTGCGCCAACAAAACGTCCCAGATAGCTTGCGACCTTCGCCAGATCGGCCGGCTTCCGCGCCCTGGCCATGTCGCTCTCACCGTAGGGCATCACCGCATAACCCTGCCGCCCCTACCGGTCGATTTCGCCGAAGACGATGTCGAGGGAGCCGAGGATGGCAGAGACGTCGGCCAGCATGTGGCCGCGGTTCAGGAAGTCCATGGCCTGCAGGTGCGGGAAGCCCGGCGCGCGGATCTTGCAGCGGTAGGGCTTGTTGGAACCGTCGGCCACGAGATAGACGCCGAACTCTCCCTTGGGCGCCTCGACGGCCGCGTAGGCTTCGCCTGCGGGCACATGGAAGCCCTCGGTGTAGAGCTTGAAGTGGTGGATGAGCGCCTCCATCGAGCGCTTCATCTCGCCCCGCTTCGGCGGCACCACCTTGCGGTCCTCGGCCACGTGTGGGCCCTGCCCTTCGGCCGAAAGCAGCTTGTTGCAGCACTGCTTCATGATCTTCACCGCCTCGCGCATCTCCTGCATGCGGATGAGGTAGCGGTCGTAGCAGTCGCCGTTCTTGCCGATGGGGATGTCAAAATCCATCTCGTCGTAGCACTCGTAGGGCTGCGCCTTGCGCAGGTCCCAGGCGGCGCCCGAGCCGCGCACCATGACGCCGGAGAAGCCCCACTTGAGGCAGTCCTCCAGGCTCACCACGCCGATGTCGACGTTGCGCTGCTTGAAGATGCGGTTGTCGGTGAGCAAGCCCTCGATGTCGTCGAGCACCTTCGGATGCGTTTCGCAGAAGGCGGCAATGTCCTCGATGAGCTTGGTCGGCAGGTCCTGGTGCACGCCGCCGATGCGGAAATACTTGGCGTGCATGCGAGCGCCGGACGCACGCTCGTAGAACACCATCAGCTTCTCGCGCTCCTCGAAGCCCCACAGCGGGGGCGTCAGCGCGCCCACGTCCATGGCCTGCGTGGTGACGTTGAGAAGGTGCGAGAGCAGGCGGCCGATTTCCGAATAAAGCACGCGGATGAGCTGGCCGCGCCTGGGCACCGTCACGCCCAGCAGCTTCTCGGTGGCAAGGCAGAAGGCGTGCTCCTGGTTCATCGGCGCCACGTAGTCGAGGCGGTCGAAATAGCCGATGGCCTGCAGGTAGGTCTTCTGCTCGATCAGCTTCTCGGTGCCGCGATGCAGGAGCCCCACGTGCGGGTCGACCCGGGTTACCACTTCACCATCGAGTTCCAGCACCAGGCGCAGCACGCCGTGCGCAGCGGGATGCTGCGGCCCGAAGTTGATATTGAAGTTGCGGATGTCGGTCTCAGCCATGGGGTGTTTCCGGGGGCGAAAGCTCTATTCCGGCGTAGATGTCGTCCAGCGCCAGGGCAAGCTCCAATGCGGGCACGTTGATGATTTCCCCTACTCCATATTCCGTCGGCGACGATGGGAACAGTCGGTCCGATCCGCGCACCCAGGCCAATGCCGCCACATCATGCTGGCTGAGCGCGATGTAGGCCTGGAGCGATCGCAGGCTCATGTATTCTTCGGGCTTTTCCTTGAGATCCATGTGAATGGTCGAAGGTGACAGCACTTCCGCGATGAGAACAGGCGCAGTCGTTGCGCGAATGTTTCCGGTTTCCGAAGCAGCCACTACGACGACATCGGGATATCTGATGGTATCTGCGGTCTCGACGCCAAGTTCCGGAGCCACGAGGAAGCGGCCCTGATCGAGTTGTTTCAAAAGCGTCACGGAAAAATTCAGGCCCAGGCGGGCGTGGGACAACGTCGCCCCCGGCATCTGCTGCACAATATAGCCCTTTTCATACTCATAGCGGCCCTCGTGCGGGCCTGAAATGAACTTGTAGAACGTCGCCTTGTCGACCCTCAGGAATGTGGGGGAATTCATGGGCAAGCTCGTCCGTCTCGCTTTACCGATCAGGAGCTTAGCTCCGAATGCCGGAACAGGGAAGGCATCCGGTCCAGGCCATCACTGCTTTGCCGCCTTCTCGTCGCCGGGGAGGATGTATTGCGTGCCTTCCCAGGGGCTTTCGAAGTCGAAATTGCGGAACTCCTGCGTGAGGCGCACGGGCTCGTACACGACCCGCTTCTGGTCGTCGTCGTAACGCAGCTCAACGAAGCCGGTGACGGGGAAATCCTTGCGCAGCGGGTGGCCCTGGAAGCCATAGTCGGTAAGCAGCCGCCGCAGATCCGGATGGCCTGCGAACAGGATGCCGTACATGTCGTAGGTCTCCCGCTCGTACCAGTTGGCCGCCGGGAACACGTCGATGACGCTCGGCACGGGCGTCTCGCCGTCCGCCTCGATCTTCACGCGCAGACGCTGGTTAAGCCGCATGGAAAGCAGGTGATAGACGACGTCGAAGCGCCGCTCGCGCTCGGGGTAATCGACGCCGCAAATGTCGATCAGCACTTCGAACTGGCAGGCCGCATCGTCGCGCAGGCGAGTGAGCACCTCGCCGATCGCAGCCGCCTCGACCACCACGGTCAGCTCGCCGTTGGCGATCTTTTGGGAGACGATGCGGCGGCCCAGGGCCTCTCCAACCGTCTTTGCCAGAACCTCGATGCTCATCGCAGTCATCCTCAATCGACGATGAAGAGGCGGGCCCCTTTGGGCGCGCTGGAGCGGTGCGGCTCGGCGCCGTCCGCCACCTGGTAGCTCATGCCGGGCTTCAACGTGAAGGCGCGGCCATCCTTGAGCGTGGTCTCGAGCTCGCCTTCCAGGCAGAGCAGGATATGGCCCTTCTCGCACCAGTGGTCGGCCACGTAGCCCGGGCTGTAGTCCACCATGCGCACCCTCAGATCGCCGAACTGGCGCGTGCGCCACAGGGCCTCGCCGACGTCGCCGGGATGCCGGGTGGGCGCGACGCCCTGCCAGTCCGTGACGCCGAAAGGGATGTCCCTGATCTGCACGGGAAACTTGGGCCTCAGCGCTCGATGGTGCCGGTGCGGCGGATTTTACGTTGCAGCAGCAGGATGCCGTAGAGCAATGCCTCCGCCGTTGGCGGGCAGCCGGGCACGTAGACATCGACCGGAACGATGCGGTCGCAGCCGCGCACCACCGAATAAGAGTAGTGGTAGTAGCCGCCGCCGTTGGCGCAGGAACCCATGGAGATCACGTAACGCGGCTCCGGCATCTGGTCGTAGACCTTGCGCAGCGCCGGGGCCATCTTGTTGCACAGCGTGCCGGCCACGATCATCACGTCGGACTGGCGCGGGGAAGCGCGGGGGGCAAAGCCGAAGCGCTCCACGTCCCAGCGGGGCATCGAGGCCTGCATCATCTCCACCGCGCAGCAGGCGAGGCCGAACGTCATCCACATCAGCGAGCCGGTGCGGGCCCAGTTGATCAGATCGTCGGTGGTGGTGACGATAAATCCCTTGTCTGCCAGCTTGTTGTTGATTTCCGTGAAGAACGGATCGCCGGGCTTCACGAGGCCCGACGGCTGTGCCTGCTGGGGGCTTGCCAAAGCGTTCATTCAGATACTCTCAATCCCATTCGAGGGCGCCTTTGCGCCACTCGTAGATGAAGCCGATGGTCAGGACGCCCAGGAATACCATCATCGACCAGAAGCCGAATGCCCCCACCTGCTTGAACGCCACGGCCCAGGGGAACAGGAACGCCACCTCGAGGTCGAAGATGATGAACAGGATCGACACGAGGTAGAAGCGCACGTCGAACTTCATGCGGGCGTCGTCGAAGGCATTGAAGCCGCACTCGTAAGCCGAGACCTTCTCGGGGTCCGGGTTGCGCACGGCGATGAGGAACGGCGCGATCATGAGCGCGAGGCCGATGACGCCCGCCACGCCGAGGAACACGACGAGCGGCAGATAGTCCATGAGAAGAGAGTTCATGGGGGCGCCCCGCAGTGGAATTCCGGACAAAGCGAGGCCATGCCTGCCCCGGGACCGGAACCTGAAACTTCTGGAAGCGTGATTAACCCAGCCCCATCAAGCGTGCAACTCACGACAGCGTCGCACGAGCAACAGCCAACAATTAGCGCGTGCGTCCTGCACGAAGCGCTCTTGCCGGATCAGGCAGTAGGCGGCTGCCGATGCCTGCAGCGCCCGCCCTAACACCTTGAACTTGCTATGCCCCACGGGACACGGGAGGTCGCTTGGAATCAAACATCGGCGTTGCGATTGCCCCTCCTGCCAGTTGCCCTCTAGACTTACCGGCGAAGGCGAAGGCATCGAGGATGGGCAGCAATGGTCAAGGGCTGCGTGCTGCGGTCGGCCGGCATGGCGGTGGCCCTGCTCATCGTGATGGCGACGCCGGGGCAAGCGGCGGTGCTCGTGTGCGGGGCGCTCGTCGAGGGCGACGGCCGTGACGCCCCCGCCGAGACGGAGGCCCGCAGGCTGGCGCTCGAAAGCTGGCAGGCGAAAGCCGGGCCCGGCGTCACCTGGCGCCTTGCCACCAACAAAGGCATCACCTGCGTGAAGACACCCGCTGGCCGCTCCGTCTGCAAGGCAGCCGGCCACCCGTGCGTGTTGCGCCAGGTGCCACCCGAGGCACCCCTGAAGCGGCTGATGCCGTCTGCGCCTGGGCAGGGCACCTGAAGGCGAGCGAAACGCTGCTTTGGGCGGAGCCGGCTTGACGCGGGGAGGAGTTTGCAGCGCTATCCCCCACGACAGCAACGGCATCGACAAGGGCACGAGGCAACATGCGGCACGGCGGCAAGATACTCATCGACCAGCTCGAGCGGCAGGGCGTGACGACCGCGTTCACGGTGCCGGGCGAAAGCTTCCTCGCAGCCCTCGACGGCCTCTACGACAGCAACCAGATCAAGACCGTCATCTGCCGGCAGGAGGGCGGCTGCTCGATGATGGCGGAAGCCTGGGGCAAGGCCACGGGCGAACCCGGCGTCTGCTTCGTCACGCGCGGGCCCGGGGCTGCCAACGCCATGGCCGGCCTGCACGTTGCCGACCAGGATTCGACGCCGATGGTGCTGTTCCTCGGCATGCCCGCCTCGGACGTGGAGGAGCGCGAGGCCTTCCAGGAAGTGGAGGTGAAGCAGCTGTTCTCCTCGTTCGTGAAATGGGCCGCCGTCATTCGCGACAGGAAGCGCATTCCAGAATTCGTGAGCCGCGCCTTCCACGTGGCGCGCAGCGGGCGCCCCGGACCTGTCGTTCTGGGCCTGCCGGAGGACATGCTGTCGGAAGCGGGCGATGCGGTCGATGCCAAGGCTGCGCGCATTCCCAACCCGGTGCCGTCCGCCGCCGATATGGCCGAACTGGAGGCCAAGCTGAAGGGCGCGCAGCGTCCGCTCGTGATCATCGGCGGCCCCGGCTGGAGCAAGGCCGCGCAGAAGGGCATCGAGGCTTTCGCGAAGGCGTGGGATCTGCCGATCGCCTCCGCCTTCCGCTTCCAGGACTACATGGACAACCGGCATCCCAACTACGTCGGCTGCGTCGGCATCGGCGTGGAGGCGAAGCTCGGCGAGGCGGTCAAGCACGCCGACGTATTGCTGCTGGTGGGCGCGCGCATGGGCGAGGCGACGTCGTCGGGCTATACGCTCCTCGACATCCCGAACCCGAAGCAGAGCCTCGTGCACGTGCATCCATCGCCCGACGAACTCGGCACCGTGTACCGGGCCGATCTCCCCATCGTCGCCAACGGCACTGCATTCGTGGAAGCGCTCGCGGCCTTGAAGGCGCCTGCCTCCAAGCCCTGGGCCGGCCGCCGCGCCGAGCTGCGCGCCTCCTTCGAGGAAAGCCTTAAGCCCATTCCGCTGCCGGGCGACGTGAAGTTCGCCGAGGTGATCCGCAGCGTCTCGCAGCTGCTGCCGGAGGATGGCATCGTCACGAACGGCGCCGGCAACTTCGCAGCCTTCCTGCACCGCTACTTCGAGTACAAAAGCTATCGCAACGGGCTTGCGCCCACGTCCGGCTCCATGGGCTACGGACTGCCGGCAGCCATTGCCGCGCAGCTCGCGTTCCCCACCGCGCCCGTCGTCAACGTGCAGGGTGACGGCGATTTCATGATGACGGCGCAGGAACTCGCGACCGTTGCGCAATACGGCCTGCCGATCATCACCATCATCGCCAACAACGGCACCTTCGGCACCATCCGGATGCACCAGGAGCGCGAGTATCCGGGCCGCGTCGTCGGCACGACCATCGTCAATCCCGACTTCGTCGCCATGGCGAAGAGCTTTGGCCTCGAGGGCGTGCGCGTCGAGACGACGGCCGCGTTCGCTCCCGCCTTCAAGGCGGCGCTCGCCTCGCGCAAGGCGACGGTGATCGAGGTGAAGCTCGATCCCGAGGCACTGGCGGTTCGCAAGACGCTGACGCAGATCCGCGAGAATAAGTAAGCAACCGGAAGGCAAGTCACGCGCCTTTCAGCCTTGCGCAGACGTTAATGCCGACGCGCGCATTTGCTGAAACGGCGAACCATTCATCAAAGGGAGAGCTGGCGTTGGACCGGCCATCGCTCCTGCACTAACAAGGCCCGGCGCGACGGGCTGCGTCCGGTCTTCCCGCTCTCTCGAGGCCGGGTCCCTCCCCTGGCCTGAGGACGCTTACTGCTCTTGCGCATGCCACGCGGGCCCCCTCTCCCTCCCACGGAGAGGGGCCCGAAGGGCATCTTCCTGCTCTGCTCCGCGGTGCGGAAATCCCTTCACCGCAAAGCTCGAGAAACGCGATGCTTCGCCAAGGCAGCGCCGACGCTTTGTTGTTTTCTTGATCAATCGGAGGTGCGCGCGCACTCTCGGTGCTCTCGATCGACAGGAGGGCATCATGGCGGATGACAAGCTGTTCGCAGGCTCGATCCCTGAAATCTACGATCGCTTCCTCGTGCCGCTGATCTTCGAGCCTTACGCGCGCGACATGGCTGCCCGCGTTGCTTTACTCGCCCCGCAGTCCGTGCTCGAGACCGCAGCCGGCACCGGCGTCGTGTCGGAGGCATTGTGTACGACGCTGCCCGCTTCCACCAAGATCATCACGACCGATCTCAATCCGCCGATGCTGGAAGCGGCGGCGCGCAGGCCTGCCGTTGCGACACGTGCCGCGCTGCAGCCGGCAGATGCCCTTGCCCTGCCGTTCCCCGACGCGAGTTTCGACTGTGTCGTGTGCCAGTTCGGCGCGATGTTCTTCCCCGACAAGGTGGCCGGATACCGTGAAGCCCGTCGCGTGCTGCGCGCAGGCGGCACGTTTCTGTTCAGCATCTGGGACGGCATAGAAGAGAACGTGTTCGCGCACGTGGTGACGCAGGCCGTGGGCGGGATGTTCCCGAACGATCCTCCGCTGTTCCTGGCGCGGACACCGCACGGACACGCGGACGAAGCCGCAATCCGCGCACACCTTGCCGAGGCAGGCTTCAGCCGCGTTTCCATCTCGCGGGTCACGGAAACGAGCAGGGCCTCCCGGCCGATCGATGCAGCCTTCGCCTATTGCGAGGGCACGCCGCTGCGCAACGAGATCCTGGCGCGGGACGCGGGGGCTCTGCAGTCGGCTACGGATGCCGCGACGAAGGCACTGCAAGCGCGCTTCGGCGCCGGCCCCATCGACGGCAAGATCAGCGCACTCATCATCACCGCTGCGAAGTGACGGGGCTTGCGGACCGCACCGCTTTCGTCGACCATCGCCTCGAGTGACATTGGCGAAGACGAGGGTGGCAGATCCCATGATCAGTTCCAGAAGCAGCGACATCACGCCGATCAAGGTGAGCGCGGTCGAGGGCGTGCCGACGTTCGGCGGCGACATCCTCGTCAAGCCGCTGATGCAGGGCGACGAGATGACGGCGCTCGAGATCTTCTACGGCCGGGGCGTGGGCACCGGCCTTCACGCGCACCAGCACGAATCCGTGGTTTATCTGCTGCGGGGCCGCCTGAAATGCGTCGTCGATGGCCGCGAGTTCATCGCCGAAGCGGGCGACACGTGCCGGCACCCCAAGGGCGTGCTGCACTCCGTCGAGGCGCTGGAAGACTCCACCATCCTCGAGATGAAATCGCCACGTCCGGAACTCGCCGCCTTCTTCAAGATGGGCAAGTGATCTGCCGCATGCGCGGCAGCCTGCAGGCGGCTCCCGCACCTCCGTCACGTTCGCAATGACGGGCGCAATCGCAAGCCTGTGAGGGACCGGCACCGCTCCCCACGATTGCCTTCCCGGAAGACGCGCTGAAAGCGCGGCTATCCGGGATCCTTCCCCGCGCGTGGGAAAGGTCCCGGGTCTCGCTGTGCTCGCCCGGGAAGGCAGAGAGGAGAGGGAGGCGGATTAATCCGGGCTTGCGTGGATCGCCGCCTTCGCGGCGATGACGGACGAGTTTGTGGCTCCCGCACGTTCCG
>JBDHTJ010000108.1:0-18370 GCA_039808585.1 Hyphomicrobiaceae bacterium | reverse complement strand
CGGCACGAGGGCGAGACCATCCATCGCTCGTCGCACGCGCAGATCGCCGATGCCATCGACATCGCGGACGAGGGCACCGATGCGCATGATGCGCACGAGTTGTTCAAGAAGCTCGAAGGCAGGGATTGCGTGGTGATGGCGCACGTCGGCGGACGTTACGCCGACATCAAGTTCGCGCACGACGGACGGCTCGAGACGGCGGTGGAAGTGCATTCCGCCTGGGGCACGTTCGAGTGGATCGTGCGCGATGCCTTCGAGAAGAACTATCGCGTGGGCATCGTCGGCAACTCGGACGGGCACAAGGGCAGGCCCGGCGCCTGCTATCCCGGCGCGTCGTTCTTCGGCAGCTACGGCGGTCTCACCTGCTTCCTGGCGGACAAGCTCGACCGCGATGGCATCTTCGCCTCCATGCGCGCGCGCCGGCACTACGCGACGACGGGGAACCGCGCCCTGCTCGATGTGCGGGCCGGCCTCGCGCAGGAGGGACGCCTCTTCGCGCGTGATCCGGCACTCGGCGCCTCGCCTTCGGCGCCGGTGCGGCAAGCCCTGATGGGCGACATCGTGCAGGTGGCGGACGACGAGGTGGAGCTGACGATCGACGTGGTCGGCTCCGCCGCCATTGAACGGCTCGACATTTTCGATGGGCTGGACCTGCTCGAGACGGTGCGCCCCTATGGCCAGGCCGACCTGGGCGCGCGCGTGCGGCTTACCTACGAGGGTGCGGAATATCGCGGTCGCGCCCGCACCACGACGTGGGACGGCACACTCACCATTTCCGGCAATGCCATCGTGCGTACGCATGTCATCAACAACTGGAATCTCGATCGCGGCATCCAGAGCCAGGACGCAACGCGCCTGTCATGGAAGGCCGTGACGACCGGCAACTACGGCGGCATCGACCTGTGGCTGCAGGATCCGCATGCGGGCAGCCTTTCCTTCGCCACCAAGCCGGTTTCCGGCGACGTGGCGATCGCGGACCTCGGCGTGGTGCCCCGGACGTTCGAAGCGGGCGGCCTGGAGCGGGCGATCCGCCTGCAGCGCCTGCCCGATCGCATGACGCAGCGCCGCCTGAAGCTCACGCGCCGCGTCAAGGTGCGTTCGCAGGGCGATACGCGGCTCCATGTGCGCGTGCAGCAGGAGGACGGGCACCGCATGTGGTCGAGCCCGCTCTACCTGTTCCGCGCGCCATGAGACGCGCGAGGCCAGGTTTGCGGTCAGGTTTCACGCCACCTTGCGGGCGGACTGTGCGATCTCTGCGAGCTTGCTGACGAGGTCGCGCACGCCCTTGAGACGCTTCTGGTCGAGGTCCCAGTCGGCGCGGAACACAAGCTTGTGGTCGGCCTGCATCTTCACGATGCCCTTGGACTTCTGGATGAAGCCGACAAGTCCCTCGGGGTTGGAGAACTGGTTCCGACGGAAGGTGATCACGCAGCCCTTGGGGCCCGCATCCAGCTGCTGCAACCCGGCAACCTTCGCGTAGGCTTTGATCTCCATGACGTCGAGCAGATGGCGCACCTCGTCGGGAAGCTCGCCGAAGCGGTCGGTGAGTTCTGCCGCGAAGGCATCGATGTCAGCGCGCTTCTCCAGCGTCGACAGGCGGCGGTAGAGGCCGAGGCGGATCTGCAGGTCGGCGACGTAGGTCTCGGGGATGAGCACCGAGGTGCCGAGCGAGATCTGCGGGCTCCACTGCTCTTCCGCTTCGCCAAGATCGCCGCCCTTGAGTGCCGCGACCGCCTCTTCCAGCATCGCCTGGTAGAGCTCGAAGCCCACTTCCTTGATGTGGCCCGACTGCTCGTCGCCCAGCAGGTTGCCGGCGCCGCGAATGTCGAGGTCGTGCGAGGCGAGTGAAAAGCCGGCCCCCAGCGTATCGAGCGATTGCAGCACCTTGAGGCGGCGCGCGGCGGTCTCGGTGAGCTTCTGGCCGTTCGGCGTGGTGAAGTAGGCATAGCCACGCGCCTTGGAGCGGCCCACGCGGCCCCTGAGCTGGTAGAGCTGGGCGAGGCCGAACATATCGGCCCGATGCACGATCAGCGTGTTGGCATTGGGGATGTCGAGGCCCGATTCCACGATCGCCGTCGACAGGAGAACGTCGTACTGCCCGTCGTAGAAGGCGGTCATCACGTCTTCCAGCTGCGCCGGCGTCAGCTGGCCATGGGCGCGCGCCACGCGCAGTTCCGGCAGATGCTCGCGCATGAACTCGGCGATGTCGTCGAGATCGGTGATGCGCGGCACGACGTAGAAGCTCTGGCCGCCGCGATAGCGCTCGCGCCGTAGCGCCTCGCGGATGATGACGGGATCGAAGGGCGAGATGTAGGTGCGCACTGCAAGGCGGTCGACCGGCGGCGTGGTGATGAGCGACAACTCGCGCACGCCCGAGAGCGCCAATTGCAGGGTGCGCGGGATTGGCGTCGCCGTAAGGGTCAGCACGTGCACGTCCTCGCGCAGCTGCTTGAGGCGTTCCTTGTGGCCGACGCCGAAATGCTGTTCCTCGTCGACGATGAGAAGGCCCAGCCGCGCGAACTGGATGGTCTTGCCGAGCAGCGCATGCGTGCCGACGACGATGTCGATCTGGCCGTCCTGCAGCGCCTGCTTGGTGGCTGCAAGGTCTTTCGCCGCGACGAGACGCGAGGCCTGGGCGACACGGATAGGGAGGCCCTTGAAGCGCTTCGAGAAGGTGGCGAAGTGCTGCCGGGCAAGCAGCGTGGTGGGCACCACCACGGCCACCTGATAGCCCGCGAGCGCCGCCACGAAGGCGGCACGGATGGCGACTTCCGTCTTGCCGAAGCCGACGTCACCGCACACGAGCCGATCCATGGGCTTGCCGGAGCCGAGGTCGTCGAGGACCGACTGGATGCTTGCCGCCTGGTCCTCCGTCTCCTCGTAGGGGAAGCGCGCGACGAACTCGTCGAAGGCATTCCCCGGTGGCAGCATGGCAGGGGCCTGCTTGAGCTGGCGCAGGGCCGCGATCTTGATGAGTTCGGAGGCGATCTCCCGCAGGCGCTGCTTGAGGCGGGCCTTGCGCGATTGCCAGGCCGCGCCGCCGAGCCGGTCGAGCTGTACGCCGCCATCGGCGGAGCCATAGCGCGTCAGCAGCTCGATGTTCTCGACGGGCAGATAGAGCTTGTCGCCACCGGCATAGCCAATCTCGAGGCAGTCGTGCGGGGCTCCCAGCGCGGTGATGGTGGTGAGGCCGTCGAAGCGGCCGATGCCGTGATCGGCGTGAACCACGAGATCGCCGACAGCAAGGCTCGTAGCCTCGGTGATGACGTCGGCGGCGCGCTTTGCCTTGCGCCGTGGCCTGGTGAGACGGTCGCCGAGAATATCCTGCTCGGCGATGACGACGACGCCGTGCGCCTCGAAGCCCTGCTCCACGTTGAGCACGGCGAGGGCCACGATATGGGCGGGGAGGGCGCTCGCCTCCTCGAAGCTCTCGATCTTTCGCGTGTCGGTGAGGGCGTGCTCGGCCAGCAGCGTCGCAAGGCGTTCGCGCGCGCCCGGCGTGAAGGCTGCAACGATGACGCGCCGGCCGTTGGCGATCTGCTGGCGGATGTGGGCGACAGTGGCCTCGAAGACGTTGCGTATCTCGCCGGCCCGTTCCGCTGCGAAATTGTAGCCGATGCGGCCTGCGAAGGAGCGCAAGCCCAGGCCCGCCTTCTCCGTTGCGGGCTCGAACGGCGTCATGGCGCTGACGGTGCGCTGGTCGAGCAGGCGGTTCCATTCCTCGCGCGTGAGGAACATAGTTTGCGGCGGCACGGGTTTGTAGGGCGGAGCGCCGAAGGTCGCCGCCTCGAGGCCGTTCACGCGGGCCTGGTAGTGATCTTCGATAAGGGCAAAGCGCTCGGCAATCGATTCCTCGATCAGATGGTCGAAGCTGACGGGCGCGTCGGGCGCATAGTCGAAGATGGTCTCGAGATGCTCGTGGAAGAAGGGAAGCCAATGCTCCATGCCGGGATAGCGGCGCCCCGCGCTCACGGCCTCGTAAAGCTCGTCCTCGCCTGTCGTAGGACCGAAGGTTGCGATGTAGGCGGTGCGGAAGCGCTTCTCGGCCTCGCCGCCGAACGCCACCTCGCTGATTGGCATCAGCGTCAGCTTCTGCACGATTTTCGCTGTGCGCTGCGTCTCGGGGTCGAAGGCCTTGATATGCTCGATCGTGTCGCCGAAGAAATCGAGGCGTACGGGCTGAGACCGGCCGGGCGGGAACAGGTCCAGAATGCCGCCACGTACGGCATATTCGCCAGCTTCCATGACGGCGCCGGTGCGCTGGAAGCCCGCGAGGTTCAGGCGCCGCACAAGCTCGCCCATGTCCAGGCGCTGACCCGCGGCCAGCGTCTTGAGCGACTTGCGGATGAAGTCGCGCGGGGGCAGGCGCTGCAGGATGGAGTTGGCCGTGGTCAGCACCAGTGTCGGCTGCTTGCGTGCCTGTGCCACGAGGCGGGCGAGCGTCGCCACGCGTTCGGAGACGATCTCCGGGTTGGGGCCGATGCGGTCGTAGGGCACCGTGTCCCAGGCCGGCAGCGGCACCACGCGCACCTTGGGCGCGAAGAACTTGAGGCCTTCCGTAATGGCTTCGACGCGGCGGTCATCCCGCGCCACGTGGATGGCGATGGGGGCCGCGACCTTCTGCTCGTCGAGGAGCTGCGCCAGCACCAGCGGTGCAAGCCCGTCCGGCACCCCCGCCAGAACCTCGCGGTGCGGCGCGGGCTTTACCGCCGCTTCCGTTTTCGCTCCGTCCGCCATCATCGATCCGTCAGCTTGCCATCAAACCGTGAAACGCACGGATCTCGGCCATGAGATCAGCGTACGTGGTGGACGGCGGCGTCGATCCGAACACCATCTCCTGCAGCTCGGGATCCGGCTCGAGCAGCAGCGCCTCGAAATGCGCAAGCTGTGCCTCGTCCATGGCCTGGATCCTGGCGCGCGCGAAGGGGCCCAGCACCAAATCCATCTCTTTCGTGCCGCGGTGCTCCGCACGGTAGATGGCGCGGCGGCGGCGGGTTTCGAGGTCGATGCTCACGGAAGGCGTCTCTTTCGGTGTGACGTTTCTGGTTGCCTGTGGAAAACGTTTGCCCGGCACAACGCAGAACGTGGCCCCGCACCCGCGCCGGGAGGGGACAAGCAGCGCGCACCGCTTGACGGACCGGGCAGGTCCCATCAGGCTCGGGCCCGCTGATATAGGCTCGAGCCGCCCGCGACGCCAGACGCGAAGTTGGCGCGCCTGCCTTGCACCGGCCGAGCCCGTGCCGAGGGCGGGGCCTATGCCTCGCTCAACCGAAAGCAGTCGACGAAAGTACGCCCCGCGCGATGCGTCCAGCCCCGCTGATCCCGTTGTTTGCCAACGCGAAAAGCCTCACCGGCATCGGTCCGCGCATGGAGCAGCTGCTGAAGAAGGCGCTGCGCCTGCCTCCGGGCGTGACGGAGCCGCGCGTCATCGACGTGCTGTGGCATATGCCGACCGGCGTCATCGACCGTCGTGCGACGCCTACGGTCGCGGCGGCGGTGCCCGGCACCATCGCCACGCTCGAGGTGCGCGTTCTGAAGCATCGGCCCTCGCCGCGTGGCAATGCGCGCGCGCCCTACAAGGTGCTGTGCGAGGACGAGACGGGACAGATCGACCTCGTCTTCTTTCATGCCGAGCGCAGTTTCATCGAGCGGCAGCTTCCGGTGGGTGCCATGCGCACCATCTCCGGCCGCATCGAGAGCTACAACGACCGCATGCAGATGACGCATCCGGATTACATCGTGGCTCCGGAAGCGCGTGCGGAGCTGCCGATGCTCGAACCGGTCTATCCCTTGACCGCCGGGTTGTCGGGCAAGGTGCTGATCAAGGCGGCGCGGCAGGCGCTGGAGAAGATGCCGCGACTGCCGGAATGGCAGGAGCCCACGTGGCTCAAGGAGCGGGGCTGGCCGGATTTCAACAGCGCGCTTGCCCGCATCCATCGGCCCGAGGATGCCGCAGACATCTCACCCGGCGCGATGCCCTGGCAGCGCCTCGCCTATGACGAGCTGCTCGCGGGCCAGCTTGCGCTCGCGCTCGTCCGGCAGAATCTCAAGGCGCAGGCGGGCCGCGCGATCGGCGGCAAGGGGCACATTCGCGCCCGCATAGCCAAGGCGCTGCCGTTCGGCCTGACGAAGTCGCAGCACACAGCCTTGCGCGAGATCGAGGACGACATGGGCGCGCCGCATCGTATGCTGCGCCTGCTGCAGGGCGACGTCGGCTCCGGCAAGACGGTCGTGGCGCTGATGTCGATGGCGATCGCGGTGGAAGCGGGCGCGCAGGCGGCACTCATGGCACCGACGGAAGTGCTGGCCCGCCAGCACGCGGAAACCATTGCGCCGCTGGCGCAGGCTGCGGGACTGACGCTGGGGCTTCTCACAGGTCGCGAGAAGGGACGTCCGCGCGCCGAGCTGCTGGAACGGCTGGCCTCCGGCGAGATCGACATCCTCATCGGCACGCACGCGCTGTTCCAGCCGGACGTCGTGTTCAAGGATCTCGCCTTCGCCGTGATCGACGAGCAGCATCGCTTCGGCGTGCATCAGCGCCTCGCCCTTCAGACCAAGGGCGGCAGCGGTGGCGCCAACGTGCTTGTCATGACGGCAACGCCGATCCCGCGCACGTTGCTGATGACGCACTATGGCGATCTCGACGTTTCGCGTCTGACCGAGAAGCCCGCAGGCCGCAAGCCGATCACGACCACGAAGGTTTCGACCGATCGCCTGGACGACGTCATCGACGGATTGAAGCGTGCGGTGGCGCAAGGCGCGCAGATCTATTGGGTGTGCCCCCTCATCGAGAGTTCGGACGCCTCAGAGCTGGCGGCGGCGGAAGAGCGGCATGCGCACCTGTCGCAGATCTTCGGGGCGGACAACGTGGGGCTTCTGCATGGTGCCATGAGTGCCGCGGCCAAGGATGCGGCGATGGCGGCCTTTTCCGAGAACCGCATGAAGCTGCTCGTCGCCACCACGGTGATCGAGGTGGGTGTCAACGTTCCCAACGCCTCGATCATGGTGATCGAGCATGCCGAGCGCTTCGGCCTTGCCCAGCTGCACCAGCTGCGCGGTCGCGTGGGCCGCGGCGAGCGGCAATCCTACTGCATGCTGCTCTACAAGGCGCCGCTGGGAGAGACGGCGCAGTCGCGCCTCGACATGATGCGCGAGAGCGAGGACGGCTTCCTCATCGCGGAAAAGGACCTGGAGCTGCGGGGCGGCGGCGAGGTGCTGGGCGCGCGCCAGAGCGGCATGCCCGAGTTCCGCGTGGCCGAAGTTCCAAACTTCCAGGAACTGCTGGCTGCGGCCCGTGATGACGCCCACCTCATCATGGCGCAGGATCCCGGGCTTTCCGGACCGCGGGGGCAGGCGCTGCGCGTGCTCCTCTATCTCTTCGAATGCGACGAGGCAGTGCGCCTGTTCCGGGCGGCGTGACGCTGCAGCAATGTCAGATGCCGAGATAGGCTTCCTTCACCTTCTCGTCCGCCAGCAGCGCCTGGCCCGTGCCTGAGAGAATGACGGTGCCGGTTTCGAGTGCATAGCCACGATCGGCGATGGACAGCGCGGCGAAGGCGTTCTGCTCCACGAGGAAGATCGTCATGCCCTCCGACTTGAGGCGCACGATGGCCGCGAAGATCTGGTCGACGATCACCGGCGCCAGCCCCATGCTGGGTTCGTCGAGGAGAAGCAGGCGCGGACGCGACATCAGGGCCCGGCCGAGCGCCAGCATCTGCTGCTGGCCGCCTGACAGCGAGCCACCCGGGCGGGCGCGAAACTCGGCGAGGATCGGGAACATGGCGTAGATGCGGTCCATGTCGGCTGCGATCTCGGCCGCGTCGCTGCGCAGGTAGGCGCCCATGCGCAGGTTGTCGGCGACCGAGAGCGGCGAAAAGATCTGGCGGCCTTCCGGCACCTGCGCGATGCCCCGCTTGACGCGCCCGTTGGCGTTGACGCGGGTGATGTCTTCGCCGTCGAAGGCGATGCGGCCGGCGGTGGCTGGCTGCACGCCGGAGACGGCGCGCAGCAGCGTCGTCTTGCCGGCACCGTTGGCACCGACGAGGGCGACGATCTCGCCCTTCTCCACGGTGAGGGAGACATCGCGGAGGGCCTGGATGCGGCCATAGTGGCTGGCCAGTCCCTGCACCTGCAGCCATCCACCTTCAGGCGCTCGCATGTTGCGCCCCCACGTTGGCCTGCGAACCGAGATAGGCGCGGATCACTTCCGGGTTGGCGCGCACGTCCTGCGCGCTGCCCTCCGCAAGCTTGCGGCCGTAGTCGAGCACCAGGATGCGATGCGAGATCTTCATCACGAGCTTCATGTCGTGCTCAACGAGGGCGACCGTGATGCCCTTGGCCGCGATATCCTGGATGAGCGCGTCGATTTCCTCCGTCTCGACGTGGTTGCAGCCGGCAGCCGGCTCGTCGAGAAGCAGCAGCTTGGGATCGGCCGCAAGCGCCCGCGCGATCTCGAGGCGCTTCAGCGCGCCATAGGAGAGGTTGCCGGCGTCCTTGTGGGCTTCGTCGGCGAGCCCGACGTAGGCGAGCAGGGCTTCGGCGCGCTCGCGGCTCTCGCGGTTCTGCCGCTTCACAGACGGCAGCGAGAGGAGATGCGGGAACACGCTGCGGCGCTCCTTGAGGTGGCAGCCTACCATGACGTTCTCGAGCGCAGTCATGCGGTAGAAGATCTGCAGGTTCTGGAAGGTGCGCGAAAGCCCGCGACGCGCCAGGAGATGCGGTGGCAGGCCCGTGACGTCACTGCCTTCGAGCGCGATGCTGCCGCGGGTGGGGCGATAGAGACCCGAGATGATGTTGAAGAGGGTGGTCTTACCGGCACCATTGGGTCCGATGATCGAGAAGATCTGTCCCTTGTCGACCGAGAAGCTGAGATCGTCGACGGCCTTCACGCCACCGAACTGGATCGCAATGTTCTGGACGGCGAGGAGGCTCATGAGGCGGCCCGCCGGAAGCGTCGCGCGATGGTGGGAAACAGGCCGTCGCGCATGAAGATCATGACGAGCATGATGATGAGGCCGAGCAGCACGTGCTCCACCTCCTGCATGTGGGCGAGCAGTTGCGGCAGGACCTCGAGGAAGGCCGCCCCCAGGATGCCGCCGATGACGGAGCCCATGCCGCCGAGCACAACCATGGTGACGAGCTCGATCGACTTGAGGAAGCCCGCCGAGGCCGGTGTGATGAAGGCATCCGAAAGTGCGGCAAGGGAGCCGGCGAGGCTCGCGTAGCAGGCAGATATGACGAAGGCGATGAGCTTGTAGCGCGCCACGTCGATGCCGTTGACGGCGGCGGCCACCTCGCTGTCGTGCAGCGCGCGCAAGGCGCGGCCCGTGGGGCTGTCGATGAGGTTGACGGCGAGGACGGCGCCAGCGAGCAGCACGGCGGCGCTCACCCAGTACCAGGTCTGGCGATCCTTGATCACCCAGCCGAAGAGCACCAGCCGCTTGACGCTCATGCCGTCGGGGCCGCCGGTCCATGCGCCTTCGTTCGTGAGCACCATCGAGACCAGGATGCCGAAGCCGAGGGTGGCGACGGCAAGATAATGTCCCTTGAGCCGCAATATCGGCCGGCCGACCAGGAATGCGACGGCGGCGGCAACGGCGAGGCCGATGAGCATTGAGAGCCACGAGGGCACGTCGAAGCTCGCAGGGCCGATGGCCACCGCATAAGCGCCGATGCCGTAGAAGCCGGCGTGCCCAAGGCTCACTTGCCCTGCAAGCCCCATCAGGATGTTGAGGCCGACCACGGCGAGGCCGGCGATGAAGATCGCCGTGCCCATGCGGTGGTAGAAGGTGGAAGGGAAGAAGGCCGGCGCGACGACGATCACCAGCGCGATCACCAACAGGCCGACAGCGCGATGGCTAAGAAGCGCGCGTAGCATCACACCCGCTCCACCTTGACGCGGCCGAACAGGCCGGCGGGCAGCACCAGCAGCGTCAGGATGATCAGGATGAAGGCGACGGCGTCCTTGTAGTTGGTGCTGAGATAGCCCGCGCTCATCTTCTCGATGATGCCGACGAGGAGGCCGCCTGCCACGGCGCCGAGTGGATTGCCCATGCCACCCAGCATGGCGCCGGCGAAGCCCTTCAGCGCCAGCAGCGTCCCGACCTCGACGGAGGTGGGCGAGATCGGCGTGATGAGGATTCCGGCAATGGCGCCGATCGCCGCCGAAAGCGCGAACGACAGCGCCATCATGCGCCGCGTATTGATGCCGACGAGTTCCGCCGCGAGCGGGTTCGAGGCGACGGCGGTGATGGCCTTGCCGGTGAGCGTATGCGAGAAGAACATCCACAGCGCAAGGAAGATGCTGCAGGCACCCGCCAGCACCCACAGGCTCTGCGGCAGGATGGTGGCATCGAGCACGCGGATCGGTTCGTCGCCTGAGAACGCCGGAAAGCGGTGGAAACGCTTGTCGAAGACGAGCTGCGCAACGCCCTTGATGAAAATAGAGGCGCCGATGGTGATGATGATGAGGTTGACGACGCCTGCCCCGCGCGCGGGCTCAATCGCAAGTTTGTTGAGAGCCAGGCCTGCCACCACGGCGGCCATGATGGCCATGAGCGCCGCGAAGGGCAGGGGAATGCCGGCGGCATTGGCAAAGAACGTCACCATGCCGCCCAGCATGACGAATTCGCCCTGGGCGAAGTTCACGACGTCGGAGGCGTTGTAAATGATGGTGAAGCCGAGCGCGACCATCGCATAGACCGCGCCCTCGGTGAGGCCTGAGAACAAGAACTGCAGGAATTGCGACATGGCCGCCGGTGCGTGCTTCCCTTTGAGCCTGATCGGCTGAGATGGACGCGGCCGCGCGTCCTTCGCAAGAACCAGGCCCTGAACGTGTTGACCCTTCTGCCGGAAGCTGCACCCGCCCTTTGGCTATGCGACGCAAAGGGCGGGTGCGGAGGCTCGCGTCAGTCCTTCAGCAACTCCCAGCCGCCGTTCTTGATTTCGAGCATCCGGAAGGCCGTGAGGTCGAGACCCATGTGGTCTGTTGGGCTCATGTTCACGAGGCCGCCGGTGCCCATGAAGTTCTTGGTCTGCTCGATGGCATCGCGGATCTTCTGCGGATCGGTGGAATTGGCGCGCTTGATGGCATCGACGAGGATGTTGAGGCCGTCATAGCCGTGGCCGCCGAAGGTGGAGACGGGCGACTTGGTGGTTTCCTCGTAGGCCTTCTTGTAGTTCACGACGACGGGCTTCTGCGGATCGCTGTCGGGCAGCTTTTCTGCAACGAGCAGAGCGGCGGCCACGAGCCGTACGCCGTTGGCGGCGTCGCCGGCGAGGTCGATGAACTGCTTCGACGCCACGCCGTGGCTCTGGTAGAGCGGCACGGTGATGCCGAGCTGGCGATAGTTGCGCGTGACGATGGCAGGGCCCTGGCTGAAGCCCGGGTTGATCACGGCCTGGATGCCCGGCGTGCCCTTGATCTTGGTGAGCTGTGCCGTCATGTCGTTGTCGGTGGGGCCGTAGGTCTCGTCGGCCAGGATCTCTATGCCGTACTTGCCGACGACGCCCTTGCACTGCGCCTGCATGGATTTGCCGAACGCGTCCTGGCCCGAGATCATGCCGATCTTGGTGAGGCCGCGCTTCTTCATGTCCTCGAAGATCTTCTCGCAAGCCATCTTGTCGGTGTGCGGCGTCTTGAAGACGTACTTCTTCACCGGCTCCACGATGACGACGGCGCCGCCCATGGAGATGAAGGGGATCTGCGCCTCCTCGAAGACGGGGACCATGGCCATCGTTTCGGCGGTGGTGGTGCCGCCGACCTGGGCGACGACCTTGTCCTCCGTCACCATGCGCTCTGCGAACTGCTTGGCCTTCGTGGGATCGGAGCCCGTGTCATAGAGGACGAGTTCGATCTGCTTGCCGAGCACGCCGCCCTTCTTGTTGATGTCGTCCACCATCATCTTGAGCGTCTTGGCGATCGGGTCGCCAAGGAAGGACGCAGGGCCCGTCACCGCCGTGGCCGAGCCAATCTTGATCTTGTCCTGGGCGTGCGCCGGCACGCCCCATGCTGCGAACGCGAAGAGAGAAGCAGCCGCGAGCGCGGCTTTGCGCGAGTTCATGTTGTCCTCCCGAAACAGGATTGAATTGTTGTTGTTGGTCGCGAGCTGATTATCGGCCCCGCAACGCAAGCTGGCAATGCGAACGTCGCCGGCTCATGTTACAATAATTCCGATAGAAGCCAAAAATTTGCAACACATAAATCCGGCGCCGGTGCGGGCTTCCGCCCCCCTTGCCGCCGCCCGGGGTGGGATTAAGGTCGCTTACCGAAAGCCAAGAAGGACAAGAACGGGAGGAGGTGCGCCGTGTTGAGCGCATTCGGCTATGCCGGGCTTCATTCGGACCGGCTCGATGACTGGGCCGACTACGGCCCGAAATTCCTGGGGCTGCAGCTTGTGGAGCGCACGGCCACTGCGCTTCGCTTCCGCATGGATGACCGCAAGCAGCGGATCGTGGTGTCGCGCGAGGCGCCAGCCCGGCACGTGTTCGGCTGGGAGGTGGAGGATGCCGCCACGCTCGATGCGCTGGCAGGCCGGCTTGAAGCCGCGAAGGTGCAGGTTGCCCGCCTCGATACAGCCAGTGCAGCGCTCCGCGGCGTGGCAGGGGGCATCAGTTTCGCAGATCCCATGGGCAACCGCCTCGAGGCGTTTCATGGCGCCGAGGTAGCGGACACGCCCTTCCAGGCCGGACGTCCCATTTCGGGCTTCCGCACCGGCGCGCTCGGCATGGGCCACGTGGTGCTCAACGTGGAGCGCTTCGAGGATGCGCGCTGGTTCTACCAGGACGTCCTGGGCTTCGCCCTGTCCGACTACATGCTGAAACCGTTCCAGGCCTACTTCTTTCACATCAACGGGCGGCATCACAGCCTGGCGCTGATCGGCACGGGCCGCAGCGGCATCCATCACCTGATGATGGAACTCTACAGTCTCGACGACGTGGGGCAGGCCTACGACATCGCCAACCTCGCTCCCAAGGAGCGGATCGGCACCACGCTCGGCCGCCACACCAACGACTTCATGACGTCGTTCTACGCAAGGACGCCCAACGAGTTCATGATCGAATACGGCTGGGGCGGCCGCACGATCGATCCGGCCACCTGGACGCCTGTCGAGATGACCGGCGGCCCCAGCATCTGGGGACACGACCGTTCCTGGCTGCCGCCCGAGCAGCTTGCGGCTGCCCGTGCAATCCGCGCCAAGGTGGCGGACGAGGGCGTGCGTGCGCCGGTGCAGGTGCTGGATGGCAACTATCAACTCATGCCCGGCGCGTGTCCGTGGTGGGACGGGGCGCGTGCGGGCAAGGTCTGAGCAAATACGACAAGCGCTGCGGCCCGACCGGCACAAGCAGCGAGAACAGGTGGAGACGACAGATGATGGCAGACCCGGTACCATCGCCGCAGCGCTTTGCGACAGAGGATGAAGCACGCAGCGTCGCTGCCAACTTCGATCTGCGCAAGATCGGTGCGGATTTCATCGAGAACCCCTACCCGGTCTACAACGCGCTGCGTGACTTTGCGCCGGTGAAGGAACTGCCAGGCGGTGGCTTTCTCGTCTCGCGGTGCGAGGACTGCGACTTCATCTACAAGGACCCGCGCCGCTTCTCTTCCGACAAGAAGAAGGAGTTCCTTCCGAAGTTCGGCGACGGCCTGCTCTATCAGCATCACACCACGAGCCTCATCTTCAACGATCCGCCGCTGCACACGCGCGTGCGCAAGATCATCGCTGGCGCGCTCAATCCGCGGGCCGTGGCGGACATGGAGGCGCCGATGGTGGCGCTGTGCGACCAACTGCTCGACAACATGGAGAAGAAGGGCGAGGCGGATCTCATCGCCGATCTTGCGGCCGCCGTGCCGATCGAGGTGATCGGAAACCTGCTTGCCATTCCCCACGATCTGCGCTCGCCACTGCGCGACTGGTCGCTGGCAATCCTGGGGGCCCTGGAGCCGGCGCCGAGCAAGGAGATGCTGGCGATCGGGGAGAAGGCCGTTGCCGACTTTCTCGATTACCTGCGCGTCCTCGTGGACGACCGCCGCCGCAATCCTGGAGACCCCGCGCGCGATGTGCTGACGCGCCTGATCCAGGGCGAGCAGGGGGGCGAGAAGCTTTCCGAGATCGAGCTTCTGCAGAACGTGATCTTCATCCTCAACGCCGGTCACGAGACGACGACGAACCTTATCGGCAACGGGCTCTATACCCTGCTCGAGCATCCGCAGGAGAAGGCGCGCCTATTGGCCGATCCCTCGCTCATCCACACCGCGGTGGAGGAATTCCTGCGCTACGAGAGCCCGGTGCAGATCGGCAACCGCCTGGTGACGGAGGAGGTCGAGGTGGGCGGCGTGCGCATGCCGGCCGGCACCTTCATCACCACCTGCATCGCCGGCGCCAACCGTGATCCGGAAGAGTTCGCCGATCCCGACCGGCTGGATCTCGCGCGCGAGCCGAACCGGCACCTGGCCTTCGCGTCGGGGCCGCACTTCTGCGTTGGCCTCAACATCGCGCGCATGGAAGGCCGCATCGCCATCGGCCGCTTCCTGAAGCGCTTTCCGCGCTATCGGCTGCGCGCGAAGGCCGTCCGCGGCGGTCGCGCCCGCTTCCGCGGCTTCCTGAGCATCCCGGTGTCGTTGGCCTGAAGGCCGGCGTTTGCCTTGGCGGGACTTATCCCCGACTCGCCCATTGCCGCTATCATGGGCCTCGCACCGCTGCGGTGAGAGGGCGTCGCTCGAGGACGCTTCAGCGATCCATGCAGCGGATGCGTCGCGCAACGGCGGGGCCGGTGAAAAAGATTCAGGCAGCCGGATGTTTCCTGGATCGAGGGGCATCAGCGCGGCGGCGGGTGCGAGACCGCGCCAGCTTTCCCAAACCCAGCGATCAGCGGCTTGCACCCGCGCCCTCTCCTGTCTCCTCGCGCTTTGCGAAGCCGCGAGGGCGAAAGGCGTGCGCTTTCAGCAGCGGTCGAGCGTGATGAATGTTGCTGAATGGGCGTCTTTTTCGGAGCGGGACATCTCGGTGCGCTCCACCTCCCGCCATTGCCCCATGTTGATTTCGAAATGCGCGTCCCCATCGGGACTGGCATGCACGCGCGTCAGATACATGCGGTCGGCCCACGGCATCAGCAGGGCGTAGACCTCTGCGCCGCCGATGACGGAAATTTCGTCGCTGCCGCGCGCGCGCGCCTTCACAGCGGCAGCCGCCAGGGCAGCTTCAGGCGTCGTCGCAACCTCGACCCCGTTGGCTGCGAAGCCCTGCTGGCGCGTGAGCACGATGTTGTCACGCCCGTCGAGCGGCTTGCCGATGGATGCGAAGGTTTTTCGGCCCATGATCACGGGCTTGCCGAGCGTCATCCGGCGGAAATGCTTGAGGTCGGAGGAAAGGCGCCAAGGCAGTCCGCCGTCTCGGCCGATGACGCCGTTGTCGGCAACGGCCACGACATACGCGACGCGCAGGCCTTCGATCACACCGCCACCTCGGCTTTGATGTGGGGATGCGGATTGTAGCCCTCGAGAGTGAAATCCTCAAACTTGAAGTCGAAGACCGAGCGCACCGATGGGTTCAGCTTCATGACGGGAAGCGGGCGCGGATCACGCGACAGCTGCAGGTCGGCCTGCGCCAGGTGATTGAGATAAAGGTGGGCATCGCCGAACGTGTGCACGAAGTCGCCGGGCTGCAGGTTCGTCACCTGGGCCATCATCAGTGTGAGCAGGGCGTAGCTGGCGATGTTGAAGGGGACGCCGAGGAAGACGTCGGCCGAGCGCTGGTAGAGCTGGCAGGACAGCTTGCCGTCCGCGACGTAGAACTGGAACAGGCAGTGGCAGGGCGCGAGCGCCATGTCGGGGATGTCGGCCGGGTTCCATGCCGAGACGATGATGCGGCGGCTGTCCGGGTTCGTCTTGATGGTTTCGACGGCCTCCTGGATCTGGTCGATGGAGCGGCCATCGGGGGACGCCCAGGAGCGCCACTGCTGGCCATACACGGGACCGAGATCGCCGTTCTCGTCGGCCCACTCGTCCCAGATCGAGACGCCGTTGGCGTTGAGATACTTGGTGTTGGTGTCGCCCTGCAGGAACCAGATCAACTCGTGGATGATCGACTTCACGTGCAGCTTCTTCGTGGTCACCAGCGGGAAGCCGGCGCTCAGGTCGAAGCGCATCTGGTGGCCGAACACGGACAGTGTGCCCGTGCCCGTGCGGTCCGTCTTGCGGACGCCTTCGCTGCGCACGCGGCGCATGAGATCGTGATATTGCTGCATGTGGCCTCGATATCGTGATTCCCGCCGACCGGGACTTCAGCCGCAGGCTTTCCAACACAGGCTTTCCACCACTCAACGCCAGGCGCTGGCCTTCGGGTTCGCCTCAGCCTGCAAACGCCGAAGCTGGAAGCGGCAGGTAGCGCAGTGCCACCAGGATCAGCCCGTTATAAACCGCGTGGCACACGATCGTCACGCGAAGGGAGCCCGTGCGCCACAACAGCCATGAGAACAGCAGGCCCACGAGGAAGACTTCCACAAGGCCCACCACCGTGTAGCCGAGGTGAAGCGTTGTCCACAGGGTGGTGGAGAGAAGGCTGGCACCCGCAAAGCCGATGCGTGATTTGGCGAGCGCAGGCAGCAGGAAACCGCGAAAGAGCAACTCCTCCGACAGGGGTGCTCCGACGGCGATGACGATCAGTCCGAGCACGAAGTAGGGGCCGCGCGCCAGATCCACGAAATGGCGCAGGTCCCGGAACATCTGATCCGGGATCAGCACGAACTCGACGCCTGTGGCCACGACCTGGAAAGCAAGGAGTACGGCAAGGGCCTGCCCGTAAGCGGCAGCGCCTGCCGGTGCCGGGCCCAGTGACAGGGTCGCCGACAGGGGGCGGCCGTAGGCGAATGCTGCCATGAGGGTGAACAGGATGACGAGCGCCTGCCACGCGCCCAGCATCTCGATGCCCACGCTGTCCCCGGAGATAGTGCCGGGACCGCCGATGACGCCAAGGCCGGCAAGGATAGCTGCGATCCCGGTTGCCAGCACAGCGATGGCGATGGCGGCCAGCAGCGCCGTCCACGGTCCCCAGGGGGTTCGGATCGCAAAGGCTGGATTGCCGGACCAGACGCGGCCAAAGGAACCACCGTCCATCGCGGGCGAAAGCTTGGGCGTTGCCTGATCTGCCTGCGCTTCCATGAGTTCCCGCCCCGCTCCAACGCCCGCGCGCAGATGAATGTGCAAGCTTGGCTTTTTTTTGTGGCCGACCTTGCCTATATTCCTTCCTGCCGGATTCGTCCGGCTATGGCGATAAATGGACGTCGGAATAAGCCTATCGGACCCGGGGGCAGTACCCGGCGCCTCCACCATCTGCCGCTGAAGCCAACGAAAAGCTTTGCAGCGGCGGCAGATGATGGGGGCGAACTAGGATCGACGAGGGTGTAAAGGACGCGCTTTTGCCCGGCATGATACCGCCGTTATCGGGTCACACAGAATAGTTGCCAACGACAACTATGCTGAGGCCGCTCTCGCTGCGTAATGCAGCGCGAAACGCCTAAATCTAAGCCCTGACGCTTAGCCGCGTCAGGCGCGGTTCGGAGGGCACCGGGCAACAGAAGCCCTCCACTTTCCACGCGGGCTCCCGTCCGGCGCGGGCCATTGTGTTAGTGGTTGCAAGAGTAGTTCCGGGTTCGTGGGGCGACCGAAGGTACCTTTTACTCAATGACGGCTTCCAGATGACTGCCGAGCCCCATATCGACTACGAGGCCCTGGCGCAGGGTGCCATGCGCGCCGTCGTCCGCACTGTTCTTGCCCGCGTCGCCAAGACAGGGCTGCCCGGCGAGCACCACTTCTACATCGCGTTCAACACCAAGGCCCCGGGCGTGTCCCTGTCGCCGCGGCTCAAGGAACGCTACCCGGAAGAGATGACGGTGGTGCTGCAGCACCGCTTCTGGGACCTGATGGTCACCGAAGACCGCTTCGAGGTGAACCTCACGTTCGACAGCATTCCCGAGCGGTTGGTGGTGCCGTTCACGGCCATCAAGGTGTTTTTCGATCCGAGCGTGCCCTATGGCCTGCAGTTCGAGGATACGAACCTGATGGGCGGCACGGCTGGCAAGACACCCGAAGGCGCGGACGAGGGTGACAACGAGGCGGCGCCTCCCCGCATCAAGCCCAAGGCTCCCTCGCTCGTGCGCAGCGAGCGCAAGCCCCGTGCCCCCCGCAAGCCAGCGGGCGACAAGGCGGCGGACAAGCCTGCCGAGGCAGCGGCGCCACAATCTGGCGCGGCGGAGAACACCGAGGCGGAAGCTGCAAAGCCGGCCGATGATCCGGGCCCCAAGGTCGTCAAGCTCGACGCCTTCCGCAAGAAGTGAGCCGACAGCCCAATCGAGATCAGCTTTCGTTTGCGGG